>JAYTTN010000356.1:0-22364 GCA_043745295.1 Fimbriiglobus sp. | reverse complement strand
CGCGAGGGAGTGGCCTCTTTAACCCAAGCCGAGATGCCACTCCCTGGCGGTCGCGGCTCGCCGGAACCGATGCCACTCCCTGGCGGTCGCGGCTCGCCAGACAACGACTCCTGGAAGGAAGTCGGCCCGGACGGGTTGACCGCCGACCAGCGGGCCTGGATCCAGGAGGGGCACGACTACTACGACCGCCTGGACGCGGCCCGCGACGCCGGCGTGCGGCTGCTGTGGTGACGCCGCCCGCAAGCGGCGACCCCGGCGAACAAGCGGGAGGGTTCCGCGCGGCGGGATCTGTTACCCGCCGTGTCCCCCGACCGCGCCAACGGACGGGACACGCCGGCGTTGTTGCTGGTGACGAACCGACTGCGGCTGCCAAGGTCGCCGCGAAAATAGTCCCTCCCTCCGGAACCCCTCCCATGCGATTCCGCGCCTGCCTGATCCTCGGCGGACTGACGTTCGCCCTGTTCGCCATCCCCATCTTCGGCCAGCCCGGCGACAAGAAGCCGCCCGAACCGAAGCCCGGCGTCAAGCTGCCCATCACCCGCGTGGTGCTGTTCAACGCCGGCATCGGCTACTTCCACCGCGAAGGCACCGTCACCGACACCACCCGCGTGGACCTGAAGGTCAACGAAGAGGATGTCAACGACCTCATCCTGACGCTGGTGGCGAACGACCCGACCGGCACGTCGCGGGCCGTCACCTACGACAACCGCGCGCCGGCCGACATCACCCTGAAGGCGTTCAGCATCGACCTGACCGAGAACCCGTCCGTCGGCAACTTGCTGCATCAAGTGCGCGGCGAGAAGGTGGACATCACCCACCAGGACGGGACGGTGGTGACGGGCAACATCGTCAGCGTCGAGAAGCCGGCCCCGACCGTCATCCACCCGGAGTCGGTCGCGGCCTTCCCCGAAGGGGCCGCCCGGCCGTTGCCCGTGGTGCTGCCCGCGGCCGCCGGGGCCGTCGAACAGGTGTCGCTGCTCACCGACGACGGCCTGCAAACGGTGGCGCTGGCCAAGATCAAGAAGGTGAAGTTCACCAAGGCCGAGTTGCAGGCCGAGTTCCGCAAGGCGCTGGAGGCCCTGGCCGCCGCGCGGGGGGCGAACACCAAGTCGGTCGGCGTCACCTTCGCCGGCAAGGGCGAGCGGAAGGTGAGCGTCGGGTACATCGCCGACGCGCCGCTATGGAAGCCGACGTACCGCGTCATGGTCGGCGGGGAGGGCGGGCCGAAGCTGGTCGGCCTCGCGGCCGTCGAGAACACCACCGACGAGGACTGGGAGAACGTGACGGTGAAGCTGCTCAGCGGCCGGCCGATGACGTACAAGATGGACCTGTACGACCCGCTGTACATCCCCCGCCCGGTGATCGAGCCGGAACTGTACGCCAGCCTCCGCCCGCCGGTCTACCAGGGCGTGGCGATGCAGCAGCTCGGCGGCAACATGGGCTTCGGCGGCGGGCAGATGGGCGGGTTCGGCGGCGGCCAGGGTGGATTCGGCGGGCAACTCGGCCAGGTCGGAAATCAGGGGAACCTCGGCGTCGGGGGCGGCATCGCGGGAATGGTCGGGATGCCGATGCGCGGCGGCTATGCCCCGCACATGTCGCTCGGCGGGTACGGCGGCATCGGCCGGCCGTCCGTCCGCAGCCTGCTCGGCGACCGACTCGACTACGACACCCGCACCAACCGCCTGGCCGCCCCGCCCGACCCGGACATGCCGAAGCCGCCCACGAACTACCTGCCCGGCGCGTCCGACCTGAAGAACCTGGGCGAGTCGTTCGAGTACGCGGTGAAGCAGCCGGTCAACCTGCCCCGGTTCAAGTCGGCCCTGTTGCCGATCCTCGACGAGAAGATCGACGCCCAGCGGATCTCCATCTTCAACCCGGAAATCCTCGGCAACCACCCCTTGAAAGGGTTGCGGATTACGAACACGTCGAAGCTGTTCGTCGCGCAGGGGCCGGTGACGGTGTACGAAGGCGACACGGCGGCGGGGCAGGCGCGGCTGCCGGACGTGAAGCCGGGCGAGTCCCGCCTGCTCAGCTACGCCATCGACCTGGACGTGAACGTCCGCAAGGAGCCGGCCGACGACAGGCGGACGCCGGTGTCGATGCGGATCGGCGAGCAGGCCATTACCACCGTGACGCGGGTGAAGTCGTCGCAGAAGTACGCGGCGTTCAACAAGTCGGCCGAGGCCAAGACGGTGTGGGTGACGCAGCCGATCAAGCCGAACTGGAAGCTCGTCGCGCCGAACAAGCCGGTCGAGACGACGCCCGAACTGTTCCGCTTCGAGATGAAGCTGGCGGCCAACGACAAAGGCACGCTGGAAGTGGTCGAGGAGACGGACGAGACGACGAGCGTCGGCCTGGCCGGGGTGTCCGCGGAGGCCCTGGAGCAGTTCCAGCGGGAGACGTTCACCCCGCCGGCCGTGAAGGCGGCCGTCGGCAAGGTGCTGGCCGCCCGGCAGGCGCAGGCCGAGACCGTCGCCGGCATCGCCGAGGAGCAGGCGGCGCTGAAAGAGATCGGCGACGAGCAGACCCGCATCCGCGCGAACATGGCCCAGGCCCCGAAGGAGTCCGAGGCGTTCAAGCGGTACCTGAAGAAGTTCGACGACCAGGAGACGGAGATCGAGAAGCGGCAGGCCAAGCTGAAGGAGTTGACGAAGGCGAAGGACCGCAAGGCGAAGGAGCTGGCCGACCTCGTGCGGACGCTGAAGGCCGAGTGATACCGGATCCGACCGATCCGGAACCGCGTCGGTCGGTGTCGTTCCACCTCTCCCCGTCGGGGAGAGGTCGGTTGCGACGCAACCGGGCGAGGGGTCTTCCGCTTCGTGACGCCGGAAAAAGACCCCTCGTTCCCGGCGTCCCCCACCTTGCCCGCGACCGCCCGTTTCCGACCGCTTTTCGCCGCCACATTCGGTTGACACCGCCGAGCCAGTTGCTATCGTCCGCCGGCGAGTCGCACCGCCACGGGGGAAACGAGGCGGGGCGACCGAACCCAGACCACCCGAGCGCCCGATGACCGACGCGACCACCCCGGTGGCGGCGCACAAGGCCGCCGTCCGAGCGTTCGCCGCCGTCCGCGGGTGGGACGCGTACCACACGCCGAAGAACCTGACGATGGCCCTGGCCAGCGAGGTCGGCGAGCTGTGCGACGTGTTCCGCTGGCTGACGCCGGACGAGTCCGTCGCCGCCGGCCGCGACCCGACACTGCGCGAGGCCATCGCCGACGAACTGGCGGACGTGGCCAACATCGTGTTCCTGCTGAGCGAACACACCGGCATCGACCTGAGCGGGGCGGTGGCCGCCAAGCTGGCGAAGAACGCGCTCAAGTACCCGGCCCCGGCCGGGGCGGAAGACCAAGTACCGTGAACCACCACTCGGTGGGGTGGGGTCGTCGCGTCGCGGGTCCGTCGGGGGACGACCCGCGGCCGCCGACGGCCGCTCGTCTCAGGGGGAACCGACCGTGCCGAACCGTCGCCTATTCGGAATCCGTCTCGCCGCCGCCGCGGTCCTCGCCGCCGGGGCGACGCACGCCGCCTTCGGTCAGGCCCCGCAGCCGCCCGCGCCGAGGTACTATCCGGGCAGCATCACGCCGAACCCGGCGTACAACTCCACGTACAATCCGCCGCCGCCGGTGCGTCCGCCGTCGGGCGGGCCGTTGCCGGCCCCCGGCGGGGCCGCCCCGTTCGCGCCGCCGCGACTGACGCAACCGGTGGTGGCCGGTGCGGACGGCGTCCGTCCGGTGTCGGCCTCGGACCTCGACCTGAAGAAGCCCCTGCCGCCGGTGGGCGACCAGCCGAAGCCGAGCTTCTTCCCGACTCCCGGCGGCGGGCCGGACGTTCCCGACCTGAAGCCGCAACCGCTGCCGATCCCGGACGCGGCCAAGCCGCCGACGGTGGTCGCCGAACGCGGGCCGGGCGCGCTGCCGCCGCTTCCGGGTGGCCCCGCCGCCGCGACTCCGCCGGTCGCCGCCCCGCCGTCGCCGCCGCTGGCCGCCAACCTGTCCTCCCGCGCCGCGCCGAACGTCTCGGTGGAGATCGAAGCGCCGGAGGCCGTCGGCGTCGGCCAGCCGTGTACCTACACGCTGATCGTCCGGAACACCGGCACCGTGGCCGTCACCGGCGTGCGGATCGATCACGACCTGCCCGCCGGAGCGACCCTGGGCACGACCGAGCCGCCGGCCGAGACCGCCGGCGAAGGCAAGCTGGCGTGGGCCGTCGGCGGGCTGGACGCCGGGGCCGAGAAGCGGATCAAAGTGACCGTCACGCCGGCCGACGAGGGGGAACTCCGCGGCCGCGCCGCCGTCACCTTCGCCGCCGGCGTCGAGGCCCGCGTGAAAGTGACCCGCCCGCGGATCGGCGTCACCCTGACCGGGCCGGACGTGGTCCGCGTCGGCGAGCCGGTGGTGTTCAACGTGAAGCTGACCAACACCGGGTCCGGACCGGCCAGCAAGATGCGCTTGCACGCCCGCTTCACCGAGGGGCTGAAGCACAAGAACGGGCAGGTCATCGAAGGACAAATGGCGAACCTGGACGCCGGTCAGACGAAGACCTTCCCGTTGGAAGTGTCCGCCGCCCGGCCGGGCCAGGAGACGTTCGTGCTGAGCGTGTTCGCCGACGCCAACCAGCCGGAGACGGCGAAGGCCGCCGTCACCCTGGTGGAGCCGCAACTGGTGGTCAAGCAGACCGGCCCGGTCCGGTGCCTGGTGCGGGCCGAGCCGGTGTACCAGATCGAACTGAGCAACCCCGGCTCCGCCGCCACCGACCCGGTCGCCATGTGGACGGCCGTGCCGGACGGGTTCGAGTTCGTGCAGGCGTCCGACGGCGGCGCGTTCAACGCCGCCAGCAAGTCGGTGGTGTGGCGGCTGAACGGCCTGCCGGCCGGCGGCAGCAAGGGGGTGACGGTGAAACTGCGGGCCGTCGCGCCGGCCGACGGGGCCATCCGCACCACGGTGCAGGCCGGCGGGGTCGAGACCCCGGCCGGGGCGGGCGTGGCGGCCGTCGCCGCGCGGGGCAAGCCGCTGGAGACCCGCGCCGAGACGCCGGTCAAGGCCGAGGGGGTGGCCGCCCTGCGGTTCGACCTGACCGGCGCGGACGGGCTGGTCGAGGTCGGCAAGGAGACCGTGTACGAGATCAAGGTGATGAACCACGGCACCGGCCCGTGCACCAACGTGCAACTGGTGGCCGAGCTGGCCGACGGCACGGCGATGATGGCGTCGGCCGGCCCGACCAACGGCCGCGGCCAGGGGACGCAGACGGTGCTGTTCGACCCGCTGCCGCAACTGGCGGCCAAGGCCGAGGCGGTCTACCGGATGCGGGTCAAGGGCACCCTGCCGGGCGACATGCGGTTCCGCGTGAAGCTCACCTGCGACCAGATCAAGACGCCGGTGGTGAAGGAAGAGAATACCAAGTTCTACAAGGAATGAGGTCTTGTTTGGAACCCCTCTCCCCACGGGAGAGAGGAGCCAGTGGAGAGACGGACTTCTCGGCCGGTCGTTGGGGGACGACCGCCGGGCCGCCGGCCGCGTGGGGGAACGCGGCCGGCGGGTCGAAAACCGAAGGGGAACGGACCGCCGGCGCACGAAGCCCACGCGCCGGCGAGGGGGAGTACCGCGCATGACCACGACCACGGCTCGAAAGCCGAAGGCCGCCGCCACGAATGTCCACATCCGGTGGATGATCCGCCGCGACCTGACCGACGTGCTCGCCGCCGAGCGCGCCGGCTTCGACTTCGCCTGGACGGAAGACGACTTCCTCCAGTGCCTCCGCCAGCGGAACTGCATCGGCATGGTGGCCGAGACGAACGAGCGGGTGGTCGGGTTCATGATCTACGAACTGCACTCCACCCGCCTGCACGTGCTCAACTTCGCCGTCGCCCCCGCCCACCGGCGGTGCGGCGTCGGGGGCCTGATGGTGGCCAAGCTGCTCGGCAAGATGCTCAGCCACCGGCGGGCCAAGGTCACCCTGGCCGTCCGCGAGCGGAACCTGCCCGCACAGCTCTTCTTCCGCACCCAAGACTTCCGCGCCACGCGGGTGCTGCGGAACTACTACGAGGACAGCGGCGAGGACGCCTTCCTGATGGAGTTGCACGCCGACGACGCGGCCGCGGAGTCCGGCTGGGCGGACGGCCCGGCCCACCGCTTCGCCCACCGCGAGAGCTGACCACCCTACGAGCCGCGACCGCCAGGGAGTGGCATCTTCGCGTGCGAGCCGGAAGCGTGAGCGACGGTCTTCGGCAAGCACCGTCGCTCACGCTTCCGGCTCGGATAACCAGAAGATGCCGCTCCCTGGCGGTCGCGGCTCGCCCCAATTACTCCACGGACGGAGGTTTCCCCATGATCGGACACACCGCACCCCCGCGCGGGCGGGTGTCGCTCCTCGGCGTCATCGCCGGCGGGCTGCTGATCGGAGCCGGCGGGTTCGGCCTGTTTCGCGTCACCAACGCGAACCCGGCGGGCGACTTGCCCGCCCTGCCGCCGCTGCCGCCCGTGAGCGAGGGCCGCCCCGACCCGGTCGGGCTGCCGCCGCTCCTCCCCGCCGGCGGGTCGCTGCCCGTCGTGCTGCCGCCGCTGGGCGAACAGCCGAAGCCCGGCGAGGTCGCGCCGCCGCCCGCCCCGCTCCCGCCGCCGCCGCCGGTGATGCCGTCGCCCGCCCTGCCGGCAATGCCGTCCCCGACGCCGGACCTGCCGACGCCGCTAGACCTGCCGCCGGTCGGCGACCTGCCCAAGCCCGGCGGGTTCGACCCGCCCGCGCTGCCACCGATCACACCCGAAATCGGCCCGGCCCCGAAGCCGACGATGCCGGAACTGCCGCCGGCCCCGAAGCCGGTGCCGCCGCTTGCGCAGCCCGTCGAGCTTGCCCCGCTTCCGGCCCCCGCGCCGGCCGTGCCGCGGATTCAACCGCCGAATCCGGATTTCAACTTGCGACCGTCCGTTCCGGGCAATACCGTCAATCCGGGAGCGATGTCCGCCGAGGTGCCGCCCGTGCCCCGTCCCGCGGTCACGGTGCTGCCCGCGCCGGTCGGTCCGCTCGACCCGCCGTCGACACCCGGAGACCCACCCGTGACGCTCACCCTCCGTCAAGCCATGATGTCCGCCGCGCTCGGTGCCGGCTTCGCCCTCGCCCCGACGCCGGTCCTCCGCGCCGCCGACGAGCCGAAGCAACTGCCGGCCGCCGAACTCGACGTGAAGAAGGCCATCGACGATTTGAAGAAGGAAGTGGCGGCGCTGCGGAAGCAGAACGAGGTGCAGGCCGACTACATCCTCGGCCGCACCGACGGGAAGGCCCCCGTGCTGCCGGTGGACCTCGGCCTGCTGAAGCGGGTGCAGACGCTGGAAGAGGCCATCGCCCGCATCGAGAAGAAGCTGGACGCGACGAAGCAGGTGGTCGGCTCGTCGCCCGTCGGCGAGCAGGTCCCGGCCGGCGGCACCGGCACCATTCGGCTTATCAACGAGTACGCGACGGACGTGAAAATCGTCGTCAACGGCACCTCGCACGACTTGAAGTCGAACGAGTTGAAGGAAGTCGCGGTGCCGGCCGGGCTGTTCGAGTACGAATTGCTCGCCACCGGGGCGACCAAGAAGACCAGCACCATCAAGGACACCGAGCGGGTGACGCTCCGCATTCGGTGACGGCCACACCCGACGAACCGGCGGCTCGCGCTGCCGGCTCGCCATTCGGTGCGAGTTCCGCGCAATGCCCCCACCGACTGCGGCCGCCCGCGACCACGCGCTGGACAGCCTGCGCGGGTTCGCCATGTTCCTGGGCATCCTGCTGCACGCCGCCATCTCGTTCATGGACCGCCCGCCGGCATTCTGGCCGGTGCGCGACGACGCCCCGACCCCGCTCGCCGACGTGCTGCTCCTGGCGACGCACGACTTCCGGATGCAGTTGTTCTTCCTCTTCGCCGGGTACTTCGGGTGCCTGCTGCACCGGCGGTACGGCACCGGCGGGATGCTCCGCCACCGGATCGAGCGGGTGGCGATCCCGTTCGCCCTCGCCCTGCTGTTCGTGACACCGACCGTCCAGGCCGCGTTCCTCTGCGCCGAAATCGAGAACGTCCGCGCGGTGGAAGTGCGCGGCGATCCGTCGCCACTCCGCGACTACGCCGCCCGGCTGGTGGCCGAGTCCCCAGAGGCGAGTACGGGCCGCTTGGTGCTGGACCGGTTCACGTCCGGGGAGTTCCTCACCCTGCTGCACCCGATTCACCTCTGGTTCCTGTACTACCTGCTGTTCCTCTACGCCGCCGTCGGCCTGCTCGCGCCGGTCCTCGGTCGGCTGGACGGTACCGCGTTCTTGGCCCGCTTCGAGGCAGCCTTCCGGCGGGTCGTCGAAGGGCGGGCGCGACTGCTCGTTCCGGCGCTGCTCACGTTCCCGCTGATGCTGCCCATGAACTGGGTGGTGGACACGCCCGCCGCGTGGTCGCCGCGGTGGCACGTCCTGGCGTACTACGGCTGGTTCTTCGCGTTCGGGTGGCTGCTGTTCCGGCACCGCGACTTGACCGTGTCGTTCGGGCGCGGGTGGCGGGCGAACCTGATGGCGGCCAACGCGCTCGTCCTGCCGGCGCTGCTGGTGCTGGTGATCCGGGGGACGACGGCGGAGCGCGCCGGGGAGGGCGCGACGGCGACGGAGCTGGCCGCGGGCCTGGCGTCGGTGGCGTACACCTGGCTGATGATCGCCGGCCTCTGGGGGGCGTTCCTGCATCACTTCAGCCGCGAGCGGGCGTGGGTGCGCTACTTGGCCGACGCCTCGTACTGGTGCTACCTGGCCAGCCTCACGCCGATCGTCGCCTTCCAGTTCTGGGTGAAGGACTGGCCGGCCCCGGCGGTCGTCAAGTTCGCGGTCGTGACGGCGCTGTCGCTGCTGGTGTTGCTCGCCAGTTACGAGTGGTGCGTGCGGTACACGTTCGTCGGCGCGATCCTGAACGGCCGCAAGCACCGGCCGCGCCCGGTACCCGTAGCCGGGGTCTCGTAAGCAGTGCTCGGGCAGACTTCGGGGTGGTGTCGCGCTCTGGTTTTGTTAGCCCGCCGCGCCAGCAAGGGGCCAACCACTCAGCGGCTCGCCCCTTGCTGGCGCGGCGGGCTAACACGACGCCACACCATCGTGAAGTCCGCTCTGCGGCCGCGTTTCTAAACAACCCTGCGAAATTCCCTGTCCGCCGGTTTCGGCGTCGGCTACCCTGTCCGCATGACGCGCATTTCGACCCTGCGGCCGAGCCTCGTCGGGAAGTTGAACGAGCGGCAAATCCTGCGCGTCCTCCAGACCCGCGGAGCGCTCACCCGCGCCGAGGTGGCCCGGCACTCCGGCCTCAGTGCCCCCACAGTGTCGAAGGCCGTCGGCAACCTGCTCGACGCCGGCTTGCTGGAGGAGCGCGCGGCCGAGTTCGCGCGGGGCCGGCCGGCGGCGAAACTGCGGCTCGCCAGTGCGCGGGTGCAAGTCCTCGGCGTCGTCATCGATGCCGGGCGCTGTTCGGTGGTGTCGGCCGGATTTGATGGCGTGATACATCCGGATTCACGGACATTCCCGACGCCGCCCACTTATGCGAAACTGCTCGACGTGCTGGAGAAGCACTGCGAGGAACGGATGGCGAAGGCCGGCGTTGAAACGCTGGGCGTCGGCGTGAGCGTGCCGGGGCTGCTGGACTCCGCCACCGGGCGGGGCGTACTGTCGCCGAACCTGCCGATGACCGACGGCCGCGCGCCGGCGGCGGACCTCGGCGACCGCCTCGGAATCCTCGGCGCGGCGGTGCAGGAGTCGCACGGGCTGTGCCTGGCCGAGCGGAGCTACGGCCGCGCGGTCGGGCTGGAGGATTACGCGGTGTTGGATGTCGGCGCGGGTGTCGGTTTAGGGGTGATGAACGGCGGCCGGTTGCTGAAGGGACACAGCGGGTTGGCCGGCGAAATCGGGCACCTGACCGTCGTGATCGAAGGCGGCCGGCCGTGCGGTTGCGGCAACACCGGCTGCCTGGAAACGGTGTGCAACGAAGCGGCGTTCGCCGGGCGGGTGAGCCGGAAACTCGGCCGGCCGGTGACGGCGGACGAGGCCATCGAACTGGTGCGGTCGGGGCGCGGGCCGCTAACGGCCGAGCTGCACGCGGCGACGGTCTATGTGTCGGTGGCGATGGCGGCGGTGGTGAACCTGTTCAACCCGAAGACGGTGTTCGTCCACGCCCGCCTGTTCGACGCCGACGACACCCTATTCGAACGGGTGGTCGAACTGACGAAGGCCCGCTCCCTGCCGCCGTCGGTGGCGGATTGCGCGCTGCTGCGGGCGAAAGGGACGAAGCAGCAAGGCGCGGTCGCCGGCGTCGTCCAGCAGCTCACCGACGCGGTCGCCGATCACGTGCAGTCGATGTGACAAGGTACTCCGTACTCTCCGAGTGCGGTCTTCCCCCAAGAGGTTCCCTCTCCATGTTCCGCCTCTCCGTGCTCTCGCTCCTCCTCGCCGCCGGCGTCGGCGTCGCCGCCGACCCGCCGAAGCTGTCCCTGCTGTTCCTCGGCGGCACCGCCGGGCACGACCCGGCGGCGCGGTTCAAGCAACTCGAACCGGTGCTGGCGAAGCGCGCCATCGCCATGACGTACACCGACAAACTCGACGACCTCAATCTGGCCAACTTGAACAAGTACGACGGCCTCGTCATCTTCGCCAACCACCCGAAGGGCAAGCCGGAGCATGTGAAGGCGATCCTGGAGTACACCGCGTCCGGCAAGGGGTTCATCCCGCTGCACTGCGCCAGCTTCTGCTTCATCGACGACAAGGAGTACGTCGATCTCGTGGGCGCGCAGTTCCGCAGCCACACCGACGGCACCTTCCGCGTGAAGAACGCGAAGGCCGACCACCCGATCATGACCGGCTTCGGCGGCTTCGAGAGCTGGGACGAGACGTACCTGCACGCCAAGCACAACGAGAAGGACCGCGTGGTGCTGGAGACGCGGGCGGAGAAGGACTTGCAGGAGCCGTGGACGTGGGTCCGCACGCACGGCAAGGGGCGGGTCTTCTACACCGCGTGGGGTCACGACCAGCGGACGTGGGGCAACCCCGGCTTCCACAACCTCGTCGAGCGCGGCATCCGCTGGGCGTGCAACCAGGACCCGGCCATTGCCGGCGCGTTCTCGGACACGGTGAAGATGACGCCGATCACCGGCAAGCCGACGGACTTCGAGTACGTCCCGGCGAAGGTGCCGTTCTACCCGCCGAGCAAGCAGTGGGGCGTCCTCGCCGAACCGCAGACGAAGATGCAGAAGCCGCTGACGCCGGAGAAGTCGATGGCGCACTACACGATGCCCGAAGGCTTCGAGATGAAACTGTTCGCGTCGGAGGCGGACTTCGGCGGCGGCAAACCGATCTGCATGACGTGGGACGAGCGCGGCCGGCTGTGGGTGGCTCTGACCTACGACTACCCGAACGAACTGAAGCGGGACGGGCAGGGCCGCGACAAGATCATCATTCTCGAAGACACCAAAGGCGAAGGCAAGGCCGATAAGGTGACGGTGTTCGCGGAGAAGCTGAGCATCCCCACCAGCATGTTGTGCGTGCGCGGCGGGGTGATCGTGCATCAGGCCCCGCACACGCTGTTCCTCAAGGACACCGACGGCGACGACAAGGCGGACGTGAAGGAAGTGCTGTTCAGCGGGTGGGGCACCGCCGACACGCACGCCGGGCCGAGCAACCTGCGCTACGGCTTCGACAACTGGATTTATGGCATGGTCGGGTACAGCGGGTTCAACGGCACCGTCGCCGGCGAGAAGCTGAACTTCCGTCAGGGACTTTACCGCTTCAAGGTGGTCGCGGATAAGGTCGGCCCGCCGAGTGTCGAGAAGTTCGAGTTCCTCCGCAGCACCAGCAACAACTCGTGGGGCGTGGCGTTCAACGAAGACGGCGAGCTGTTCGGCAGCACCGCCAACGGCTGCGTCCTCGTCCACGCGGCCATCCCGAACCGCTACTACGAGAAGGTGAAAGGCCTGACCGCCGGCGTGCTGAAGCAGATCGTGCCGGATAACAAGTTCGCGCCCGTCACGGACAAAGTGCGGCAGGTGGACTGGCACGGCGGGTTCACCGCCGCCTCCGGCTGCGCCGTCTACACCGCCCGCAACTACCCGCCGGAATACTGGAACAAAGTCGCGTTCGTGTCCGAGCCGACAGGCCACTTGACGGCCGCGTTCCAACTCACCCAGAACGGCACCGAGTACGCCGCCAAGTACGCCTGGAATTTGGTCGCCTCCGACGACGAATGGGCCGCGCCGATCGACGCGCAGGTCGGCCCGGACGGGAACGTGTGGCTCCTCGACTGGTACAACTTCATCGTCCAGCACAACCCGACGCCGCAGGGCTTCACCACCGGCAAGGGTGGGGCCTACGAGACCGAACTGCGGGACAAGAAGTACGGCCGCGTGTACAAGCTCGTGTACACGAAGGCGAAGCTCCAGAAGCAACCGGACCTGAAAGACGCGAAGGCCGAAGCGCTGGTGGAAACGCTCAAGAGCGACAACCTCTTCTGGCGGCTCCACGCCCAGCGGCTGCTGGTGGAGAAGGGCGACAAGGCGGTCATTCCGGCGCTGGCCAAGCTGTTCGACAACCCCGGCGGCAGTGAACGGGGCGCACAGCACGCGGTGTGGGTTCTGGACGCGATCGGCGTCGCGTTGACCACCGAGACGAAAGCCCCCATCGGGCTGAACCACCCGTCGCCGGTCGTTCGCAAAGCCGCCCTGGCCACGCTCCCGAAGAAGCCCGACTCGGCGGACGTGCTGGTGAAGTCGAAGCTGCTCGACGACCCGGATGCGTCCGTCCGGCTCGCCGCGCTGCTCGCGCTCGCCGAGTTGCCCACCGCCGACACCGCCGGTGTGGAACTCGCCAAGCGGTTGGCGAAACTCGACGGGAACACCGACCGCAACGTCGGCGATGCGACGCTGATGGCGTCCGTCGTTCACGCCTCGCCGGTGCTGAAGTCGCTGAAGTCCGCCGACGCCTGGACCAAGGAAGGGCTGGCCGCGCTGGAGCGGGTCGCCGCCAATTACGCCGCGAAAGTGCCGAGTGACATCGGTTCGGTTCTCACCGCCGTCGCCGGCACGCCGGTGGCCGACGCGGTGGTCGCCGGGCTGGCGTCCGGATGGCCGGCGGGCAAAGCCGCGAAGCTGACCGCCGAGGACGAAGCGGCGTTCGCCAAGGCGCTGGTCGCCGTGTCGCCGACCGCGCGCGGCCGGCTGCTCAAGCTCGCCTCCGCCTGGGGCGTGAAGGGCATCGACGCCCAATTCGGCGAACTGGCGAAGGGCCTGCTCGTCGCCGTCGGCGACGCGAAGGCCGGCGACGCCGCCCGCATCGACGCGGCGCGGCAGGTCATCGAGTTCCTGCCGGCCGACGAAGCCGCCGCCGGCACCCTCGTCGCCGCGCTCACGGAGAAGGCGTCGCCGGAACTCGCCATCGGCATCCTAGACGCGCTCGCCGGCAGCAAGGCGAAGACCGCCGGCACCGCGCTCGTCGCCAAGCTCGACGCCCTGCCGACGCTCGCCCGCCCGGTCGCGCTGCGGCTCATCCTCGGCCGCGCCGAGAACGCGAAGGCGTTCCTCGACGCGGTGGAGAAGGGCACCCTGCGGTTCGACATTCTCGCGCTCGACCAGAAAACGACGCTGGCCGCGTACCCGGACGCGGCCGTCGCCGAGCGGGCGAAGAAGCTGCTCGCGGCGGGCGGCGGGCTGCCCGACCCGGACCGCCAGAAAGTCATCGAGGAGTTCAAAGGCATCCTGAAGACGACGGGCGACGTGGGCCTGGGCAAGAAGGCGTTCACCCAGCACTGCGCCAAGTGTCACAAGCACGGCGGCGAAGGCGCGCAGATCGGCCCCGACCTGACCGGTTTCGCCGTCCACCCGAAGGAAGAGATTCTGATTCACGTCCTCGACCCGTCCCGCAGCGTGGAGGGCAACTACAAGGCGTACACCGCCACGCTCCTCGACGGCCGCACCATTCAGGGGCTGCTCGCGGCCGAGTCGAAAACGACGGTGGAACTGCTCGACGCCGAGAACAAGCGGCACGCCATCGCCCGCGACGACTTGGAGAAGCTGAGCGAGTCGAAGAAGTCGCTCATGCCGGAAGGGTTCGAGAAGACGATGACGAAGGACGAACTCACGAACCTGCTGGAGTTCCTCACGCTAAAGGGCAAGTTCATCCCGATCCCGCTGGACAAGTACGCCACGGTCGTGACGACGAAGGGCATGTTCTACGAGGACGACGGCGACCTGGAACGGCTCATCTTCAAGGACTGGACGCCGAAGACCTTCAACGGCGTGCCGTTCGCGCTGACCGACCCGCAGGGCGACAAGATCAAGAACGCCATCCTGCTGTACGGGCCGAACGGCAAGAAGCCCCCGGCCATGCCGAAGACGGTGACGCTGCCGTGCAACACGAAGGCGAAGGCGCTGCACTTCCTGAGCGGCGTCGGCGGGTGGAACTTCCCGTCCACCCCCCGCGGCGGCCTGACGATGACGGTGGTGCTGACCTACGCCGACGGCAAGACGGAGAGCCACGAGTGGAAGAACGGCGTCCACTTCGCGGACTACATTCGGAAGATCGAGGTGCCGGAGTCGAAGTACGCCTTCGCCCTGCGGGGCCAGCAGATTCGCTACCTGAGTGTGACCCCGAAGCGGCCCGGCGAGGTCGTGAAAACCATCGAGTTGAAGAAGGGGACCGACGAGTCCGCCCCGGTGGTCATGGCCGTCACCATCGAGACGGAGTGAGGCTACAATCCCCGGTGCCGCGCGGAATTCCGGAATTTTCCCGCAAGATCGGCACGCCGGGTGCGTTATTACTTCGTGACATCGACGGGCCGGATTGGCCGGCCGTCTCGAGTACCACCTCGGAGCAAGCAGCCATGAGTAAGCGCATCTTCTTCGGTAGTCTGTTGGCGGTCGGCCTGCTGACCGCGACGGCCGGCACCGCGTCGGCCCAGTTCGTCACCCCGTTCGGTCAGCCGGGCCCGTTCGGCGGCAGCTACGGGGCCGTGTACCAGACGCCGAACGGCGGCATCGTGCAGCAGCAGGGGTACTCGAACCCGTTCACCGGCGAGAACTACTACAACAAGAGCTACTCGAACCCGTACACGGGCGGGGCCAACTACACCCAGTCCTACGCGAACCCGTACACCGGCGTGTTCCTGAACCGGCAGGGCTACGTCGCCCCCAACTTCTACGGGAACAACTTCAACGCCTTCAACAACACCCCGTACCTGGTGACGCCGTCCTACGGCCCCCTGGGTCAGACGCTCCGCTACTCGCCGCTGCCGTTCTACCGCCGCTAGACCCGATGCGCGTGTCGCCGGCGAACTGGGTACGGAACGAACGACCGCCGCCCGCGAGCAAGTCCTCGCGGGCGGCGGTTTCATGAATACTCCATTCCTACTGCGGCGGCCGAGGCTATTATACTTGCCGAACGGTCTCGCTCCCGCCGCAGGCGCAGTCATCCGTACCTTTTCTTACTCCGAGGCCCTGACATGCGTTCCCGTCGTTCCGCGTTCACGCTCATCGAGTTGCTGGTGGTGATCGCCATCATCGCCATCCTCATCGGCCTGCTGCTGCCGGCCGTCCAGAAGGTCCGCGAGGCTGCCGCCCGGATGAAGTGCGGCAACAACCTGAAGCAACTGGCCCTCGCCTCCCACAACTACGAGAGCGCGTACGGCAACCTGCCGGCCGGCCGCGGCCGCGCCCCGCTCCCGGTCAACAATCAGGGCAGCAACCCGTCCGTGCAGGCCGTCCTGCTGTCGTACATGGAGCAGGGGAACAAGTACAACCAGTTCAACTTCGACTACGACATCAACGGCGCGCCGCAGAACATGCTCGGGCGGAACCAGGACGTGGCCAGCTACCTGTGCCCGTCCGACCCGTCCGCGAAGGCCCTCGACTACGGCGGCGGCGAAGGCCCGTACGGGCGGCTGAACTACCATGCCAGCGCCGGCGCGACGGCCGCGCGGGACAACTTCAGCGACCCGAAGGCCGGCGTGTTCAGCGGCCCGGCGTACAACCAACTGCCGGCCGCCCCGCAGGAGCCGAAGGGCCGCACCCTGGTCGGCATCAGCGACGGCACCAGCAACACCTGCCTGTTCGCCGAGGTCATGCGGGGCACCCTGACGGCTACCGACAGCGGCCTGCGGGACAACACCACCGTCCTGCAGATGAGCGGCACCTGGAACATGTACGACGGCCGAACTGTCGGCGGGTGCACCGGCCCGCTGACGAACCAGTTCAGCTCCAGCCGGGCGGTCGGCCACCAGTACTACCGCGACTTCTTCACCTCCACCCTGTACACCCACACGCTGCCGCCGAACTGGAACCGGAAGAACGGGTCCAACCCGGCGGCCGAGAACCACGGCTGCTACAACCTGCCGCTGAGCGACGCGGTCGGGTTCAACCAGATGCACATCGCCGCCAGCAGCTACCACACCGCCGGGGTGAACGCCGCCATGGGCGACGGCAGCGTGCGGTTCTTCCGCGACAGCATCGACTTCGCCGCCTGGCAGGCCTACGGGTCGGCGGCCGGCGGCGAAGTGATCAACGACAACTGAGAACCGATCCGGTGGCCACCCCGTCGGGCGAGTCCCGCGTCGCCGAACCGGCGCGGCGGGGGACTCGCCCGACGACCTTCCCAGAGGAGAATCCCCATGCGCTGGCTGACACTCGGACTCCTGGCGGCGGCGATCGGGTGCGGCGGCGGTGCCGGCATCGACAGCCGGCCGCCCACCACCGGCGAGAACTTGGCGGACCTCAAGGAGATGCTGGAAGAACTCCAGTCGCAGAAGAAGAAGCCGCCGGCGAAAGTGGCCGACCTCCGCCCGCAGGAGCCGATCCACCCGATGGCCGTCCGCCAACTGACCCAGGGGTTGGTGGTTTACGCCTGGGGCACGGGGCTGGACGCCGCCAGCCCGGCGGTCCTCGCGTACCCGAAGGAGGCGGCGGAGAAAGGCGGGCCGGTCCTGCTCCAGAACGGCACCGTGAAGGAGATGACGGCCGCCGAGTTCGCCGCCGCGCCGAAGGCGGGCGGGAAGAAGTGACCCGCGCGGCGGCGGGCGGTTGAGAGGCACGGGGGGGAGTCTCGCCGCGGGGGTGCCGACCCCATCCGCCGGCGCGTCGTACAATGCCCTCGGTGGCGGTTCCGCCCTCCCGCCGGTGCGAGTCATGCTCACGCGATTGAAAGTCACGGGCTTCAAGAACCTCGTCGATGTGGATGTCCATTTCGGCCCATTCACCTGCATCGCGGGTCAGAACGGGGTGGGCAAGTCCAACCTGTTCGACGCCATTCGCTTCCTCAGCGCGCTGGCCGACAAGACGTTTCTCGACGCGGCCAAGTCGGTGCGAGACGAAGGCGGGCGCAGCGGGGATCTGCGGGCACTCTTCCACAAGGTCGGCGACCGGCAAGCCGAGCGGATGCGGTTCGAAGCGGAGATGATCATTCTGCGCGAGGGCATCGACGACCTGGGCTTGAGAGCCAAAGCGACCTCCACGTTTCTCCGGTACACCTTGGAATTGGGGCTGCGACAGGACCACTCGCAGTCGAGCATCGGCGAACTGGAACTCGTGAAGGAGGAGTTGACGTACATCAAACCGGCAGAGGTTGCAGGGCGATTACTCTTCCCGCTTTCCGACACTTGGCGCGACGCGGTGGTGCCGAAGTCTACTCGGAAGATCATGTTCATCTCGACCGACGGCGAGGGGGCAGCCCGGCAGGTTTCGCTACACATTGACGGCGGTGGCGGAGCCGGTCACAAGACGAAACGTCCGGCACATCAGTTGCCGAAAACCGTCCTCTCCGCGACGAATGCGTCAGAAAGCCCGACCGCGCTCCTCGCCCGGAGGGAAATGCAGTCTTGGCGGCTGTTGCAACTGGAGCCGTCCGCACTCCGGAAGCCGGACGAATTCACGGCGACGCCCCGCCTCGGCGCGGACGGCTCGCACCTGCCGGCGACCCTTCACCGGTTGTCGAAATCCGACCCGACGGTCTACGAGCAAGTCGCCGGCAGGTTGAAGGAGTTGATACTGGACGTGCGCGCGGTCGGCGTCGATCTGGACGAGAAACGCGAACTCCTGTCCCTCGTCGCCACCGACCGAGCGGGAACCACCCTGCCCGCCCGCGCACTTTCGGACGGCACCCTCCGCTTCCTCGCGTTATCGGTATTGGAGAAAGATCCCGAAGCGGTCGGCTTAATCTGTTTTGAAGAGCCGGAAAACGGCATCCATCCCGAACGGGTGCCGGCGATGGTCCGGCTGTTGGAAGACATCGCGGTCGATGCGCGACGGCCGATCGCTCCCGACAACCCGCTCCGACAAGTCATCGTCAACACGCACTCGCCACTGGTGGTGCAGGAAGTCGATCAGGCGGACCTCCTGTGCGCGGACACGACGGAGTTGCTCGTGGGCGACCGCATCGTTCGAAACGTGTCCTTCAAATGCATGCCGAACACTTGGCGTCTGAAGTCCGAGTCGCCTCCGCCCACCATCACGCAAGGGGCCATGCTGGCACTGCTCCAACCCCGCGGTCCCGCGCGGGCCGCGACGCCCATTCCCGCTGTTTCCTCGCACCGTGGAGGCGAACTGAACGGTCGGCTGTCGCGCGTCAAGGTGCGAGATACGCTGATCGTTCGGACGCTCTTCGATCACCTGACGGAGTCCGAACAGTGATTCCGCCGTTGCGCGTGACTCTCCGCGCGGAAGGGCCGAGCGATGACATGCTCCTGCCGATCATCCGATGGACGCTTCGCCGGCACCTCGGGGAAATCCCCATCGACGACAGTCTCGCCGACACCAGCCGGTTGCGGGAAACGCCGCACACACTCGCGGAGAAGATTGCGGCGGCGGAACGGCTTTTCCCGTGCGATGTCCTGTTCATTCACCTGGATGCGGACAAGAACCCACCGCTGAAACGGCAGCAGATCGCTTCAGCGGTCGTCGAACTGCGAGCCGAAGGCTTCATCACTCCGCACGTCTGCGTCATCCCCGTCCGCGAATCCGAGGCGTGGTTGCTGATCGACGAGGCCGCGATCCGAGAAGCTGCCGAAAACCGACGTGGCAGAGTAAAACTACACCTGCCCTCGCGGAAAAAGCTCGAAATCGTTGCCGATCCGAAAGCGGCGTTGGACGAGTTGATTCGTATCGCGAGTGAGTTGACCGGCCGCAATTGGGACAAGTTCATCGGTCGCTTTCGCCCCTTTTGGGTCGCCGACTGCATCGCCGACTTCACCCCGCTGTTGAGCCTTCCGGCGTTCCAGGACTTCGACGCCGACGTGAAGGCGTTCGCCGAGAGTTGGGAACCGGACGCCTGAGCGGGCGGTATCATACACGGCACGCCCCGCCACCCGGATCGCGCCCGGCCATGACGTTCCTCAACGCCGCCCTGCTGTTCGGTCTGGCCGCCGTCGTCGTGCCGCCGGTCGTGCACCTCTTCAGCCGTCGCAAGTTCGACGTGGTGGACTGGGCCGCCATGCGGTTCCTCCAGCTCGGCCAGAAGACCAAGCGGAAGATGTTCTTCGAGCAGTTCTGGCTGATGCTCCTGCGGATGGTCCTGGTCGCCCTCGTCGTCGCCGCCGTCTCCGCGCCGCAGCTCACCACCCGCTGGCTCGGCACCACCGCCGGCGGCGGGCCGCGGAACGTCGTCCTGCTCATCGACGGGTCGGCGAGCATGGCCTACAAGCAGGCCGGCGGTACCGCCGCCGACGCCGCCAAGACGTGGGCCGACGACTACCTCGCCCGCCTCCGCAGCGGCGACAAGGCGGCCGTCTTCCAGGTGAAACACCTGCCGTTCCCGCTGCAAGGCACCCTGTCGGCCGACCGCGAGCAGGTCCGCAATTCCCTCGAACTGCTGTCCGCCCCGAAGGGCACGGCGGACTGGCCGGCGGCCGTGCAGTCCGCCGTCGGGCTGCTGGCCCCGGCCGCCGGGTCGAAGACGGTCGTCGTGCTGACCGACGGCCAGCGGTTCGGCTGGGCCGACGAGAACACCCTGGCGCGGTGGGAACTGGTGGCCAAGAGCCTCGCCGCCGACCCCGCCAACCCGCCCCGCATCTGGGTGGTGAACGTCGCCGCCGACCGCCCGGCCGACCCGCCGAACTGGAGCCTCGACCCCATCGTCACCACGCGGGCCGTAGCGCCAGCCGGTCGCGAGCTTCAGTTCCGCTCGGCGCTGCGGTTCTCCGGCGCGGGCGAGGCGACGAAGCCCGGCGCGATCAAACTGGAAGTGGACGGCCGCGCCGCCGGCGAAATCAAGCCGCCGTCGATCCCCACCGCCGCCGGCCAGGTCGCCGTCCCGTTCGCGCAGAAGTTCCCGGCCGGCTCGCACCTGCTGACGCTGACGCTCGACCCGGACGACCTGCCCGGCGACAACCGCCAGGACTTCGCCGTCGAGGTGCTGCCGGTGGTGCCGGTGCTGGTGGTGGACGGCGGGCCGGCCGGGGCCGGCATCCCGCGCGGCAGCGACTTCCTCCGCGACGCGCTCGCCCCGGCCAAAGACCCGGCCCCGGCGTTCGCCGTGCGGGTCATCTCCGCCGCCGAGTTCTCGCCGACCTCGGCGGCGCAGGACGTGAAGGGGCCGAACACCCCGCCCCGCGTGCTGGTGCTGTCGAACGTGGAGAAGCTGACCGCCGACCAGCAGCAGACGACGGAACGGTTCCTGAACGTCGGCGGGTCGGTCCTCGTCACGCTCGGCGACCGCACCGACGCGGCGACGTGGAACCGCGTCGCCTTCCGGGGCGGACAAGGGTTTCTGCCCGGCCGGCTGGTGGAGGTGATCGGCGACGACGCCAAGACTGACGACGCGCCGAAGCCACAGCCGGCCAGCTTCGCCCACCCGGCGCTGGACGTTTTCCGCGAGCCGCTCCCCGGCGGGTTGCACACCGCCTTCTTCCCGAAGCGGTGGAAGATCGACACCGCCGCCGGCGTGAACGGCAGCACCGGCACCGCCATCGCGTTGCTGTCATCCAGAGACCCGCTGCTGGTCGAACGGCCGTTCGGCAAAGGCCGGGTGATGCTGGCCACGCACCCGCTGGATAACAGTTGGAAGACGAACCTGCACCGCCTGCCCGACTTCGTGCGGCTCGCCCACGAGCTGACGTACTACCTCGCCGGCACCCGCAGCGCCGAGCGGAACCTCGTCCCCGGCCAGCCCATCGTCTTCACCCCGCGCCCGGAAGAGCCGCCGGGCAACATCACGGTGCAGTCGCCCGACGGCAACACCCGCACGCTACCGGTGCAGTCGTGGCCGGTGGTGGTGGACGGCACGATGGACCCCGGCGCGTACAAGCTGACCACGCCCGCCGGCCGGCAGGTGTACTTCGCCGTCCGCACCGACCCCCGCGAAGCCACCCTGACGCCCTGCTCGGAGGACGACAAGAAGAAGGTCGCCGACATCGTGCCGGGGCTGAGCGACATCGCCCCCGACGGCGACATCTCCGAGGCGTCGGGCGACGTGCCCGTGTCGAAGGAGCTGTGGTGGATTCTGTTGTTGATCGTGGTGGGGCTGCTGGTCTTTGAACTGTGGTACACCCGCAAACTGACCGACCGCGGCGAACACAACCTGCCGAAGGAGTAGGCGCGTTCTCCGGCCCGAAGGGCCGGTTCCTCCAGCCCAGGCCGTGAGGCCTGGGTACCCCCACCCCAAACCCACCGGCCCTGACAGGGCCGTTCGCGCCATGTCCCAGTCCCTCGCCAAGGTCTACCTCCACGTCATCTTCTCGACCAAGGACCGCACGCCGAGTTTGGTGGCCGAGTGGCGGGAGGAGTTGTTCCAAGTGCTCGGCGGCGTGGCGAACAACATCGGTTGCCGTTCCCTCGGCGTCGGCGGTGTCGCGGATCACGTCCACATGCTGTTCCACCTGCCGCGCACACTGACCATCGCCGATGCCTTGCGGGACATCAAGGCGAACTCGTCGGCGTGGGTGAACCAGACGAAGCAGCCAAAATCCGCATTCCACTGGCAGGCGGGTTACGGCGCGTTCTCCGTCAGCCAGTCGGCGGTCGCGGCCGTGCAAGCGTACATCCACAAGCAACCGGAACACCACGAGCGACAGTCGTTTCAGGAGGAGTTCCGCGAGTGGTTGCGGAAGTACGAGATCGAGTGGGACGAGCGGTACGTCTGGGATTGAGCGAACGGCCCCTTCAGGGCCGGGCCACCGACACCCCCGATACCCAGGCCTCACGGCCTGGGCTGGTAGAACCGGCCCTTCAGGCCGGAAGGCCGCCCCCGCCCTCCGCCGATTCCGTGACCCGTGAGCGCAAGCGGAGCAGTGTTCGGCGTGGTAAAATACTCACTGTCGCAGGAGGAATGGCCATGCTTCTCGAAGGCGTCGTCTCGAACGGCGTGATCGTCCCCGACCCGTCGCCGTCCCCGCTGGCGGACGGCACGCGGGTG
>JAYTTN010000355.1:0-22376 GCA_043745295.1 Fimbriiglobus sp. | reverse complement strand
GCTGGAACCGCTGCCGGTGTACGACGCCGAGAGCGACCGCGCGTTCGCGCTGAAGAAGTCCGAGCCGTCCGCGACGGGCGAACACCTCACCCCGCCGGCTGCGCCGATCCGAGCCGGAAGCGTGAGCGACGGTTCTTCCCCGCCACCGTCGCTGACGCTTCCGGCTCGGACCGCACCCGACGCACCGTCGCTGACGCTTCCGGCTCCGACCGGACCCGACGCACCGTCGCTGACGCTTCCGGCTCGGACCGGACCCGACGCCCCGTCGCTCCCCTCGTACCCGTTCCCGCCGAAACCCCTGCGGCCGATCCCGCTGCGCGAGCGGCTGAAGTTGCAGGCCCTTCACAAGGGCGTCATCGGCCACTTCCACGACCACGACGACGACTGGATGCTGGAGCGCGGCCGCGGTCGCCGCAAACGCGACACCAGCGGGGAGGCGGACACCGTCGAACCGGCGGTTCCCCTCGATCTCCCGGCTCCCCGCCCCCTGCCCCGAGTCCGCAACCTCGACCTGTTCTCGCTGCGCCCCGAAGGCCCCTTGCCCGCGACGGCGAGTGGCCTGGTCGGCGTGGACGCCTGACGGACGAACGGCCCGTTCGCGCCGCAACTCGCACCTGCCGACAGGGCCATTCCGGTATCGGGTTTGTCCACGAGCCGCGCCGCCGGAATACCGGAATGGCTTCGGTTGGCACATCCCGCAGTACGGTTCTCGACTTGACGATGGGGCGCGACGGCGAGATGCTGCTGTTGCTCGACGAGCATTGCGGTGGAAGACGCCGAAGGGAAACGGGCGACATCGCCGGCCGCGACCGACCAGCTCCCGGCGACGAACGGAGCGGAGCGGGTGGCGCGCGTCGCGGCGGAGGCGAAAGTCGCTAAACTGAATGCCGGACGGGCCGCGCTGCGGAAGGGGAAGCGACACGACCACCGGGAGGGACCGACATGGCGACGGCCGTGCTGCCGGAGTTGATCTACCCCGAATCGGACGGGCAACCGATGGCCGAGAGCGACTGGCATGGCAACGTGTTGATCGATGTCCGCGCCCGCCTCAAGCACTGGGCGGACGGGCAGAGACCGGCCGCGTATGTCGGGGCGAACATGTTCGTGTACTGGGTGGAGCGGCAGCCGCACAAGGTGCTGGCCCCGGACGTGTTCGTGGCGTTCGGCGTGTCGACCGAGGATCGGCGGACGTACAAGACGTGGGACGAAGGGGGCGTGTTCCCGTCGGTGGTGTTCGAGTTCACGTCCGAGTCGAGCCGGCGGGAGGACATGGGGACGAAGTTCGCCGCGTACCGGGACGAGTGGCGGGTGAGCGAGTACTTCCTGTTCGACCCGCTGGAGGAATATCTGGAGCCGTCGCTGCTCGGCTACCGGCGGACCCGCAAGGGGTTCGATGTCATCAAGCCGACGAAGGACAAGCTGGTCAGCAAGACGCTCGGGGTGACGCTGGAACGGGACGGCACGATGCTGCTCTTGCGGAACGCCGCGACCGGCAAACCGCTGCTGTTGCCGGCCGAGCGGAAGGCGGAGGCCGCCGAGCGGAAGCTGGCGCGAGCCGTTGCCGCCAACGACCAACTGCTGGCGACGAATGAGGCCGAGCGACTGGCCCGCGAGGCGGCCGAGGCGGAAGTCGCTACGCTGAAGGCCGAACTGGCCGCGCTGCGGAAGGGGAAGTGATGGCCGACGCGGGCGAACCCACCGACGCCGAACTGCTCGCCCGCTTGCGGGCCGGGGAGGCGGCCGCGCTCGGCCCGCTGTTCGACCGGTACGAGGGGCCGGTGTTCCGCTACCTGCTCGGCGTCCTCCGCGACCCGGCCGCCGCCGAGGACGCCCTCCAGGACGCCTTCGTGACGGCCCTGCGAAAGGTCGACGCCGTGGACCCGGCCACGTTCCGCGGCTGGCTGTTCACCGTCGCCCACCGGTGCGCGCTCGCGGAGCTGCGCCGGCGGAAGGGGCGGCCGGCGGCCGACGACCACGCCGTCTTCGCCCTGCTGGATGTCGCCGGCGACCCGGCCGCGCTCGCCGAGGCGGCCGACACCGCCGCGGCCGTCCGCCGGGTGCTGGCCGAACTGCCCGCCCCGCAGCAGGCGGTGATCCGACTTCGGCTGTTCGAGGGGTTGCGGTTCCGCGAGGTGGCCGACCGGCTCGGCTGCCCGCTGAACACCGCCCTCGCCCGGATGCACGACGGGTTGCGGACTTTCCGCGCCCTGTGGGAGGCCCGCTATGTCTGACAGTCCCACCCCGTCCGAGTTGGCCGTCCGCGCCCTGCGGTACGCCGCCGCCGACCTGCCGGCGGACGAGATGGCCGCGTTCGAGGAGCGACTGGCCGACGACCAGTCCGCGCGGGACGCACTGGCGGAGGCGATCCGCCTGTCCGCGTCGGCCGTCGGGCAACTGCCGCCGGTGCCGTCCGCCGGGGTGCGGGCCGGCGTCCGCGACCGGCTGTTCCCGACGTGGTTCACCCGCATCTTCCCGCGCCAGTCGTACCGCGGGCACCCGGCGGCGTGGGCCGGTCTCGGCGGCGGGCTGGCGACGGCGGTCGCGGTGCTGGTGGTGTCCCTCGGCGGCGACCCGCCGACGGCCGACGTGACCCCTTTCCCGACCGACCGCGCACGGCCCCGACCGCCGATTCACCTGGCCCCGCCTCTGCCGTCCGTCCCCGACGGCAACCAGGCTGTCGCCCCGACGGCCCCCCCGACCGCGATGCCCGCGCCGGTCGTCCCCGGCCCCCGCGCCGACCGCGTCGCCGAGCCGCCCCAACCGATGCCGGTCGGCGAGGGCGGCCGGACGAACGGCTGATCGCGGCCGGCGCGGGTTCACGTTGAAGGCCAAGTGCGGACGAGCACGTCGCCGCGTTCGAGCGCGTGGCACCACGACCCGGCCACCCGCGCCGCCGCCGGGTCGTCCGGGTGCACCGCCTTGGCCCAATCGCTCGCACGTCGCGTCGCGCGGTCGAAGTCCGGGCTCGGCCGTCCGGTCGGCGGTCAGTTGGGGGCGCGGGGTGCGACGGGACACGGTGCGGCTCCTGCCGGGAGGCATTTCGGTCAATCGCCCACGATTGTCTCGCCGACGCCGACATGCCACCGACTTCCGCGACGCACACCCGTAACGGACGGTAACGATTGTTTGACGCGCGACGGGTCGGCGGGTTAGTATCTTCTCACTGAGTCCGTCCGAGTGGCGTTCCCCTCCCCCGAACACCCCTCCCCACCCGCGTCTCCGAGGCCGCGCGATGCTCGTTCGCCGAGGGCTGCTGCTGCTGATCCTGATGACGGGGACGACGGATGCCGCCCAACCGCCCCGCGCGGCGGTGCCGGTCGCCGACGAGGCCCGCCTGCGGGCCGACGCCGAGGGGTTCGAGCGGGCCGGCAAGTGGGACAAGGCCCTCGACCTGTACCTGAAGCTGTACGTGTCCGGCTCGAACACCGCCGACATCCGCGACCACATCCGCCACTGCCTGCGGAACGTCTCCCAGGCGCAACGACAGCGCGACCCGGCGTTCCGCCAGTTCGTGCTGACCCTGTCCGTCTCCGACGCCCTCCTCCTGTACGCCGAGGCCGTCGGCAAGATGTCCGGCTTGTACGCCGACCGCGAGAAGGCGACCGTCGAGAAGCTGTTCGCCGCCGGGCTGGACGAACTCGACCGTGCCCCGTCCGACCCCGCCTTCCGCCAGCAACTGCCCGACGCCACCGACGCCCGCATCGCCAAGTTCCGCCAAGTCCTCCGGGAAGGCTGGAAGAAGAAGCTGCCGACGACGCCGCGGGACGCCAAGATCGCCGCGCGGACCATCGTCGCCGAGGCGCAGGCGCAACTCGGCCTGGAGAACGGCTCGGCCGTGATCCTCGAGTTGCTCTGCGGCGGGTGCAACGGGCTGGACGAGTTCTCGACGTACATCACCCCGTCCGGCGCGCAGGCCGAACTGGCCTCGCCGGTGCTGGAGTTCGCCGGGTACGGCCTGCTGGTGGCGTTCGACGACAAGGGCATCCTGATCGACGGCGTCGTCCCCGGCAGTTGGGCGGCGGCGCACACGGCCCTTCGCAAGGGCGACCGCATCCTGAAGGTGAACGAGCGGGACGTGGTGCCGGCCACCGCCGCGACGGTCCTGTCCGCCCTCCGTGCCGCCGCACCCTTCAGCCACGAACTGGAACCAGCCCCGACCGACCTCGACCCGGTCCCGATGCCCGTCAAGCTGCCGACCCCGCTGCCGACCGTCTACGCCGTGGACGTGATGAGCGCCAAGGACGGCATCGGCTACCTGCGGCTGGCCGCGTTCGGCGACCGCACCGTCCGCGAACTGGACGAGGCCGTCCTCGGCCTGAAGAATCGCGGGGTGAAGGCCGTCGTCCTCGACCTCCGCGGCAACCCCGGCGGGTCGTTCCTGTCGTCGATTCATTCCGCCATGCGGTTCGTCCCGGCCGGCATCATCGTCACGACTCAGGGCCAGACGCCCGACTTCGCCGGCCGCGTCTTCTCGTCCGACAGCGGCATGACCGCCCACGACATCCCCGTCGTGCTGCTGGTGGACACCCGCACGATGTCCGCCGCCGAGGTGTTCGCGGCCGGGCTGAAGGACAACAACCGGGCCACAATCGTCGGCATGCCCACCTTCGGCAAGGGGCTGGTGCAAGCGCCGATCCGCCTGCACGCGCTGAACGTGGTGGGAGACGACGGCAAGCCGGCCGACAAGTCCGGCGTGATGATCCTCTCGGTGGCGAGCGCGTTCGGCGCGCGAGGCCAGAGCCTGAACGGCACCGGCGTCACCCCGCACTGGGTCGAGGCCGACGCCGACCGCCAGCTCGCCCTCGCCCTCGTGAAGGCCATCGAACTGGCGGTCGGCCCCATGCCCTCCATGCCGATGATGGGCGGGATGGGGATGCGGTGACGATTTGCGTGAGCCAGCGGCGAGCGGTGTGTCCGAGAAATGCCGGGCGACTACGGCAGTTCACCCCATCGCCAGACGTGGCCGACGGGAGCATGCGGGGACGGTCGCGACGGGTGAACAACACAGCCCACTCGCCCGGCGGCACTCAGGTGGCTATGAACTCCCAGAATTGCTATGTGCCCGCCGGGTCAGGTGTCGCGTCTGGTTCGGCGTCGGGCGCTGCCTGACCGCCAATGTTCTGGTTGGTCCGTGCCCATTCGTCGAGCATGGCCTGAACCGCCCCCCTGTCCGTAGCGGCCAACGGACACTCGAGGATCGCCCGCGACAGTTGCCGGAAGAGTGCGACTGCGAGGCAGTGGTCGCTCTCGGCCCCCAGACTGATCGACGTGTCGAAGCCAACAGTCGTCTGGTGATAGCCGTCCGCGTTCGGGATCTCTTTCAGGTATTCCGCTGGCTGGCTATCCGTGACACCGACGAGGATCGCCTCGTAGTCGGGGTGCGACAACTTGAGTGCGTCGAACGCCGCCACCAATGAAGCGAACCGCGGCCTGATCCGCCTCATCGCTTTCGACCAGACGCGACTTCTCGCGCATGTACTCCACGAGAGCTTCAACTTCCTCGCTGCCGTAACAGATACTCATCCCAATGCGCGCATTGGGATAAACCGTTTCACACGTTGAGATAATACCCGACGCCGGAAACTGCCGTCAAGTAGTTTCTCGCGGCCGTGCCGGGCTTTCGGGCGAATCTGCCCGAACAGCGGGTCGGTTTAGGCGCTCTCGAAACGCCACCCGACCGCTGGCCTACGCGGTCGATTTCCTAAACTGTCCGCATGTCCCTCACGCCTGCCGAAACCGCCGCCGCCCTCGCCACCATCCCCGCCGAAGCCGCCACGAGAGAACTTCGGCCGAGTCGCGCCCGGACCCACCGGCGGACACCCCACGACCGGCCGACGAGCGGTATACTTTGAGGGCCACCCGGAGAACCGCCGTGACCGCCGACGCCCCCCTAGCCGATATCGCCCCGCCGCCGATCCGCCGCGCCGCCCACGACGCGCGGGCCGTCGCCAACGACTTCCTCGACTTCGGCGAGAGGGACGGCATTCCGCTGGACCTGCTGAAGCTCCAGCACCTGATCTACTTCGCCCACGGCTGGCACCTGGCGCTCCGGGGGGAACCGCTGGTGTTTCAGACCGTCGTCGCGCAGCCGCTCGGCCCGGCGGTGCGGGACGTGGAAGTCGAGTTCGACCGCTACTTCGGTGGGAACGTGAGCGGACGCGCGACAATCTCCCCCGATGGCCAACGGACGTTCGAGCCGGTGCCGCTCCGCGCCGACCTGTCCGCCGCGTCCGCCGCCCTCGTGGGCCGAACGTGGGAGCAGTTCAAAGGGTACACGTCCGGCGCACTCCTCGCCATGAGTACCCTGCCCGACGACCCGTGGGACCGCGTGGTCGGCGACAAGCCGGACGAGGAAATCGACGACCTGCCGATCCCGAACAGCCTGATCCGCGAGCGGTTCATCGTGTTGCGGAATCAGAGGAGGGCCAATGCCGCCCACTGACCTGCCGGACGACGGGGGAGCCGAACTGGGCGCACCGGCGGGCGGTGTCGAACAGTTATTCCGCGTGAAGAAGCACGAGCGCGAGGCCAGCTCGCACCGGGTGGAGCGGATGCGGTTGGAGAACGAGAAGTTCACCGTCGAGGTCGCCGCCTTGCGGCTCCGCAACGATCTGGTCGCCCAAGAGGTGTCCCGCCTGTGGTGGGACAAGTACACCCGCCTCGGCGCGTGCCTGGCCATCTTCGGCATCGTGGTCGGCTGGCTGGCGGTCGTCGCTGTCCTGCTGCTGAACGCCGAGATCAACCGGTCGGACGCGGTGTTCGTCGCGGCGCTGGGCACCACCAGCGTGAACGTCCTCGGCCTGCTGTACATCGTCGCCCGCTACCTGTTTCCGATCCCGGCGCGGGGGAACGCCGACACCCCGCCGTCCACATCGCCGGCCGCCGCATAAGATGCTCCGGACTTACCCCGACGGAGCTTTCCCTTGCTCGGCGACTCGCCCCCCACCCCGCTCGACCTGAAGTTCCGCCTGTTCGGCATCCCCGTCCGCGTCCACCCGCTGTTCTGGCTGATCATGGCCCTGCTGGGCGACTGGACGTTCCGGCTGCTCGGCCCGGAGTACCTGCTCATCTGGGTGGCGTGCGGGTTCGTCTCCATCCTGCTGCACGAGATGGGGCACGCCGTCGCCGCGCGGGTGTACGGGGCGTGGTCGAGCATCACCCTGGTGGCGTTCGGCGGGTTCGCCTCGTACAGCCCGTCGCCGCACAAGGCGTGGAAGCGGCTGGTCATCTCGGCGGCCGGACCGGCCGTCAACTTCGCCCTCGTCGGGCTGGTGATCGGCGTCGAGAAGACGCTAGTGGCCGCCGCCCAGCCGGTGTCGGTGTACGTGGCCGCGGTCCTCGGCTTCCTGTTCATCCAGAACTTGTTCTGGGGCATTCTGAACCTGCTGCCGATCTGGCCGCTGGACGGCGGGCGAATCCTCCGCGAGGTCTGCGCGATGGCCGGCAGCCGCAAGCCGGATGTCGTCACCCACGCGGTGTCCATCGGCGTGGCCGGGTTCCTCGCCCTGTGGGGCATCCTGACGCTCACCGGCAACCGGTTCCCGCTCATCGAAGACCTGCTGTTCGGCTTCCGGCCGAGCATCATGAGTACCATGTTCTTCGCCCTGTTCGCGTTCGAGAACTACCAGATGCTGGAGCACCACCGGCGGCAGCGGCGGGCGTACAACTACGAGGACGACGACACCCCGCCGTGGCGGCGGTGAGCCGGAATGCCGCTCCCTCACGGTCGCGGCTCGCAAGACCTTCCACCCCCTCCGAGGTCCTCTCCCCATGCGCGTTCTGCTCGCCTGCCTGCTCGTGTCGGCCGCGGCCGTCGCCGCCGACCCGATCCCCAAGCCGCCCACCTCGCTGGCGGACTATGTGACCAAGAAAGATCCCGCCTTCGCCTGGACGTTGAAGGGCAAGACGGAGTCCGAGGCCGGCGTCGTGTACGACATCGAACTGACCTCGCAGACGTGGCAGGGCATCACCTGGGACCACGCCGTGCAGGTGTACGTCCCGAAGGGCTGCAAGCCGCAGGCGACGATGGTGCTGTGGAACCAGGGCGGCAAGCCGAACGCCGGCAGCGGGGCCATCGGCCTGCTCATCTCGCAGAAGGTCGGCGCGCCGGTGGCGTTCCTGTACGGCGTGCCCAAGCAGCCGCTGTACCTCGACGCCAAGACCGGCGGACTGACCGCCACCCCGACCGACGGCAAAGACCCGAAGGTCGGCCGGCTGACCGAGGACGCGCTCATCGCGCACACGTTCGTCAAGTACCTGGAAACCAAGGACGAAAGCTGGCCGCTGCTGTTCCCGATGGTAAAGAGCGTGACGGCCGCGATGGACGCCCTCCAGCCGTTCGCCAAGAAGGAGTTGGGCACCGACGTGACCGGGTTCGTCGTCACCGGCGCGTCGAAGCGCGGGTGGACGAGCTGGCTGACTGCGGCCAGCGGGGACAAGCGGGTGAAGGCCATCGCCCCGATGGTCATCGACACGCTCAACTTTACGGTGCAGATGAAGAATCAGGTGGCCGCGTTCGGCAAGCCGAGCGAGATGATCGCCGACTACACCCGCGCCAAGCTGGTGCCCATCCCGGACACCACCGAGGCCAAGAAGCTGTGGCAGATGATCGACCCGTTCGTGTACCGCGAGACCCTGACCGTGCCGAAGATGATCATCAACGGCACCAACGACCCGTACTGGCCGCAGGACGCGCTGAACAGCTACTGGGACGACCTGAAGGGCGACAAGTACATCTGCTACGTGCCGAACGCCGGCCACGGGTTGCAAGAGGTGGACGAGAAGTCGGGCAAGCCGGAACTGATCCCGATGCGGGCCATCAACACGCTCAGCGCGTTCTGCGCGGCGATCATCTTCGACAAGAAGCTGCCCACGCTGACGTGGACGTTCGGGGAGCGGAGTCCGGTGTGCGCGGTGACGGCGATGCCGAGCGTGAAGCCGGTGGCCGCGCGGCTGTGGACGGCGGACGCCACGACCCGCGACTTCCGCAAGAGCCGGTGGACCAGCAAGGACATGAACGTGTACGAGAAGGAAGGTAAGGTCTACTGCGCCGGCATGGCCACGCGGCCGGACGGAATGCTGCACGCGATGTACGCCGAACTCGAGTTCAAGACGGACAACGGCCCGCTGCACCTGTGCACGCAGATTCGAATTCTGGACGCGAAGAAGTGACACGGGTCACTTCCCCTTCTTGCCCTTCGCCTTCTTGAGGAGCTGGGCGGCGGCCTGCCGCTCGGCGACCGCCGCCATCTTCGCCGCCTGCTTCTCCTGGGCGGCGAGGAGGCGGGCCAGTCGGGCTTCGTCCCGCTTCTCCTTCAACGCCGCCTGGCGGGTCGCTTCTTTCAACACCCCGCGCGTCGCCAACTGCCCGGTCAACTTGACGAACACCGCCGACCGCTCCGACGCCGGCTCGGCCTCGTCGGCCAGCGTCAGCATCTCGTCGGCCAGCCCGTGCAGTCGCTCGGCCGCGTTCAGCGGGTCGTCGTTCGCCGCCTGCCACTCGCCCTCGGCGATCAGCCGGTTCGCCAATTGACGGTCGCGGGCCGACAGGTCCGTATCGCGGACAGCCAGACGGAACGCCGGCAGCCGGTCGCGGACGAGCGTCTCGCGGGTCTCGCGGGTGTCCGCCTCGGCCAGCGTCAGATTCCACTCCACCAGCTCCTCGACGAGCTTCGGCTTCGCCGCCACCTCGCGCGGTTCGGACAGCAGGAACGTCGCCGCCGCGATGCCGACGAACAGACTCGCGGCGACGGCCCACTCGACCCACCGCGTTCGGCGGGCCGGCTGCCGCCGGCGCGGGGTGACGGGGGACAGGCGTTCGAGGAAGGCGTCCCGCGCGGCGAGCGCCGACGCCGGGGTCGGCCGCGCCCGCACGGTCGCGTCCACGGCCCGCCACTCGGCGACCACCGCCCGGCACGCCGCGCACCGCGCCAGGTGCGCGACCACGCCGGCATCGCGCGAGCGCGGCGATTCGGCGAGGAGGTCGCGGACGTGGGGGCAGGTGAGCATGGGTTTCTCGCTGGTCTTGTTAGCCCGCCGCGCCAGCAAGGGGCCAACCGCACTTGGGGAAAGTCCCTCAACCCCACGCCCCTTGCTGGCGCGGCGGGCTAACAAAAGCGTCTGCCTTCACTCCGCGTTCCGCAACTTGGCGGCCAGTTTGGCGCGGGCCTGGTGCATGTGCCAGCGGGCGGCTTCCTCCGAGATGCCGACGGTGGCGGCGATCTCGGCGAAGGACAAGTCGCCCTCCACCCGGAGCAGGAACACGCTGCGGGGCAGCTCCGTTAACTCGGCCAGCGCCAGCCGGACCTTGCCCGCGTCGTCGGCCACTTCGGCCGCGCGATCCGGCGGCGCGTCCCCTCCGGGGTCCAGTTCGCCCAGCGGCCCGAAGGCGACCGCCTGCCGCCGACGGAACCCGTCCAGGAACAGGTTGCGTGCGATCCGCAGCAGCCACGCGCGGGGGCGGGTGTCCGGGTCGCGGGTCGGCCAGTGGCCCAGCGCCCGCAGGAACGTTTCCTGCGTCAACTCCTCGGCGTCGTGCGTCCGCCGGGCGTGGCTCATCAGGTAGCGGAACACCGGCTCCCAGTGTTCCCGCACGAGGTCGGCGAACCCGGCGGGCGGATCGGTGGTAGGTTTCCCGCGCGACACGCCGTGACCCTTCTGCATACCGGGAACGAACGAACGACCGGGCCGTTAGGCGGGAACCGGCGAATTGGCCGCCCATCACTTCCGCACTTCGGGGACGATGCCGGCCTTGGCCAGCCCGTCCAGCACGAACTGCACGGCGATGCCGGCCAGCACCAGCCCCAGGATGCGGCCGAGGACGTGGATGCCGGTGGTGCCCAGCCGTCGCTGGATCGGTTCGGCCAGCCGGAACATCAGGTAGGTGATGCCGCACGTCAGCAGGATGGCGACGTACACGGTACTCATCTGCGCCCAGTCCTCGGCCTTCGCCATGAGGACCGTGACGGTGCTGAGGGTGGCCGGGCCGGCGATGAACGGGATGGCCAGCGGGGTGATGGCCACGTCCGACGCGGCCGCCGACTCCGCCATCTCCTCCGGGTTTTCCTGCGTCGTCCGCCGGGCGCGAATCATGTCCAGGGCGACCACGAACAGGATGATGCCGCCGGCGATCTGGAACGCCGGCAGGGTCAGGCCGAGGTGGCGGAACAGGTACGTCCCGACGGCCCCGAACGCCGCCAGCGTGAGGGCGGCGACGACGCACGCGGTCAGCGCGGTTTTCCGCCGCTTCTCCGGGCTGTACCGCGAGGTGAGCGCGAGGAACGGCGGCACGTTGCCCGGCGGGTCGGCCAGGAACAGGATCGAGACGAACGCGGTGGTGGCGAAGTCGAGCATGGTTGTGGTGTTGAGGGAAAAGAATGTTTGACAGGATCACAGGATGAAGAGGATGAATATAGACAGAGTTTGAAATCTTCAGAACTCCATCTTCATCCTCTTCATCCTGTGATCCTGTCAAAAAACCTCGCCCCCATTCACGGCGTCCAGTCGTGGCCCGGCGTCACCGCCGCGCAGAATTCGGCCAGCAGTTTCGCGGCGTTGGTCAGGTCGTCCAGGTGGATCACCTCCACCGGGCTGTGCATGTACCTGTTCGGGATGCCGATCAGCCCGACGGCCACCCCCGCCCGGCTGACCTGCATGACGTTGGCGTCGGTGCCGGTGGCCCGCGGCGCGCCCCGCACCTGCACCGGAATCTCGTGCGCCTTCGCCGTCGCCTCCATCAACTCGAACACCTTCGGGTTGATGTTCGGCCCGCGAAACAGTACCGGCCCGCCGCCGCACTTCACCTCGCCGAGCAGCTTCTTGTCGCCGCTGGGCGTGTCGGAGGCGTGGCACACGTCCACCGCGATGCCGACGTGCGGGTCGAGCGAGTACGCCGCCGTCGTCGCCCCGCGCAAGCCGATCTCCTCGGCCACTGTGGACACGGCCGTCACCTCGGCGTGCGTGGTCCGGTCCTTCAGCAGCCGCACCGCTTCCGTCACCACCCACACGCCCACCTTGTCGTCCATCGCCGGGGACGCGGCCAGGCCGTTGCGGAGCGGGGTGTAGCCCAGTTTGAACGTCACCGGGTCGCCGCTCCGCACCAACTGGTCCGCTTCGTCCTTGGTTTTGCAACCGATGTCGAGCCAGATGTCGGTGAAGTCCGGCACCTTCTTCCGCTCGTCGTCCTTCAGCAGGTGGATGGCCTTCCGCGCGATGACGCCGTGGATCGGCCCGGTCGCGGCCCACACCGTGAGGTACTGGCCGAGCAGGATTTGCACGTCCCACCCGCCGATGGGCTGGACGTAGAGGTAGCCGTCGCCGTCGATGTGCTGCACCATCAGGCCGATCTGGTCGCAGTGCCCGGCCAGCATGATGCGCGGCGGGTTGCCGTCGGCGCGGTGGGTGGCGAAGACGTTGCCGTGCGTGTCGGTGCGGAGCGCGGCAGCGTCCCGGAGGTAGTCCCGCACGACCGCCTGGATGGCCTGTTCGTACCCGGACGGGCTGGGCGTTTCGAGCAGCCGCTTCAAGTAGCCGAGGCCGAGGTCGTCCATTGCGCGCACCGGGGAAAAGCGGAAACCGCTCATCTTCGCGGCGGCGCGGCGGGCGACAAGGGCACCAGCGTTGGTCCGGTTCGGCCGGTCCCCTCTCCGAGGTTCATGCGCACCCACCCCTCTCTCCCGTGGGTGCCGCTGACCCGCCGTTCGCGTTCGGATAACATCACGGGAAAGTCCGCCCCCGTGCCTTCCCATCCGGAGACCGTGATGTTCGGAACCGTGACGCTCGCGCTGGTGTCGTTCGCGCTGTGCCTGGGTGCGTCCGCCCGCGCCGACGAGGCCGAGGACAAGGCCGTCGCACTCGTGGAGAAGCGGGGCGGAACAGTGACACGCGACGAGAAGCGGCTGGGCAAGCCCGTCGTCGCGGTGGACCTGCGTGGCACGACGGTGGCGGACGCCGGGCTGAAGGAGCTGGCCCCGTTCACGAACCTGTCCTCGCTCAATTTTCTGGGCACGGATGTGACGGACGCCGGGCTGAAGGAGTTGGCCCCGCTGAAAAGCCTCCGCTCGCTCGACCTGCACCGCACGAACGCAACCGAGGAGGGGGTGAAGGCGCTCCGAGCGGCGCTGCCGAAGTGCAAGATTGAGAGGTGACTGCGGGTCGGCGCTGCGGGACCGCGCCGGCGGGAATGCCGGTGCCGCGAATCGAAGCCCCACCGGCCTCCGCGCCGCCCCGGTTGTGTGGCCACCCCTTGGGAGACGGGTGGGCAACGCCGGCGGGCCACGCGACGTGAGTCCGCCGGTGGTTCGCGGCGGGGTACGATTGCAGGGACCGCTACTTCGGCTCCCGCGCAGGCCGTCATCCGATCTGGCCCGGACAGTCCTCTTCACACCCCCTTCGGAAGGTTATTATGTCGCGCCCCCGCGTGTTCGTCGCCCGTCGCATCCCGGAGTCGGGCCTGAGTCGCGTCCTGGCGGCGTGCGACGCCGAGGTCTGGCCCGACCGCCTGCCGCCGTCGGCGCAGGTGCTGCGCGAGAAGGTCCGCGACTGCGACGGGCTGCTGTCGCTGTTGACCGACAAGGTCGATGCCGAGTTGCTCGCCGCCGCGCCGAAGCTGAAGGTGGTGTCGAACTTCGCCGTGGGGGTGAACAACGTGGACGTGGCCGCGTGTACCGCCCGCCAGTTGCCCGTCGGCAACACCCCCGGCGTACTGACCGAGGCGACCGCGGACATCGCGTTGACGCTGCTGCTGGCGGCCGCCCGGCGGCTCGGCGAGAGCGCGACCGACGCCAGGGAAGGGCGGTGGCTGACGTGGGAGCCGCTCGGCTGGCTGGGGGCGGATTTGGTCGGGCGGACGGTGGGCATCGTCGGCATGGGCCGCATCGGTTACGCCACCGCCAAGCGGCTGCACCACGGCTGGGGCATGAAGGTGCTGTACACGGCAAGAAGTCCGAAGCCGGACGCCGACCGCGACCTCGCCGCGCGACACGTGGACTTCGGCACGCTGCTGGCCGAGAGCGATTTCGTCTCGGTGCATGTGGACTTGAACCCGACGACGACGGGCCTCTTCGGCGAGACCGAGTTCGCCAAGATGAAGCGGACGGCGGTGTTCGTGAATACGGCCCGCGGCCCGCACGTCGATCAGGTGGCGCTGGCGAATGCCCTGCGAAGCGGGACGATTTTTGCCGCCGGGTTGGACGTGACCGACCCCGAACCGCTGCCGGCGAGCCACGAGCTGTACGCGCTGCCGAACTGCGTCATCGCCCCGCACATTGCTAGTGCCACCACCGACACCCGCGACGCGATGGCCCGCCTGTGCGTGGATAACCTGCTGGCGGGGTTGAAGGGCGAGCGGCTGCCGAACTGCGTCAACCCGGCCGTGTACGGCTGAGGTCTTCCAAACCCTCACCGGCTCGGCGTCAGGCGCAGCAGCAGGGCCGTCAGGCCGTGGAACTCCAGCGCGGCGTCGATCCGCGCGGCGTCGCACGCCAGCCAACTGTCGCGGCGGACGTGCGGCGTGCTGCCGGCAAGGGACTTCACTTCGCTGCCGGTCAGCACGGCGACCCAACTGCCGGCGTCGGTCTGGACGATGGCCGCGCGGTTCGTGTCAACGGCTGGTGCGGCGACGCCACACCACGCGGCCGGATCGACGACGGGAAGCACGCGCTCCTGCCACGTCGCCCACCCCGTCACCGGTCCGCCGCCGGCCAGCCGTTGCACCTGTCCCAGTTCGACGATCTCCCGGATCGCGCCCGACGAGACGCCGAAGCCGACCCGCCGTCCGCCGGGAGTCGGGTGGTCGAACAGGCGAAGGACGAACAGCCGCGCGGCCGTCGGTCGGGTGGCGGTCGCCGGTCGGGGTCGAGCTGTCGGTCGGTCGGGCGCGGGGTCGCCGAACAGTCGTTCGAGGTCGAGGACCGGCACCGGGCCGTCGGCCAGCAGCGCCACTTCGCGGAAGCGGGCTTCGCCGCCGAACGCCGGCGCGGACGCGATTGTGGCGGAGTCGGTTCGCGGGACTGGGGCCACCTTCGCCGCCCAGACGCCGACCGTTTCCCCGGCCACTTCGGTGAGGACGACTTGGCCCGTGCCGGGCGGGATGGCGTCCGGCGCGTGCAGCAGATCGGCGAGCGAGAAGACGGGGAACTCGTCGCCTCGGACGGTGATCGTGAGCGGCACGCCGTCGCCGCCGCGCACGCGGTCGCCGCGCTCGACGGAGCGCACCTGTCCCAGCCGTAGGACGACGGCGAACGCGCCGACGCCCAGCCGCACCAGCCCCTCGGTCCCGACCGCTCGCGGTGCCGTCACCATGATGTCACTCTCCGATGGGGATGTCGCACGGGTGTGGCGGCTGTTCTGGTTAGCCCGCCGCGCCGGCAAGGGGCCAACCACCTGAGCGACTGGCCCTTTGCTGGCGCGGCGGGCTAGCAAGGCGAGTCGGGCGGCACGGCGTCACGCCCGCTGGGCGGTCAGGCGGCGGATCAGTTCGACGAGCGACTCTTCCTGGTACGGCTTGGCGACGTAGGCCGACGCGCCCAGGTCCATCGCCCGCTTGCGGTGCTTCTCGGCCGACCGGCTGGTGATCACCACCACCGGCAGCGCCGTCAGGCCGGGCAGGCTGCGGACGGTGCTGAGCAGCTCGTACCCGTCCATCCGCGGCATCTCGATGTCGGACAGCACCACGTCCGGGCGGGGACCGGCTTGCTGGAGCAGCTCCAGCGCCTCCAGGCCGTCGCGGGCCACCGTGGCCGTCCAGCCGCACCGCTCCACGAGGCCGGTGAGAACCCGTCGCACGCTCGGCGAGTCGTCCACGACCAGGACGTCGAGGACGGTTTTGGCACGGGCGACGGCCGGGGCCACCGGCGCGTGCGGGATCGCGGCGACCGACCGACGCCCCCAGTCGTCCGGGTTCAGGATGAGGACGACGGAGCCGTCGCCGAGGAACGTCGCGCCCGACACGCCGGCCACCCGCTTCAGGTGCGAGCCGAGCGACTTGATGACGACCTCGCGGCCGCCGACGAGGTGGTCCACGCCCACGGCCAGGCGGCGGTCGCCGGCGCGGACGAGCAGCACGGGCGTCCGCTGGCCGAGTTCCTCGGCGGGCGTGCGGAGGGCCATCAGCTCGCCCAGGCGGGTGAACGGATGGACGCCGTCGCCGATCCGGGCCACCCGCTCGCGGCCGACGGTTTCGACGCCGGTCTCGTCCAGCCGCACGATTTGCTCGACGAATTCCAGGGGAATGGCGAACGTCTGCCGGTTGGCCCGCACCAGCAGCGCGCGGGTGACGGCCAGGGTCATCGGCAGCCGGACGGTGAACGTCGTCCCCCGGCCGAGGACCGACGCGACGTGGACGGTGCCCTTCAGCGCCTCGGTCTTGGCCTTCACCACGTCCAGCCCGACGCCGCGGCCGGACAGCTCGCTCACCTCGTCCTTGGTGCTGAAGCCGGGGGCGAACACCAGCGCGAACAGTTGCTCTTCGGTCAGGGCCGGCGCGGCGTCGGCCGTCACCCGGCCGCGCTCCACCGCCTTCGCCCGCACCGCCTCCGGGTCGATGCCCCGGCCGTCGTCGGCCACGGTCACCACCACCTGGCTGCCCTGGTGTCGGGCGGTCAGGGTGACGGTGCCGGCCTCCGGTTTGCCGACCGCGCGGCGGACCTCGGCCGACTCCAGCCCGTGGTCCACGGCGTTCCGCAGCAGGTGCAGCAGCGGGTCGCCCATCGCCTCCAGCACCGCCTTGTCCAGCCCCGTTCGCTCGCCGACGACGACCAGTTCGGCCCGCTTGCCCGTCGTCTCGGCGGCGTTCCGCACCGTCCGCTGGAGGCGGGGCACGGCGGTGGCCAGCGGCACCATCCGCATCTGCATCAGCCGGTCTTCGATCTGGCTGCTCAACCGCGACTGGCGGGTCAGGTGCCCCTCGAACTCGGTGGCCAGGTGGCCCAGTTCGCCGGACAGCGTCAGCACGTCGGTCGTCGTCTCGGCCAGCTCCCGGCTGATCAGGTGGAACTCGGTGTACCGGTCGAACTCGAGCGCGTCGAAGCCGTCGCCGTTGTCGCCCGGCTGGGATCGCCGGTCGCCGGCGAGGGCGACGGCCTCGTACCCGGCGTCCAACTTCTGACTCGTTCGGCGGAGGCGACCGGTACTCGGGTCGAGTTCGCCCAGCAGCCGGCGGAACTCGATCATCCGCTGTTCGAAGGCCGTCCGCGAGATGACCAGTTCGCCGACCAGCTTGGCGATGTCGTCGAGCCGGTCCAGCGGCACGCGGACGGACGCCTCGGCGGTATCCCGACGCGGCCGTGCGGCAGCCGCTGGGGGTGCGGTAACGGGGGCAATCGCAACGGCTTCGGGCACGGCGGTCGGTTCGTCCGCGTGCGGCGGGGCGTAGCGGGCGATGAGCGCGGTGAGGGCGACGGCCGGCGGCCGCGCGGCGACGGTGTCCTCGATGGCGTCGGCGCTGGCCAGCAGCAGGTCGAGTTCGTCCGCCGTCGGCTCGCGGTCCTGCTCGTAGTACAAGTCGAGCAGGTCTTCCATCCGGTGCGCGAGGGTGGTGACGGCGGTGAACCCGACCATCGCCGCCGCGCCCTTCAGGGTGTGGGCGGCGCGGCGGACCTCCTGCCAGTCGTCCTTCGACACCGTCTGCGTGCGGGCCAGCGGCAGCACGCGGAGGAGAACCCGCAGGTGGTCGTCCGCTTCCAACTGGAACACTTCCAGCAACTCGGCCGGCGCGTCGGGCGGCGGGGCAACTGGGGTCGGTGTGGGTACGGCAGCCGAGGCCGCGAGGAAGTCGGGGAAGGGCAGGTCGCCGTCGGCCGTCGTGTCGAAGCTGGCCAGTGCGGGCAGGTCGAGTTCCGTGTCGGCGAAGGCGAGCGGATTCGGCAGTGGCAGCACATCGGCGTCCGGCCCGGTGCCGACGACCGTCGGCAGCCCGCGGAGCTGGCGGAGCGCGGCGACGGCCCCGGCGACGAGCGCGTCCTCGACCCGGCCGTCCGTTGCGTATTGCGCGGTCGCGGCGAAAATGGCGTCCACGCCGAGGTCGAGTCCGGCAAGCACGTCCGCGTCCGGCGACAACTGCCCGTGGGTCAGTTCGTCCAGCGCCTCCTCGACCTGATACGCGATGTGGCTAATGGCGGTCAGCCCGACCATCGCCGCCGCGCCCTTGATGGTGTGGACGCAGCGGTGCGGTTCCTCCAGCGCGGCGAGGTCGGCCGGGGTCTCGCGCAGCCGCGCCAGGCCGTCCCGGATGGCCGCGCGATAGCCCTCCACCTCGTCCAGGAAGCCGAGGATGATGTCGGGGTCGATGGTCGCGGGCATGGGGCGCTACCGGGGGTGGGCGGTGGGGGGGCGGGCGCGGTGGGGCGGGGTGTCACCTTGTTAGCCCTCCGCGCGAGCAAGGGCCAAGCCGCCGTGGCGAACAACCGAGGACCGTCGCACCGCGTCGGCCAACGGCCCTTGCTCGCGCGGCGGGCTAACGAACCCACGCCGCGAGCCGCCGCCCTCGTCAGTTCGCCAGCAGGAAGCGGCCGCTGTCCTGAATCCTCCCCTTCCAACTGTCGGGCAGGCGGAACGTGGACACCGAGTTCCGCAGCTCCTCGGCCAGCTTGGCCAGGGAGTCCACCGAGTGGGCCGCCTGTTTGGTGCCGGTCGCCGTCTGGCGGGTGATCTGACTGATGTCGGTCATGCTGCGGGCCAGCGCCTCCGAGCCGCGGGCCTGCTGCTTGGCGGCGAGCGAGATCTGCTGAATGAGGTCGGCCAGCCGCATCGACACCGTCTCGATCTCTTGCAGCGAGTCGCCGGCCTGGTTCGCCACCTTCGACCCGCCGACCACCTCCTGAATGCTCTTCTCCATGGCCGCCACCGCCTCGCCCGTCTCGCCCTGAATGCCCTTCACCAGCGCGGCGATCTTCTTCGTCGCCTCGGTACTCCGCACGGCCAGCCGCTCCACCTCTTCGGCCACCACGCCGAACCCGCGGCCGGCGTCCCCGGCGGCGGCCGCTTGAATGCTGGCGTTCAGGGCCAGGATGCTGGTGCGGTCGGCGATGTCGTCGATGAGCTGGACGATCTGGCCGATCTCCTGCGACGTTTCGCCCAGCCGCTTGATCCGCTTGGCCGTCTCCTGGGCCTGTTCGCGGATGCGGCCCATGCCGTCGATGGTGTTCCGCACGGCCGCGTTCCCCTGGCGGGCGGTCGTCAGCGCCTGCTGGGCGACGGTGCTTGAGAGGGCGGCGTTGTCGGACACCTGCTGGATGCTGGTGGCCATCGCGTCGATGGCGGCGGACGTGCTGACGATCTGCTCGGCCTGGCTCTCGGACCCCTTCACCAGGCCGTCGGCCGAGGTGTGGATTTGGTTGGCGGCGGCACTCACTTGCACGGTCGCCAGTTGCACGTTGCCGATGATCCCCCGCAGCTGCTCGATCATGTAGTTGAAGCTGTCGGCGATGGCCCCGGTCATGTCCGCCGACACCTCGGCGTCCTTCGTCAGGTCGCCGTCGGCCACCCCGCTCACCTCGTTCAGCAGCTTCATGATGCTCCGCTGGATCTCCTCCTTCTCGTCGCTCGACTGGATGAGGGCGAGCGAGCGGTCGAGCGAGCGGTTGGCAGCGGCGGTCATCCGGCCGAGCTCGTCGTCCGACAGGATCGCCGCACGGGTCTGGTAGTCGCCCTGCTCGATGCGGTCGAACACGGCGGCCAGGTTCCGCACCTGCCGGGTGATCCCGCGCGTCACCAGCCCGGCGACGAGGGCGACCAGCAGCAGGCCGAGGGCGGTGCCGGCGACGGCCGCGTAGTTCGTTTGCTGGTAGGTGCTGGCCCGCTGATTCAGCAGTTCGGCGCACTGCGGTTCGAAGGTGTCGTACACCTTCGCCGAGGCGGTCAGCACGGTCGTGGCGGCGGCCGTGGTGTCGCCGATGGTCCCGCCGGCTAACACGGCCCGCACCTTCTCGGCGTAGGCGTCCACGGCCCGCGAGTACCCGTCCTGCGCGGCTTCCAGCTTGCCTTTCAAGGTGGCGTTCGCGGCCACCGCCCGGCCCGTCTCCTTCTCGATGTTGTCCTTCGTCTGGATCACCTTGCCGAGGAGGACGTTCACCTCGATCACCTCCGCCGGCGCGAGGGCGACGTTACCGCCCGTCCCCCGCGCGGCCGCCCCCGCGAGGATCGCCTGGAGCTTGGCCGCCTCGTCCGACCCGAGCAGGCTGTTCGCCAGCATCACGTCCTGGAGGTAGTAGGTGTCGGCCACCGGGTCGAGGATCAGGTTGGACAGTTCCCACACGTCCTGCACCAGCGTTTGCAGTTGGGTGATGGCGGCGGTCTGCCGGGCGAGTTCGTCGACCCCCGCCACGGGCTTGCCCCGCGCGGCCGCCCACTCGTCCTTCACCTTCTGCCACGACTTCCGCTCGGCCGTCTTGAACTCGCGGCCGAGTTTGGCGTCGATCTTGTCCACCTCGCCGAGGGCGTCGTCGATCTGCGTCGCGGTCTTCGCCAGTTCGGCCTGCGCGGCCTTGTCGCCGTTCGCCAGGCGGACGGCGGCGGTGCGGTGCCGGCCGAGGAGTTGGTTCAAGTCCTTCAGCGGGCGGAGGTACTCCAACCCCTGACTTTCGGCCCGCGCGACGCCGATGTCCTTGTTGTTCTGCGACAGAACCAGGTACAGGAGGGCGGCGACGGGCAGGACGAACGGGACGGCGATGAGGGCGCACTTCTGCCACACTTTCATCCGCCGGAAGCTGGTCCACGACCGCAGTGACAGCAGGGCCATGAGTCTTCACCTCGAGGTGCGAATTGATCGCGGGACCGGCCGACGCCGGGAAAGGCTGTTTCGTCTTTAGAACACTTCCGGGTGAAACGACGGGATTTCCGCCAGCGATGGCGAACCGTTGACGGATCGGGTTCGTTGGCCCGCCGCGAAGTCCGCTCCAGTTGTGCATCACGCATCGCCGGCAGCGAGCAGGTCGGAGGTGAGGACGCGGTCGAGGTCCAGTACCGGCGTCAGGCGGCGGTCCCACTCGAACAGGCCGGTCAGGAATTCGCCGAGCGGCCCGGACTCGCGGCGGTCGTCGGCCGCCCACGGCGACGGCGAACAGCGGCGGATGCCCATCACTTCGTCCACGGTCAGGCCGAGGCTGAGGCGGCCGTCACTCGTGCCCGCCACAAGGACCGACCGCTTGCCCGTCGCGCCGCCCGTGACGCCGAGCGCCGCCGGGAAATCGACGACGGACAGCACGTCGCCGCGGATGTTGGCGACGCCCAGAAGCCAGTCGGGGGTGCCCGGCACCGGCGTCACGGCCGGCAGCCGCACCACCTCGCGCAACTGGCTAATCGGCGACGCGAACGTCTGCTCGCCCAGGCGGTAGACGACGTGCCGCTCGCCGACGGCCGCCGCGGGTGCGGCCGACCGCTGGTCGTCCAGATCGGCGGCGGCCTGCTCGCGGAGCCAGTCCGCCAAGTCGCGCGACGCCTGGCTGCGCACCATCTCGCAACTGCCGGTGACGGCGACTGTCACCTCGTCCTCGGCCGTCGTCACTTCGGCCGCGACCTCGAACGCCCCAGGCAGGTGGCCCCGGACTCGTGCCGTGAACGTGCGAACCTCACCCGGCTTCCATTCCGCCACTCGCCAGCAGACGCCACCAGCGGTGTCGGTGGTGCCATCCGGCTGGACGGGCTTCAACTCCGCCGGCAGCCGCAGCGCGACGGCGACAGCCGTCCGCGCGGCACCCGGCGGGTTCTCCACCCGCACCGCGATCTCGTGTTCGTCGTCCAGTTCCAGTACGTCGGGCGCGACGACCGAAACCGCGAACGGGGCGTACACCGCCACGTCCACGGTCGCCGTCACCGCTTCGGCGAAATCCGCCTCGCAGCGGACGAACCAGCGGGCCGGACCGGCTTCCGGCGCGACCACCGCGAACCTCAGCGGCAGCACCGCCCCGCCCGCCAGCTCCTCCGTCAGCGTTCGTTCCGCCACCACGCGACCGCCCAGCATCACGGTGACGCGCAAGTTCGTCGCGGCGGCCGTTCCGCCGTTCGCCACCTCGACGCCGAGGTCCACCGTCGCCCCTGCGCGGGTCAGGTGCGGGCCGGTGGCACGGGCGTCCAGCCGCGCCACCGGGCGCGGCGTGTACGTCAGCTCGAACGGCGGCGGGGCGTCAATCAGCGCCGGGCCGGCTTGGCTCGCCGGGAAGCGAATCTGAAGGGGCACCGTGATCCCGGCGTCCAACCGGCCCAGCGTCCACATCACCTCGCGCTGCTTCACCGTCGGCTTGTGCGTGATCCGCGCCGCGGGCAGGCCGACGGGAATGACGAGCCGCACCCGCACGTCGTCCCAGCCGGGGGCGGTCGGCGCGACCGTCAACTGCCAGCAGGTCGTACCGGGGTCGGTGCCGCGCACGAGGCGAACGGGCAGT
>JAYTTN010000354.1:0-1619 GCA_043745295.1 Fimbriiglobus sp. | reverse complement strand
GTTGCTCCGCAACCGACCTCTCCCCAGCGGGGAGAGGTGAGAAAACCTCCCACCCCGCCAGCGTCGCAGAGGGCTGGAAGCTCACGCTCCTCGGTGTCGCCGTCGGGCTGACGCTCGGGGCGAAGTTCTCGGCGGTGCTGGTGATCGGCTCCGTCGGCGTCGGGTTGCTGGCGGTCCTCGCGGCCGGCGGCGTGGTGGCCATGCCGGGCGTCGTGGCGAACCCGATTTCCTTCGGCGACCGGCTCCGGCTGGCGCTGCCGGCCATCGTGCGGGTGACGCTGATCGCGCTGCTGACCCTGCTCCCGCTGTACTTCGTCGTCCGCTTCCCGACGTGGGGCGAGGGGCTGAAGTACCAACTGCTGCGCGGCGACTCCGGCGATGCGTCGTTCTTCCTGCTGGGCGAAATCTCGCATCGCGGGTGGTGGTGGTACTTCGCCGTGGCGCTGGCGGTGAAGCTGCCGGTCGGGGCGATCGGGCTGGCGTTGTTTTCGCTGGTCCCCCTCGCCCTGTCAGCGGTCGGCATTTGGAAGAAACCCCACCCCCCGGCCCCCTCCCCGTTCCGGAGAGGGGGTGTTCGACAGGACACCGCGGCCGAAGTTCCGCCGAGCGATTCGGGCACCCACGGGGTTTCACCCGACGATTCCCCATTGACCACCCCCTCTCCAGTTCTGGGGAGGGGGCCGGGGGGTGGGGTCTTCGGGACAGAACTCTTCCTCCCCGTGTTCGCCCTCACGCTGTTCGCCCTCATCTCGCTGGCGCGGGTGAACCTGGGCGTCCGCGTGGTGCTGCCCGTCGTGCCGTTCGTCTACCTCCTCGCCGCTCGGTTCGTGGCGCGGCCGACGCCGTGGCGGTGGGTCGTTGCCGCGCTCGCGGTCGGCTCGGTCATCGCGTCCGCCGTGCGGTCCAGTCCTTACCCGCTCGGCTACTTCAACGAGTTCGTCGGCGGGCCGGAGCGGGGCGTCGAAATCCTCGGCGATTCCAACCTCGACTGGGGCCAAGGGCTGCCCGCGCTGAAGGAGTACATGACGCGGGGGAAGCTGGAAGTCGTGTCCCTCTCGTACTGCGGCACGGCCCCGCCGCGCGCCTTCGGCATCGAGTGCGAACTGCTGGTCGGGCACGGCCAACTTGAACCGCCGCCGCTGCGCGTGCTGGGCCGGGACTCGCCCCAAGTTTTGGTCGTCGGCGCGTCGAACTTGCAGGGGACGTACCTGAAAGACCCGAACGCCTTCGCGTGGCTCCGGTCCCGTCCGCCGAAGACGATCCTGGCCGGCTGCTTGTGGGTGTTCGACGTGACCGCCGAGGACGAGCCGGTCTTACGGCAGCTCCGCACCGCGAAGTAACCTCCGCCAACGGTTCCCCACCGGCCGCGCTCGCACTTCTCGCCGAAGCCGATGACGATGTCCCCTCGTTTTCAGAACCTGGGCGATGGCACCAGTTCTTCCGCCTCTCCCCGCTGGGGCTGTCAGGGGTAGGTATTCGGCAGAAACCCCACCCCCCGGCCCCCTCCCCGTTCCGGAGAGGGGGTGTTCAAAACGACATTGCGGTCGAGGTTTCGCCGAGGAATTCGGCCACCCACTGGGCCTTGGCCAGGACGCTTCCCGCTCGAACACCCCCGCTCC
>JAYTTN010000353.1:0-5883 GCA_043745295.1 Fimbriiglobus sp. | reverse complement strand
GCCCAGTCCTCAAACCGCTCCGGGTGGTCGTACACGACTTCGACGTAGTCTCGAATCCACTGGTCTCCGTACAACTCGAAGCGGTCGTCCATGAAGATCTTCAGCGACGGCGCGTGATACAGCACGAACCCGCCGAAGTTGGCGTCGTTGAAGATGCGGGTGCCGGCGGGAACGCTCGCGGCGTACTTTTGCAGCGGTTCGGTCAACTCGACGGGCCACGCCTGCCGGTCGAGGGTCGCCCAGCCGCGGCCGACGAACGGGGCGTTCGCCCCGTTCGCTTGGATACCCAGGCCGACCAGCAGCAGCGCCGCCGGCATCGCCAACCAGCCCCAGCCGCGCGGCGCTTCGCTCGGCTCCGTGGCCAGGGTGTCGCCGTGCTTCTTGACGAGCGCGTACCACCGCGTGGACGACCACGCATCGGCGATGACCACCGCCGCCGTCACCGCGAACAGCGGCCCCTGGCGAATCCCCTTCAGCGCGAGCAGGAACCAGACCGCCGGCAGCAGCCAGACCAGCCGCCAGTTCCGCGGATTCACCCCGGCCAGCACGAAGGCGTAGAACGCGGCGAACCCGACCACCACCTGTCCGGCGGTGTGTTCCAGGCTGAGCGGCTGGTGTTCGCTGACCAGCTCCGCCATCGCCGGCGAGCCGACGATCTTCCGCCAGGTGCGGATCATTTCCATGCCGAACGGGTTGACGAACGGCGTCAGGGCGCACGCGGCGACCACGGCGAGGAGGAGGAGTTGATCTCTGGCCCCCCTCTCCCCTGGGCGACAAAGCCAAATGCAAACCGCCAGCCCCAGCGTCAGCGTGCCGCCGAGAACTCCACCATGAACGTTAGTCCAAACCGCGAACAGCGGGATGAGCGCGAACAGGTGCCACGGCCCGGCGCGGCCGCGCGCGTAGTCCGCGATCACCGCCATCGTGATCGCCATGCCCGCGATGGTGGCCATGTGCGGGCGGGCGTAGAAGTGGAACGCCGACACCACCGCCGCCCCGCCGAGGACGACGCCGGCCAGGAGCGGGTGCATGCCGTCGCGGACGGCGCGCGCGAACAGCCAGGTGAAGAGCGTCGCCACGAAGACGGAAAAGCCGAGGAGCAGCCCGTCGAACCCGCCGACCGCGTGCGCCGCCGCCATCGCCACCTCGCCGCCCCACTGCTGCGGAATCCAGGTGCGATCCGCGAACGTGAACGTGAACGGGTCGGTGCGCATGAACCCGTCGGACAGGATGCGCTCGCCGACCTTGACGTGCCACAGCGCGCCGGGGTCGTTGAACGCGCGGTCGCGGAACCGGGCGGACACGGCCGCGAAGCAGAGCAGGAAGAAGGCCACTTCGGGCCGCCACAGCAGCTTCCGGAACATGGTCGGGGTGTCCGCGCAGAAATCGGGCGTCGGCGAAATGTAGAACAGAATCGTTCGGAGGTGGAACGACCGAGTCGTCGCCGGCCGGACGAGACCGTTCCACATTCCCCGTCGCACACCTCGCCGACCCAGTTGTTACAACCGACCTCCCCTTTCCCGCGCGGGGGCCGGTAAGATGGGGTCTTGATCCCGCTCCCGGAGGCCGGCCATGCGCTCCTTCACCACCCTTCTTTTGCTGGCGGTTCCCGCCGTCGCCGCGGATCAGGTGAACATCCTGCCGGAAGCCCGGATCGACCTGAAGCCGACGCCCCGCGACGCGACCGTCCCCCACTCGCCGTACTCGTACCCCGCCAGCTACAAGGGGCTGCACGACGGCAAGTTCCCGGAACCGGAGCCGATCCCGGAGATGGACGCCCGCAAGCCGAAGGAGCTGGTCGGCGACCGGCGGTTCTTCGCGCCGATGGCCTGGGGTGCGGCGGCACTCTCGCCCGACGGCAAGCTGCTGGCCTGCGGTGGCACGCGGGTCATCACGTTCTTCGACGCCAAGACTGGGCTGGAAGACGGCAAAGTGTACGGCGACTTCGACGGCGTGAACTGGCTGCGGTTCGCGCCCGACTCCAAGCGGCTGTACTCCACCACCACCTCCGGCAACGTCCGCGTCTGGGACGCTGTGAAAAAGCTGGAACTCGCGGCATTCGCGGCCGACTCGTTCACCCTGACGCCGGACGCGAAGGTGTGCGCCGGCATCGAGTGGGAAGATTTGCCGAACGATGGCGGAGGACTGGAGAAAACGCTCAAGCTGCCAGGTCGTCGCTCCATCGTTCGCGTCCGCACGACGGCGGATTGGAAGTGCGTGGCAGCGGTCAGCCTCGGCGAGTTCAGGCCGAAGAGCGTGGCCATATCGCCCAACGGCAAGCTGCTGGCGCTCGGCGGCGCGGACGGCACCGTCCGCGTCATCGACCCGAAGGAGGAGAAGGAGCTGGCGGTGCTGGAGAAGGTCGCGGAGACGGTTGACCTGCTGGCCTTCAGCCCAAACGGCAAGACGGTGGCCGCCGCTTTCCGCAACCCGCAACGTGGCAGCGACGCGCCGCACGCGGTGACGCTCTGGGACTACGCCACGGACAAGAAGGGCCGGGTGCTGGAACCGACGGTGGACCAGACCAATCGGGAAGAGGCCCTGTACGGCAAGCTGGGCGGCGTCACCGGCCTGAGTTTCCACCCCGACGGCAAACAGTTGCTCACGACGGACTGGCGGTACAAGGTGCGGCTGTGGGACGTGGCCACGGGGAAGGGCGTGGCGAAATTCCACAAACTCGGCCTCGGTCTCATCGGCACCTTCTCGCCGGACGGGTCGCGCGTCTACCTCGGCGGGGCGCAACGGCCGTGCGTGCTGACGGTGCCGGAGTTGAAGGAGGAGCTGCCGGCGGTCGCCTACTCGGACGCGCCCCAACTGAAGTTCGACCTGCACGGCGAAATCCCGAAGTACGATGATCGCAAACGGGGTGTCCGCGATTTGCCCGGCGACGAGTTGCTCCGCGCCGGCACCTTCGACGACCTGCCCCGGTGCGGCGTGAAGTTGGTGGCGAAGGGCAAGGCTGTCCACTCCTTCGAACCCGACCGCATCGTCGGCTGGGATGTGACTTCGGACGGGAAGACTCTGGCGTGCTTCGGCCATAACACCGACGGCCAGGGCTTCGACTTCCCGCTGCGCTTCTACGACATCCCGACCCGGAAGGAGACAGCGGCGCTACGGGTCTATCCGAGACCGGGGTACGGCCTGCGGTTTTCGCCGGACGGCAAGCGGCTGGCCGTGCCGCACAGCGACGGGCTGGTCCGCGTGTGGGACGTGGCGGCGCTGAAACCGCTGCTGGCCTTCGACCCGGACGGGTTCTACGTGGAGAAGCTGACCTTCTCGAAGGACGGGACGAAACTGGTCGGCGGCAACGACCGCGCCGCCGTGCTGGTGGTGTGGGACGTGACCGCCGCGAAGAAGTGACGACGCCGGGCGTGCCTTCTCTTGTTCCACCCCACGCGGGGTGTGGTGATCCTTTCTTGGGAGGGTGAGGTCCGTGCTGTCCACATCTTGGGCGGGTCGGAATTCCGTGGATGGGTGGCAAGGCCACTCTTCGCACCTCCGGTGCGAAATCCTCGGATTTCCAGCGAACTCTCGTCGCCCAACAAGTGGACAGCTCGGGCCTCGCCCTCCCGCAAACCCCGCCTCACTTCAGCCGCGCGGTGCGCAGGCGGTGGAACTCGGCCAGCGTGTCAGGGGAGGCCAGCAGGCTGCTCCCCGGCACCCGGCACGACGGGTCGCCCGGCACGAACGAGTCCCAGTGAACCGCCTGCACTGTCGGCGCGGCGAGGCACGTTTCCACGAGGCCGACGACGGCCGAGTCCGGCAGTGGTCGGCCGAGGGAGATGTCGAGCGGGACGCCGAGGGTGTCGTAGGACTCCAGCAGTTGAATCACGTCCAGCGGGTCGCGCGGCGGGGCGCAGCGGTCGGCCGGCCCGGCCAAGAGTTCGAGTTCCAGGCCACCGAGGTCGAACCCGGCTCGCAGTAGGGTATCCACCAGCACGAACGGCGAGTAGGCGTGCCCCGGCTTCGCCAGATAATCGCCCCACGGCTGCGACAGCCCGATCAGCCACGTCCCGTCCGGGTCCACCTCGCGGGCCGTCTCCAGCAGCCGCGCGGCCAACTTCACCCGGTCGTCCTCCCCCAGGCCGAGCGCGTCGGCGTGGTTGAACCCGTTCAGCAGCTGCCACACGCGGCACTGCTGGCGGTAGCGGGCGACGACGGTGGCCACGAAGTCCGACAGGAAGGCCGTCAGCGTCGGCACGTCGCCTCGCCAGGCGCGGAGCCACTCGGGGAACGCGCCGTCGGCCACGTCGACGATCGGCCCGATGGACACTTTCAGCCCGGCGTCGGTCGCCCAGCGGACGAGCGGGTCGAGGGTGGCCCAGTTGAACCCCGCCTCGGTCGGCTCGATGGCCTCCCAGTCCGGCACGATGCGGATGGCGTTGAACGTGGCGGCGTAGGTGTCCGCGTCGGCGGGCGACAGCGGGCGACCGACGCGGCAGCCGAACCGCGTGTCGAGCGGGCCGCGCTGCGCCCGCGTCTGGAACCGCTGCCCGGTGAGCAGATCGGCCAGCCGGTCGGCGACGCGGCCGGCGGCGTCCAGAACGGCGACCGGCTGATCGTCGGGCGCGTCCCCCGTACCGAGGACGGCGCGGCCGAAGTGGCGCGTGACGGCGGCGATGTCCTCAGCTAGCGGTTCGGGAAGGGCGACGTGAATAGAAGTGAGTTCGGCGACGAAGGCGCGGATGCGGTTGACGGCCCCGCGCGCCAGTTCCACCACGAGTCGGTACGGTTCCGGCCGGGGGCGAAGGGTGGAGGTCGTCACCGTCCGCGGCCCGTCGGCGGTCGGCCAGGCGACGGCCAGGTGGCTGCTCTCCGTCTCTTCGCGGAGCAGGGACAGGCGGGTCGCCGACACCGTCCGCTTCGCGGGCACCGGCGTGTGATCGTAGCCGTTCAGCAGCCATCCGCCGGCGGCCGCCGCGCTCCCGGCGGGTGTGAGGTCGGGCGGCAGATCGAAGTGGAACGGACCCATGACAACCGGGGGCGAGCGGTGCGGGGCGGGCGATCCGGTCGGGACGCCCGTCGGAACATTCTATGCGGTCGGCGGGCCGTCGGTAGCGAGAACTGCGGCGTCGGACAGGGCGAAGACGGCGATGCGGTGCCGGTCGGCGAGGGCGAGGGTCTCGGTTTCGTCGATCAAGATGGTCTTCCCGGCCTCGATCGCCAGGGCCGTCGCCCCGGCCGCCCGCATGGTCTCGATGGTCAGCGGGCCGACGGTGGGCACGTCGAACCGCATGTCCTGGTGCGGCTTGGCCACCTTCACCACCACGAACCCGCCCCGCCCGCACAACTCGCCGGCCCGCCGGATGCAGGCGTCGGTCCCCTCGATGGCTTCCACCGCCAGCACCGCCCGGTCGCGGACCATGACGCTCTGGCCGACATCCAGCTCGCCCATCTTGCGGGCCAGCCCCCAGCCGAACCGCGCGTCCCGCAGCTCCTTCTCGGTCGGCGGCCGCCGGGATAACACGCCGTCGCGCACGAGCAACTCCGGGCACAGGTCGAGGGCGGACACGCAGTCCAGGCCCTCCGTTCGGAATTCGTCCAGCAGGGCCAGCATCAGGCTGTCGTCCCGGTTGTCGGTCCGCCGCCGCGACCACCACAGCCGAAGGAACCGCCGGTCGGGGAGCAGCCGCAACCACATCCACGGCCGCAGCAGCGTCGCCTTGTGGAACTTGCCGGCGACGGCGAACCGGCTCACCCCGCCGGCGCGGAAGCAGCGGATCGCCTTGCCCAACGACAGCCGCCGCAGCCAGTGGAAGCGGGGGCACAGTCCGGCGAGCGCCGGGTCGGCCACGCCCTTCAGGGCCACGCACACGACCGGCAGGCCGACCGACCGGGCTTTCTCCGCGAACAGCACCGGGAACCGCCCGCCGGCGGCGAGCA
>JAYTTN010000352.1:0-1621 GCA_043745295.1 Fimbriiglobus sp. | reverse complement strand
GTGAGCGACGGTCTTCAAGACCGTCGCTCACGCTTCCGGCTCCGACAAACCAACCCCAACCCTCTGACGCACGAAGGTTCCCCGGCATGACCCCCACCCCCGAACCCACCGAAGGGCAGCGGCAGCGCGTCCTCTGGCTGTCCACCGTCGCGTTCACGCTGATGTTCGCCGTCTGGCTGATGTTCGGCATGTTAGCGGTCAAGTTCAAACCCGAACTCGGCCTGACCAACGGCCAGTTCTACAACCTGGTGCTCGTGGCCATCCTGGCCGGATCGCTGCCCCGGTTCCACTTCGGCATCTGGACCGACAAGTACGGCGGACGGGTGGTGCTGCCGCTGCTCATGCTGGCGGTCGTCGTGCCGGCCGCGCTCGTCAGCCAGGCCACGACGTACACGCAACTGATGATCCTGGCCGGCTTGTTCGGTCTGGCCGGCAACTCGTTCAGCGTCGGCATCGCGTGGTGCGCGGCGTGGTTCCCCAAAGAGCGGCAAGGGCTGGCGCTGGGCATCTTCGGCGCGGGCAACGTCGGCGCGAGCGCGACGAAGCTGTTCGGCCCGTTCCTCATCGCGCTCGTGCCGGCGACAGGCTTTTTCGACGGCGCGATCCCCGGCGGCTGGCGGTTCATCCCGGTCGTGTACGCCGGCCTGCTGGTGCTGATGGCGGCGGCCGTGTACCTGCTCGCGCCGAAGATCGACCGCACCCCGGCGAAAGGGAAGACGTTCGGCGAGATCGTCAAGCCCATCGGCCACGCGAAGGTGTGGGAGTACTGCCTGCAATACGTCGTCGTGTTCGGCGCGTACGTCGCGCTCTCCAACCTGCTGCCCGACTATTACATGGCGAACTACGGCCGCGAACTGGCACAGCAACTGGACCTCAGCCCGACCCTCGCGGCCGATTACAGGAAGATCACCGCGCTCCAGGGCGACGCCCTCACCGGCTACATGACGGCCAACCCGGACGTGAAGACGGACTACGACTACCTCCTCCGCTGGGTCGGGTTCCTCGCCGCCATCTGCTACGTCTTCCCTGCGTCGCTGCTCCGACCGCTCGGCGGCTACCTGTCGGACACCATCGGGCCGCGCCGGGTGATGACGGCCGTGTTCGCCGCGATGCTGGTGGCCGGGTCGGTGTTGACGTTCGTGCCGGGCCTCGGCGTGTGGGCGTTCACGGCGGCGCTGTTCGCGCTCGGCGTCGGCATGGGGGTCGGCAAGGCGGGGACGTACAAGCTGATCCCGGAGGCGTTCCCGAAGGACGTGGGCGCGGTCGGCGGGCTGGTCGGCGCACTCGGGGCGCTCGGCGGGGTGCTGGTGCCGCTGTGCGCGGCCCCGCTGCAAGCCGCCACCGGCAAACCGCAGATGCTGTTCGGTGTACTGCTCGCGCTCACCGTCGTCAGCACCGGCTGGTTCGCCGTCAGCGGGCTGGCCGCTCGCGCGAAGTCCCCGGCGGTCTCCGAGGCCGTGCCGGCGTGACCGTTCGGAATGGCGGGGGTGCCGCCGGGGTAGATACCGCAAGCGGGATCGGTTGATCCGTTTGGCGCGAGCCACGGAATCGGCGGGCGGAGACTCCAACAACACCTCCCCTCGTCGAGGGGAGGTCGGCGGCGCAGCCGCCGTGAGGGGAG
>JAYTTN010000351.1:0-22454 GCA_043745295.1 Fimbriiglobus sp. | reverse complement strand
CCCTGTCGCGCCCCCTCACCCGGAACGGCGTCGCCGTTCCGACCTCTCCCCGGCGGGGAGAGGTGGGGCGCGGTTCGTCACCCCGCCGAGGTTTTCCGGGCGATTCCCGGCTCCCAACCCGCGCACTGACTGGGGGTGGGGTTCCGTCATCGCCGTCATCGCGCGCGTCCGGGAAGTGCAGTACCGTGCGGTGGAACTGCGGCTCGATCACCGGCGTGTGGCCGACCGCGCGGGGGCGGCTGGGCGGGTTGACGAACCGCGGCACGGGCGGCAGGCTCGCCGACGGCGCGGGCTTCGGCGGCGCGCACGGCGTGTCATCGCCGTCGTCCGGCCACTCGTACACCGAGTCGAGCGACCACTTCCCCCGCATCCGGTCCTTCTCCTGCCTCAGGATCGCCATCGCGGCCCGGAACCGGTCGCCGGGACAGCGGCCGCGCATCGTCCGCCGCCGCCCCTGGGCGATGCGGAGCAGGCGGTCGATATCGACGGGGGCGGGCGGCAAAGTGGGCATGGCGGCAACCCGGAGATGTGGTCATGCGGATACTATATCCAGTGATGTGGACAAAAGTCAAGACCGGGCGGACGGATTTCCCGCGTGACGTGGGGACGGCGGGTCTCCGATACCGAATGCGGTTGAACCGCGACCTCTCCCCAGCGGGTGCCTTGTCGAGTTCTCGGTTTTCCGGCCTGAAAGGCCGGTTCTACCAGCCCAGGCCGTGAGGCCTGGGTACATCAGCCACCCCAATCCCCCGGCCCTGAAAGGGCCGTTCACATCCCGCGTCGTGAACGGCCCTTTCAGGGCCGGAGCCTTTTTCCCACCGCAACCCAGGCCTCACGGCCTGGGCTGGTAGAACCGGCCTTTCAGGCCGGAAGAAACTTCCCGCCCGAAGTTCGCAAAACGGCACCCAGCGGGGAGAGGTGTTCCGACTCCGCCGCAACGGATACGGATCAATCGGATTCGGTATGACCTCACGGTTCTCGGGCGGACGGGATCGGCCTTTCACGCTTCGGAGCGGACGACGCCATCCCGCCGCGGACGCGAACGGGGATGGCCTCGCCCGTCGCCTCACCGGTCGGACAGCAGTTGGGCCACCGGGCGGGTGGCGGGGATGTGGTCGAACACGAGCTTCAGCACCACCGTCAGCGGCACCGCCAGGAACATGCCCGGCACGCCCCACAGGACGCCCCACACCGTCAGGCAGGCGAGAATGACGAGCGGACTCAGGCCGACGGCGCGGCCGAGGATGAGCGGTTCGACGACCGCCGCGCCGAGCAGGTGGGCGGCGAACACGGCCCCGCCCACCACCGCCAGCTGGGGGGTGAACCCGAACTCGACGGCGGCGAACAGCATCGGTAGCGTGTAGGCGACGACGCTGCCCAAATACGGGATGAAGTTGCACACGAACGTGAGGACCGCCCACAGCAGGGCGAACGGCACGCCGAACCCGGCCAGGATGACGCCGACCGGCACCGCCAGCAACAGGCTGGACAACACTTTCGCCCGCAGGTAGCCGATGATGGCCTCGTTGATCTGGGCGAACACGGCCAGGATTTCGGCCGCCCGCTGCGGGTCGTAGGCGCGGCGGACGCGGTCCGGGAAGCGGGCCGACTCGACCAGCAGGAAGAGCAGGTACAGGCCGGCGGCGAACACCTCCGGCAGGCCGACGGCGACCGCCTTCAACTGGCCCACCATCTGTTCCGTGAACCGCCCGGCGAGCGCCTCCTCGGGCGGCGTCTGGCCGGCCACCTTCGGCCCGACGACCGCGAACCCGTGCGCCCAGTCGCTCGCCTCGCGCACCCGCGCCACCGCCCGCTGCCGCCAGTTCGAGGCGTCCTCGGTCAGGGCCATCACGCTGACCGTCACGCTCACCGCTAGCACGGCGAACAGGGCGGTGACGACGACCGACAGGGCGACCACCGCGGCCGACGTGGGCAGGTGCCGACGGAGCCGGAGGTACAGCGGCATCAGGGCGTAAGTGGACAGCACCGCGAACAGGAGCGGGCGGAACAGGGTCGTCAGCTCGCCGAGCAGGAACCAGCCGCCGGCGACGGTGACGACGACCGAGGCCGCCAGCCGCACCGCCGGAACGGGCGTGTCGGCGTCGGGCGGTGTGGAGTTCTCAGGCATGGCGCGAGTCGGGAAGGTGCGGAAAAAAAACTTCCCGATTCGGACTCAACCGCGTCCGAACGGGTTCCATTGCGCAGGCGGAAGGCACTCTATGAAGTAGGGAGTGGGTTCTTTTCCCCCAGACCGAGGGCCGCGTTCGTGACCACCGCCCATCCGCGCCGCTTCCACCGCCGCATCGGGACCAGTGTAGCCGTTCTCGCCGGCCTGGCGATCCTCCACGTCGGGTCCGCCGGCGGACTGACCGGGCTGGCCGCCGACGTGTGGACGTACCGCGCGCAGCGGGAGGAGTTGGCCGAGGACGAGCGGGCGACGGCCGACCTCGACGGGCGGATGGCCCTCGCCGCCGCGCGGACGGAGTTCCGCGTCGGGCTGCACGACCGGATGCTGGCCGACCGCGTCCCGATCCGCGCCGCGGCCGCCGAGTACCGCGCGTGCGTGGGGCCGGACGAGGTGTTCGACCGCATGCTGGCGGCCATCGCCGCCGGCTCGGACGACGCCGAGCGGTTGGCCAACTACCTGCTCACGTCGCTGACGAAAAGCCGGGCGGTCGATTCGGCCACCCGGCACCGGCTGGCCGACGAGTTCCGCGCCGAGTTCGGCCGGCACCCGCAGTTCGACGTGCCGCCCGCGACGGGGGAACGACCGGTGGCGGCCGGCACCCCGTTCCGCTCGCCGTGACGGGCGGTCGCCGCCGCGCCCTTGCTCATCGCCCCCGGTTTCCGCACACTGCCCTAGCCGATCCCCGCGTGCGTCCCCAGGGTGCCCCCGTGCCGTCCCCCGAACTCCGCTGCCTGGAATGCAACCGCCAGTTCGCCGACCTGACCGCCGACCAAGAGGTGGAGCGGTGCGCGGAGTGCGGCAAGTTCGTCGTCGCCGCCCCGACCCTGCTGACGGCCATGGTGCCGACGCCCGACCCGGCCGGGACCGATCTGGTCGCCGACGTGCTGGCGGACGAGGCCGTCCCGACGGTGGCCAAGGCGAAGCCGGCGGCCGCCGACCTGCCGCTCGCGCAGCCGGTGCGGCCGTCGTCGCCGCCGACGACGAGCGCGATGCCGGCCTGGGCGCGCCGCCCGGACGACGCCCCGACCCCGGCGAAACCGGCCGACACCGTGCGGCCGACGTTCCCGCCCCGCCCGGCCACCACCCCCCGCCCGCCGGCCCAGGCCATGTCGAACACCGAGCTGCCCAACCAGATCGACGCGAAGAAGCAGAAGGTCGGCTTCGCCCTGTTCATCGCCTTCCTGTTCCTGCTGGCGATGATCGCGGCCATCGGGGTGCTGGTGTTCACCATCGTCCGCGGCTTGCAAATGAAGAAGGTCATCAGCGAGGCGGTGCCGGCCGTTCAGCCCTTCAGCCGCGCCAGCGAGTCCTGAACCAGCCCCTTCGCCACGCCGATGAGACGGATCAGTTCCGCCACGTCGGCCGGCGGTTCGCCCGCCCGTTCGCCCCGCTCCACCCGGCAGTAGACGGTGTGCCGGTTGACCAGTTGGAGCGCGTCGGTCAACTGGTCGAGGACGAGCGACAGGTTGCCGCCGTCGTGCCCGAACTGGAACCGGTAGTCGTCCAGGCGATCCGCATCTTCGGGCGGCAGGGCATTCACGGCAGAACCTCCGGGGACGCGGCGCATCACCGGGGCGTGATCGACAGCGCGTGATCGGTCGCGTGCCCGTCGATGACCCAGTGCCGGACGGTCGCCCCCGGCACCTCCCAAGCGGACTCGGGGTAACGGTTGTCGAACGGCCCGACGCTCGTCCGGGTGGGCGGCCCGAAGGCGGACACCAACCGCGCCTGCCAGTCCCGGAACGGGCCATCGAGTTCGTCCAGCGTACCCGTCGAGGCCCCGCCCGCCTCGACCGTGGACAGTTTTCCGCCGCCTTCCGGACTGAAGAAGAACCGGAGGGTCTGAGGCCACCCGCCGAGCCAGACGACATCGGCCGCGAGAGCGTCGTCGTTGAGACGCCGGACCTGCGGCAGAAGCGAGCGCAAGTCGCCTTCGGTGATCCCCCACGGGACGACGACGGCCGGCGATTCGAGGGCCAACCCGGATGCGAGGTCCATCGATTCCACTCCGCACGGCCAGGAAAGGAACGCCCCGGCGACCCGGCCGGGTGATCCCAGCATCGCCGCAAGATGAGAGGGGTTCAAGGTCCAACTGTCCTTAACTTCGGACGGGCGCGGCCGGCATTTCGACTACCCGGCAGATTCTCCGGCTCGCCGAAGCAGGTGCGGCCTTCATTCGAGTGATTCCCGACGCGCGAGTCCGTCCGCTATCGCCACTCGATCCAGGACCAGTGGCACTTGCACAGATCCGCCAACGCCTTGATCTCCGCACGGTAAATGGTCTTCTCCCGTCGCCCGGCCAAGTCGGTCACAGTCAGGCGGGTCGCGTGACACGGGTGATCGCCGAGCGGCCAGTCATCCGGGGCCGGCACCTGCTCGCTCCAGGCGAACAGCAGGCGACGGCCGTCCGGGGACAGGATCACCCGATTCAGCCGCGACGGGTTCTCCCCGATTTCGGCCGGCAGTCTCAGGGATCTCTCGGACTTCGTCGCCGGATCGTACAGCAGGTAATCCTCGTCTCGCGACACGGGGTCGCCCGTCTTCGGTTTCACTTTCCGGGTGACGAGCCGCACGCGGTTGTCGTCGGGAAACCGTTCGGCCGGGACCGGTTTCCAGGTGTCACGAGCGAACACCACCGTCTCGGTCTTCAGCTCTTGGCCTTCGACGGTCGGCTTGGTCGTCCGCACGAGTTTCCCGTCCGGGGATACTTCCGAAACGGTATGCCCGTGGAGTTCCTTGATCGTCCGCACCTTGCCAGAGGTGATGTCGCACGCCGTCACTTCGCCGGGCAGTGCCCGATTTCCATCGCGCACCCGCACGTCCCGCGACAAGTCCGTGACGAACACGGTCTTGCCGTCCGGTGCCCAGACCACATGCCCGCGGGTCAGCCCGCCGACCAGCGGGACGCCCGGCTTCTCACGGCCGGTCAAGGCCACGATGTGCAGGGAACAGGTTTGCTTCCAATCCGTTAGCATTTGTGCGCATGGCCTTCCGCCCGGCCCAACGAAGACCGGCATGTCCGGCGGTGGATCGCGGACGAGAATCGCCAGCCGCTTGCCGTCCGGGGACACGCTCCCTTCCTGCGCACGGTGCATGGCGAGTTCGCGGACGGGGCCACCGGTCAGCGGGAAGAGGCGGGCACCGTATCCGTCCGACACCATCACGATGATGCCGGTCGGCGCTGCGAAGTCCTTCGGCACCGGGGCGGCGGTGCCGTCCGCCGTCGCCACCATGAGTACCCACAACCACACCGCGAGACGGGCCATGACGATCCTCCGGATCGACTCTGCTGCCGACGACCGGCGTCTATCATAACCGCACCCGTATCCGACCGCACGACCACTTCCTTCACCCCCGGATTGCCCCGCGATGGTGTTCCTCTCCCGCATCTACACGAAGTCCGGCGACGCCGGCGAGACCGGCCTCGGCGACGGCACCCGCGTCGCCAAGGACCACCCCCGCGTGGCCGCCTACGGCGAGGTGGACGAGCTGAACGCCGTCCTCGGCCTGTTCACCGCCCACTGCCCGGACGGGCCGGAGCGGGAGCTGGTCCGCGCGATCCAGAACGACCTGTTCGACCTGGGGGCGGACCTGTGCGTGCCCGCCCCGAAAAGCGGCCGGCCGAATGACGGCTTGCGGATGATCGAGGCGCAGTCGCTGCGGCTGGAGGCGGCCATCGACCGCATCAACGAGCGGCTGCAACCGCTGCACAGCTTCATCCTGCCGGGCGGGTCGGCGGCGGCGGCGTGGCTGCACCTGGCGCGGACGGTCTGTCGGCGGGCCGAGCGGGCGGTCATCACCCTGACGCACTCCGAGCCGGTCAACACGCACGCGCTCATTTACCTGAACCGCCTGTCGGACTTCCTGTTCGTGTTGGCTCGCGCCGCCAACGCCGACGGGGCCGACGACGTTCTGTGGGTGCCGGGCAAGAGTCGGGGGGGGTGACCTGTGGCATTACCGTGGACGCCGAGAGTTCCTCCGACGAGCCGCGACCGCCAGGGGACGTCTTGTTCGAGTCGGAACCGACGCTCCCCAGCGGTGCGGTTCGTCAGGCGGTGCGGCTCGTCAGTTAGGAGTTCGGCGGCAGAGAAGCGAAGACTCGACGTGAGCAACCGTGACCAAGAGTGAGCGGCTACTGGCGATCATGGACGCGCTTCGCCGTCGGCGGCAGCCCGTGACGGCGGCACGGCTTGCCGCCGAGCAGGGCGTTTCCGAACGGACGATCTACCGCGACGTGCTGGCGCTCCAGACCCTCGGTGCCCTGATCGACGGCGAAGCGGGGATCGGATATGTCTTGCGGCCGGGCTTCTTCTTACCACCACTCTCGTTCAGCCGCGAGGAATTGGAAGCGATCGTTCTGGGAGTGCGTTGGGTCGAAGCCCAACCGGACGCCGCCTTAGCCGACGCCGCGAGGAGTGCCATCGCGAAGATCGCCGCTGCCGCGCCGACCGCATGGACGATGTCGGACTGTGGCCGAGCTTTGCCAAGACGAACTGGGAACTGGCTCCCGCCTTGCGGGTGGTGCGTCAGGCGATGCGGGAAGAGGTCGTTCTGAATCTCCGCTACGCCGACGAGTCGGGGCAAACCAGTCGGCGTGACATCTGGCCCGTGCAGCTCTTCTTTTACGAAGGGAAGCAAATCGTCGCCGCGTGGTGCTGCGCCCGATCTGCCTTCCGCCACTTCCGCATCGACCGCGTCCGTGAACTGACGCTGACTGACACCTCGTTCGGAACCCCCCGCCGGGAACTGGCACGTTCGTGGCGGGAGGAATGGACGCGGCTGCATCCCGACTGGATTTGTTCCGCCGACTGAATCACTCCTGACACAAGCTGTCAGTGCCGGGGCTTAAGCTGCAAGTGTTGGCCTCTCGCCCACGCTGCGGCGGGAGCGCCCGTCACCTTGTTGCAGCGTTCGGAGTGTGCGATGAAAACGTGTCTGATTTCCGGTGTGGTCAGCCTGCTGCTGGCCGGCATCGTGGGGGGACAGGAGCCGCCCAAGCCCGGCCCGGAACACGACCTGCTCAAGAAGTTCGCCGGCGACTGGACGATGGTCATGTCGTCCGGCGGGAAGGAGTCGAAAGCCGCTGCGACGCACAAGATGACCCACGGCAATCTGTGGCTGTCGAGCAGCCTGGAAGGTGAGATCTCTGGCCAGAAGTACACCGCCCAGCGGCTGGACAGCTACGACCCGTTCAAGAAGAAGTACGTCAGCGTCTGGGTGGACAGCACCACCACCAGCCCGACCGTGACCGAGGGCACCTACGACGAGGCCAAGAAAACGCTGACGCAGACGGGCGACGGGCTTGGCTTCGACGGCAAGCCGACGAAGCACACCTGGGTGACTGTCATGAAGGCGGACGACACGTTCGATCTGACCATCTACTTCGGCGAGGTGAAGGAGCCGGCGCTGACCGTCGTCTACAAGCGGAAGAAGTGATTCCGTAGTCGGCTTCAGCCAGTTCAGACGCCGAACCAGGCGCTGCACCGGACGGCTACTAAGTTAAGTGCGCCGGTGGTGTTTTGATGGCTCACATCGCCGCCGGTGAGCGATGCCGTTAGGACGTGGCAAAAGCAAAACGGCCCTCGTCCGCCAAAATCCGCTTTAAGGCCGAGCGAATGGGTAGGTAGTGAAGGTTACGAGGCAACCCGTTGCTTTTTCCCGACCGGCGGGCGAATAATAGGTGGGGTGGGCGACCGTCCACCCCGTCCGCACTCCCTGGACCGACCCGCGAGGTGACCCCGATGCCGACTCGAATTCTCCCCCTGGCGGTGCTGGGCCTCGTGGCGTTCGCCGGCGCCGCGCCGGCCCAGTACTTCCCCCGGTTCGGCCCGCAGATGCCGAGCGGGGTGTACGTCAACTCGCCGATGGGCGGCTTCTACTTCAACACCTACCAGACGTACCAGTACTCGTTCCAGGGCGTGGTCAACGGCCGGCCGATCTCGGTCGAGTACCAGTACGCCTGGAGCGGCTACCCCCGGTCGAACAACTACTACGTCGAACCGGCCTACTACGGCACCCCCTACGGCGCGATGTCCGGCGGCAGCGGCTCGTTCGGCGGCGACACCAACAACCCGCTGGTCGAGCGGCAGCGGCTGGCCATCGCCCGCGCCCAGCGGGCGAACGAGTGGGACAACCCGGTGGCCGGGCGGAAGGACGACATCGACAACTGGGTGGCGGCGCAGAACCGCGCGGGCGACAACCCGGTCGCCGGCCCCGCCATCGATCCGGGGCTGCTCGACCCGCCGGACGAGGCCATCCTGTCCGGCAAGGCGCTGAACGAGCTGCTCGCCCTCTGCCTGACGAAAGAGAAGGCGGGGCGGAAGGCGGAATCGGGCCTGTGCCCGCCGGACCTGCTGGAGAAGGTCGCGTTCGACGGCGGGCCGGCGGCGGCGGGGGTGAACCTGTTCCGCAAGCCGACGCCGACGTACCCGGCGGCCGTGCTGGTGCCGGAGACGGCCAAGCTCCGCGCGGCCGTCGATGTCGAGTTCGCCGCCATCGGCCTGTCGCTCCGCACCGGCAAGAAGCCGAACTTGTTCGCGGTGGACCGGCTGGACGTGGCCCTAGTTGCCGCCCGCAAGTCGCTGACCGCGCGGCTGAAGGAAGCGCCGTTCGCCCAGGAGAAGGAACTCAACGTGTTCCTGACGCAGCTCGAGCTGGCGGCCAAGTTCGCCCGCGACCCGAACGCCCCGGCCGCGCTGCCGGCGTCGTGGAACACCGCCGGGGCGACGGTGGCCGAACTGATCCGCCTGATGGACAAGTTCAAGCTGCGGTTCGGGGCGGCCGCGACCGGCGGGGAGCCGGCGTACCTGTCGCTGCACCGCGGCTTGCTCGGCTACTACGTCCGCCTGACGCCGGTGAAGCAGTGAACGATCACGAGCCGAGATGATTGTCATCTCGGCTCCGTCCGCGTGGCGCTCGGCGTTCCCGCAACAACAGCCAGCCGCACCCCGCGGCGGCGAGGACGGCCGCCCAGAACTGCACCCCGTAGGCCATCATTTCCCGCGTCTCGGCGAGTGGCGCGCTGAGGGCGAACAGGGCCGTCACCGCCGCGACCGCGCCCCACGCCAGCCGGCGGTCGAACGCCGTCGGGCCGGACAGCCCGCGATGCACCAGCACCGCGAGCGGGAAAATCATCCAGACGAAGTAGTACGCATAGGCATACGGCGTGCAAATCGTGACCAGCACGGTGAGGATGCCGAACTCCATGGCGTCCGAGGCACGGGTGCGGGCGGCTTTGGCCGGCATGACGCCCACGAAGGCCAAGCCCAGTAGCCCGGCGACTAGTACGATCCCGGCTAGGGCTTGCTGGTGGTCGAGGCTCAACAAGTTGACGAACAGCTCGCGCGGCGGCGTCCTCGTCGCGTCGATTTCGGCCACCTGAGCCGGCGTGAGGTTCAGCTCCGCCCCGGCTTCCGCCGCCGAAACGTCCATCTCGTCGGCGTAGGCGTTCACGGGACGGAGCAGCCGGTGACCGACGCCGAACAGGGACTGGTTCTTCCACCCCAGGCTCTGTTCCGGTCGCTGGCCGAACCCGGACTCCCCCTGTTTGAACAGCATTCCGTCGGCCCACCGCCGTAGTTCCGCGACACTCCGATCCCAGCCCCGCACCGCCGCCGGCAGGGGTACGAGGAACAGGGCCGTGAACGCGACCATCGCCGCCGCCGCCGCCCAGTGCCGCCGCCAGACGAGGTAGACGATCACCACCGCCGGGAACGCCTTCAGCGCCGCCGCCGCCGCCAGCAGCCCGCCGCCGCCGACCTGCCGGCCGTCCCGCACCAGCACCAGCCCGCCGAGGACGAGGCACAATAGCCCCAGGTTCGGCTGGCCGAGCAGGAACATGTCGTTCACGAAGAACAGGCAGATCGCGCCGGGAATCAGGCGCAGCCACAGCGACACGTCGCCCGTTCCCGCCGCCATGCGGACGCTGAGTTCGACGGCGACGGCCACGCTCAGGACGTTCAGCAGGACGAGGACGAGCAGCATCCCGTCCGGGCCGAGGCCGCTGGCCAAGCCGAGCAGCAGCGCGGCGAACGGCGGGTACATGAACGGGAAGACGGTGCCGGCGTCCGACGGGTAGTACTCCTGCCCGGCCAGGAAGGCGCGACCGGTGGCATACCAGAGTGGGTAATCCTTGTTCCGACCGACCTGCGAGGCGTCGCCCGCCGCGTGCCGGCCGGACAGCTCCACGGCGAACCACGCGGTGTCGCGGTTCGTCTCCGCGTTGCGGAAGTGGTTGGCCAGCGGGAACGCGGCCATCGCCCCGCAGGTGGTCAGAAGGATGAGGGCTTGGACCCGGCGCGAACGGGGGAGTGTCACCGGCGGAACCTTGTGGGAGGGACGGCCCAGGGTATCCGCTTCGGGCGGCTTGGGGAACGCGGGTTGCGGCCGCACTCCCGTGGAAACGACGCCGCCCGACGCAGGAGAGCGCGCCGGGCGGAGAAGGTGTGGCTCACCGGCTTGGAAGCCGGTGCCACGATGTCACGGCAGCTTCGGGGCGGGCGGCGGCATGTGCTTGTGCAGTTCCTTGCCGTTCGCGCTGGAGTTTTGCAGCAGCCCCGAACCGGGCGCGGGGGCCGGGTCGGCGGTCGGGCCATACGACAGGTAAACGCCAAGGCCGAGGAGGGCGGCGACGGACGCGGCCAGGGTCAGCCGGCCGTGGTCGGCGGCCCGGCGGGGGCGGGCCGGCTCCGCGACGGCCGTCATCGGGGCCGGCGGGAACGGGTTCGGCAGTTTGGCCTGGAAGAAGTCGGTGAGCCAGCGGTCCACGTCGTCCGGCGGGTGATTCGGGGTCATGGCGAACCGGGGGGAGAAGGAGAGAGTCATTGGTTCGTACTCGGGGCGGCGATGCCGGCGGCGGTCAGCCGCTCTTCCAGGCGCTGCCGGGCGCGGCTGAGCCGCATGTGGACGGCGGACACGGCGATGCCGAGGGCGTCGGCGATGGCCGGGGTGTCGTATTCGAGGGCGTACCGCAGGGTCAGGATTTCCCGATCCGCAGTGGGGAGTTCGTCCAGCAGCCCGCGGATCTGCGCGAAGACTTCTTCGCGGGCCATCTGTTCGAGCGGTTGCGAGCCGCCCGATTGCACCGCGTTCATCTGTTCGGGCGGCTGCGTGCCGAACCGCCGGAACGCGCTCTTGGCGTAATCTTCGGCCAGATTCCGCGCCACCCTTAACAGCCAGGCGCGGGGGTTCTGGATGGCCTCTCCCGCCTCCATCTGCTTCCACAGGCGGAGGAACGCCTCCTGGGTGATGTCCTGGGCCGAGTCCGCGTCCATCCAGCGGGCGTAGGCCATGGCCCACACCTCCCGCGCGTGGCGGGCGTAGAGGTCGTCGAACTGTTGGCGGCGGACGGCGGCCGCCCGGCGATCGGGCTTCATGGTCGGCCAGTCCTACCGGGCGTCACCCACCCACCGTTCCAGACGGGTGACGGACCGGAACCTAACGGGAAGCCTCCCCGTCCGTTGTCGGAGGTGGCCGCCGGGGATGCAAGGGGGCGGCGTCAGCTCTCCGCTTCAGCCTGTTGGCGAAGCGAGAGAAAGACTTCCTTCAAGGGCAGGCTCACGGCGCTGTCCGGCTCGGCCAGGACGAGTTGCTGGTAGGCGTCGAGGAAGGCCATCCGGGAGCGGTGGAACAGGTGCAGGAAGTGCCGGAGGAAGCCGAGGCAGTCGAGAATCGCGAACTCGGTCCCGCCGGTGCTGTCGTAAAGTTCGGTCGCATGCTCCTGCACCGCCGGGTCCGCCGGTTCGCTGCTGACGAAGATGAAATTGTCGATGCGGTGGGGCAACCCCGCCGCCTTCTCGACGGCACGATCGAGGTCGTCGATGGTCACGGCCTTCTGCTTCATCTCGTAGACCGTGCGAACCCGCTCTTCGTTGACCAGCGTGATTTCCACGTCGCCGGCCGCCCCCGTTTGTTCGTCGGCGGCGTTATGGGAGTGGAGTGGTTTGACCTGCTCGCCCCATCGGTCCCCGACGGCTTGGTAAGCGGCGGTCACGATCAGCACCGCGAGGCGGCTTGTGTTTTTGCACGCCAAGTGCTGGCGGATCAACTCGACGACGGCCTCCGACGAAAGGGGCAAGTCGTCGGGGCCGGCGGCGCGAAGTCCGGCTTGCAGCGAGACCATGCGGGCCAGTCGTTCGTCCCGCATCCGAATCAGATGGCGGAGGAGATCGGCGAACATGTCGTCGGCCGTTTCAGTCCCTGTGGCGACCGCTTCCAGCAACTCCAGGGTTTTTGAGTACAGTTCCTTCGGTCGCCCCACGAGTGTCGTCTTCGTGGTCAGAGGGCGACGGATGTTGCGGAGGACTGGGGTGAGGAAGGCGGTGGTCGTGTTGCAAGGCAAGCGGTGCCTGCGCACGAAGGCCGTGATGAACGCCTCATCGTAGGTGCGACCCGAAAAGCTGTCGGCGCTCCCGATCTCGGTGTATGGCTTGCGCGGGTCCATGCCCGGCTGAACGATTTTCGCCAGCAGGCAGGACATGAGAAGTCGCACGCACGCGCGGTTGCCCAAGTAGTGGCAGACGTACTCCAACTTGTCTCGGGCATTGGCGTCGCCAACCGCGGTCGCCTCCGGGTCGGTTTCCGCGAGCCGGTACAGCCGGTCGAGTTGGTCATTCGGGGTCATCGAACAGACCGGGGGCGTGGCACGGGAGTGAGACGGAGGCGGGGTTGAAGTTCGTCCACAGCACTTCCGTCCGCTTGTCCTTGGTGGAGTGGATCGTCTTCGGCGGCGAGACTTGCTTCCGCCACTTCGGGCGCGGGTACAGTTCGGCCATCAGCGGGCAGTCGTAGTTGGAAATGGCCACCGAGCCGCGCACGCCGTTCAGCACGACCGCCAGTTCGCGGTGGTCGCCGTCGGTCATCTCGTGGCCGTAGGCGCTGTCGTCACCGCGCGTCGCATGGACGTACGGCGGGTCGCAGTAGAACAGCGTGCCGGGGGCGTCGTACAGCCGAATCACCTCCGTCGCCGGGCGGTTCTCGATCTGCACGCGGAGCAACCGCTCGGCGATGTCCGGCAGCATCTCGACATTGCCCAACCACCGGCTGACGACACCGCTCATCCCGGCCCGGCTGGTGTCCTTGCAGTTCGCCCACCGGCCGAGGCTCGCGGTTTGCGCCAGTCCCGTTCGCACCTGCCGCGCGCGGACGTAGAACCGCCGCGCCCGCTCGACGGCGGGTAGCCCCCCGTCCACGTCGCACGCCAGCGCGAACTCCTCCCGCGAGAACGGCGTCAGCCCGATCTTCTCCGTCAACTCGGCTTTCGCATCCCGCAGCACGCGGAAGAAGTTCGCCACCTCGCCGTCGAGGTCGTTGTACGTCTCCACGGGCGACGGCGGGCGGTTCAGCAGCACCGCCCCGGACCCGGCGAACGGCTCGCAGTAGTGGTGACACTCCGGGAGCAGCGGCAAAAGCCAATCGAGGTGCGAGAACTTCCCGCCGTACCACCCGAACGCAATCAGCTTGCGGCGGGTCGTCGGATTCCGAACCGGTGACGGGGCGCGTCGAGACATTCGGGACTCCGAGTCGCCATTGACAGCTTCAATGCCGGTGTCACAAGGGGAGTGTCTGGCGTCCGGCAACCGCGCACCCGATCCAGTCGAGCGGGGAGAGGCGCGAAGGACACTCACCGCGTCAATCATACGACGAACCGGACGCCCTCGCCGCACGGGTTCGCGGCCGGCGTGAAGCGGGTCGATGGTTCGCCGCCGGGGTAACGGGAGGGGCATCCGCTGCTCGGTCACTTGGGCCGTGAGCACGCATCCGAGTACTTGGTCAGCCAGCCGGATCGCGTCCTCGGCGTGCTGCTGTTCTGTTGCGGTGTCACGAACCCGACCCCCTGACCTCTGCCAGCACGTCGGCCGGGGTGTCGGCGAAGGCGGTCGGGCCGGCGTCGGCCAGCAGCTCGCGGGCGTGGAACCCCCACGTCGCGGCGACCACCGGCACCCGCACCTTGTTCGCCGCCTCGATGTCCCGCACCTCGTCGCCGACGTACAGCAACTGGTCGCGGTCGATCCCTTCGGCCTTGAGGATGCGCCGCAGCGCCTTGGCCTTGCCGAACAGCTTCGGGTAGCCGACGACGAACGCGAACAACTCCTCGACCCCGTTCGCCCGCAGGCAGGCGCGGATCACGTCCTCGCGGTTGGACGACAGCACGCCCAACCGGTGCCCGCCGGCGTGCAGCGCGGCCAGCATTTCCGCGATGCCGGCATGCAACTTCAACTCGTGGGCGTGTTCGGCGGCGGCCGCCTGATAGGCGCGGATCACCCGCGGCAGCCGCCAGAAGCGGATGCCCACCTTCTTGAAGAACTGCTTCGTCGGCAGGGTGCGGAGGGTGGGCACGTCGTCGTCGGAGATCGGGTTCAAGCCGAGGCCGGGGCCGATCCGCCGGAAGAGGGCGACGGCCTGCGCGAACGAGTCGGCGAGGGTGCCGTCGAAGTCGAACACGACCAGGGGAAAAGGCATGGCGGAACTCCGGGGAATGCCCCATTCTACCGGCAGTTTCCGGTTGCAGGCCGCGCTGCCCGGTCTTACATTCCCCTCCACTTCCCCGTCCCGCCGACCGGAGCCGATCCGCCATGTCCGCCGCCGCCCCCGCCCGCCCGTCCGGGCTGATGTTCAAGCTGAGCGTCATGATGTTCCTCCAGTTCTTCATCTGGGGGGCGTGGTTCGAACTCGGCTTCTCGTACATCCCGGCGCTCAAGTTCGCCGAGTGGTGGATGAACGCCGCCGTGTTCGGCGCGTTCAACGTCGGGGCGGTGGTGGCGCTGTTCTTCAGCACCCAGTTCGCCGACCGCAAGTTCGCCGCCGAGAAGTTCCTGTCGTTCAGCCACCTCATCGGCGGGCTGGCCATCCTCGGCCTGTTCTTCCTGCAAGCGCCCGTCGGCACCGGCGTCGGGCAGGTGGCGTCGGTGAAGGTGCAGGCGAAGGGGCCGACCGCGACGAGCGGCGTCGGCGACATCGCGGACGGCCCCCGCGTGGTGGTCGAGAACCTCACCACCGACGAGAAGGCGACCGAGTACTGGGCGAAGTTCGATGCCGGCGTGCTGGCCTTCGAGAAAGCCACGCCGGAGGAGCGGAAGGAGAAGAAGCTGGACGACCCGCGGCGGGTGGTCACGTTCGTGGTGACGGACGCGAAGCCCGGCCAACTGACCGGCGACGCCAAAGCGCCGCTGGCCCCGTTCTGGCCGTTCTTCGCCCTGATGTTGATCCACTCCATCTTCTACGTGCCGACCATCAGCATCACCAACGCCATCGCGTTCAACGCCTTCACCAACCCGGACAAGCAGTTCGGCCCGGTGCGGCTGTGGGGCACCATCGGCTGGATCGCCGCGAGCTGGCCGTTCCTGTTCATCCTGGCCGATTGGGCGGCGGTGGACGCGGCCCAGCCGGACGGGTTCGTGGCCAAAATCGGGCTGGCGCTGGGCAACGGGCTGAAGGGGGCGGCGGAACTGGACGGCCAGCGGTACATCTTCCTCGTGGCCGGGATCGCCTCGCTCGCGCTGTCGGCGTTCAGTTGGCTGCTGCCGCACACGCCGCCGAAGCCGGCCACCGGCGAGGACTCGCTGGCCTGGGTGAAGGCGGCCAAGTACCTGGCCAAGCCGTTCGTGCTGGTGCTGTTCGTCGTCACGTTCATCGATGCGGCGGTCCACCAGAGCTTCTTCGTCTGGACGCCGGACTACCTGAAGTCGGACCGCGTCGGGGTGGCGTCGAACTGGGTGCCGGCGGTGATGAAGATCGGCCAGCTCGCCGAGATCGTCACCATGCTGGCGCTGGGGTACGTGCTGAAGACGTTCGGCTGGCGGATCACCATGATCGTCGGGGTGCTGGGCCACGCCGGGCGGTTCGCCGTGTTCGCCTATGTGCCGCAGCAGGAGGCGGTCATCCTCATCAACGTGCTGCACGGCGTCTGCTACGCCTTCTTCTTCGCCACCGTGTACATTTTCGTGGACACGTACTTCCCGAAGGACGTGCGGAGTTCGGCGCAGGGGCTGTTCAACCTGCTCATCCTCGGCGTCGGACCGTTCGCGGCGAACTTCGCGTGCGGCGAACTGCGCGGCAAGTACGGCGACGGCGGGACGCTGAACTACCCGATCATCTTCCAGTACTCGATGTACGCGGCGACGGCCGGGGCCGTGCTGCTGCTGCTGTTCTTCCACCCGCCGAAGCACGCCGACGGGAAGCCGGCGTGACGACCGACGAGGACCGGATGGAAGCGCTGTCGCGGGCGTACCTGCAGGCGGTGGCCGCCGCCTGCGGGCTGACGTTCTCGCTGCGCTCCTCCGACTACGGCATCGACATGACGCTGCACGAGGTAGTCCGACAAGGTCGGCGGTATCGGGAAACGGGTCTGGCACTCGATGTCCAGTTGAAGTGCACCACGCGCGCGGTCTGGCGGTCCCGCGCCCTCGCATTCGATCTGGACGCGACCACCTACGATGACCTGAGTACGCCGGGGCCTCGCCCGCGAGTCCTTGCGGTCCTGGCAATCCCGCTGGCGGAAGCGCGGTGGCTCAGCGTGACCGAGCGACGGTTGGGGATCGGTGGAGCAATGTACTGGTTGTCGCTGACCGGTGAAAGTCCCACCGTCAACCGGAGTTCGGTTCGCGTCGAGATTCCGCGAAGACACCTGTTTACACCCGCCGCGCTGGAGCGGATAATATCGCTCATCCGGAACGGGAGGCCACTCACTTGATCACATCCCCTGTCACCTACGTCCCGCCGCGACGGGAGTTCATGCTGCTCGACCGGTGGATGGTGAGCGAGGACGAGTTGCAGGCGCTTCGCCTCGCGGATTTCCGCGCGTTCATGACTCGGAACGGGTGGATGGGTCGCTCGCACCCGAATCGACACTGGCATCCGTACACCCACCCCGAGATCCGCGACGACAGAGGGAAGCCGATGGAGCAGTTCATCATCTGGGGAGAAACGGGCATTCGCCACCTCGACATCGTGGCCCGTCTTCTCGTGTCGCTCAGCATTTGCCACGACACGACGCCCGACGCGATCCTGGCCCAATTGACCGCCGCCGCCGTGCCCGCGTCGGCCTGATCGCCCCTGTTCGTGGCCGTGCACGGCACTTATACCGTGTGCATGACACCGCGACCGCCTATCGGCACCTGGAGACCGACGGACAGCCTGCCGACGACCGACCCGGCGACGGCTCGCGCAGTCCTCGGTCGGCTGGTCGAGCCGGTCGTCGCCGTTCGCACCGGCGACGGGATCGCCGTGGCCACCGGCGGACACGCCAGCGTCGGACCGATCCAATCGCCGGACATTCCACTCCTCGCCCTCGCCCCGGCGCTGTCACTCGGCGACCCGGCGTTCCTCGCCGACCACGGGCTGACGTACCCGTACATGACCGGCGCGATGGCGAACGGCATCGCGTCCGTCGAAGTCGTCGAGGCGATGAGCCGGGCGGGGATGCTCGGCAGCTTCGGCGCGGCCGGGCTGTCGGTCGAACGGGTAGCGGCGGCCGTGGACCGGTTGCAATCTTCCCTCGGCGAATTGCCGTTCGCGGTGAATCTGATCCACAGCCCGAACGAGCCGACCCACGAGGCCGCCGTCGCCGACGTGCTGCTCCGCAAAGGGGTGACGCGGGTCGAAGCTTCAGCGTATCTCGACCTCACGCCGCCCATCGTCCGCTATCGGCTCGCCGGGCTGTCGCGGAACGCCGACGGCTCCATTGCGGTTCGGAATCGCGTGATCGCCAAAGTCTCGCGGGTGGAGGTGGCGACCAAGTTCCTCTCCCCGGCCCCGCCCCGCCTGGTGGCAGAGTTGCTCGCCAGCGGCCACGTCACGGCCGAGCAAGCGGAACTCGCCAAGCAAGTGCCGATGTGCGACGACCTGACGGCCGAGGCGGACAGTGGCGGCCACACCGATAACCGGCCGGCGATCACCTTGTTGCCGACCCTGCTCGCCCTCCGCGACCGTCTCGGCAGTTCGGTGCGGGTCGGATTGGCCGGTGGAATTGCGACGCCGGCATCAGTCGCGGCGGCATTTTCGCTCGGCGCGTCCTATGTAGTTACGGGATCGATTAACCAGGCCTGCGTCGAGTCCGGCAGTTCGGAGGCCGTCCGGCGGATGCTGGCCGAAGCCGGCCAAGCGGACGTGACGATGGCCCCGGCCGCCGACATGTTCGAGATGGGCGTGAAAGTTCAGGTGCTGAAGCGCGGCACCATGTTCGCCATGCGCGGCCAGAAGCTGTTCGACCTGTACCGGGCGTACCCGAGTTGGGACGCGATCCCATCAGCGGAACGGGCGGCGGTCGAGAAGAACATCCTGCGAACCGGGTTCGACGACGTGTGGCGGGAGACCGAAGCCTTCTTCGCCCGCCGCGACCCGTCGCAATTGATCCGCGCCGCGACCGACGTTAAACACCGCATGGCGCTGGTCTTCCGCTGGTACCTGGGGTTGTCGTCGCGGTGGGCGAACGCCGGGCAGGGCGACCGGCAACTGGACTACCAGGTGTGGTGCGGACCGGCGATGGGAGCCTTCAACGAGTGGACCGCCGGGAGCTTTCTGGCGAAACCGGAGAACCGTTCGGTGGTGCTGGTGGCTAAGAATCTCCTGTTCGGCGCGGGCGTCCACCTGCGGCGAATGGCCTTCCGGCAACAGGGCGTGGAGTTGCCGACCGACTGGTGGCCGAGCGGCCCGATGACCGGCGAGGAGTTGGACGCGGTGATGTGATCCGAGCCGGAAGCGTGAGCGACGGGAAATCGAAGACCGTCGCTCACGCTTCCGGCTCCGAAAATTTGGCACATTGAGGCCCTCGCATTTGAACACGGACTCGAACCCGTTCCCTCCCCTGGCGGTCGTCGGCATCGGCTGCCTGTTCCCGAAGGCCGGCGGCCCCGGCGCGTACTGGGCGAACGTCAAGCACGGCGTCGATTGCATCGGCGACGTGCCGGCCACGCACTGGAACCCGGCCGACTACTTCGACGCCGACCCGAAGACGCCCGACTTCACCTACGGCCGCCGCGGCGGGTTCCTCGACCCGGTCGAGTTCAACCCGCTGGAGTTCGGCATCGCCCCCCGCGACCTGGAGGCAACGGACACGTCGCAACTGCTGGGGCTGGTCGCGGCGAAGATGGCACTGACGGACGCCGGAATCCGCTTCGCGGATTCCCAGGGGACAGGGGACAGGGGACAGGGGACAGTAGGAAGCAAAGCGACACCGGATTCTTCCCCGACTCCTGCTTCCCGTCCCCTGCCTCCTGCGACCGAGCGGTCGCGCGTGTCCGTCATCCTCGGCGTCACGGGCACCTTGGAATTGGTCATCCCGCTCGGCGCGCGGCTCGGCCACCCGCACTGGAAGCGGGCGCTGAAGGACGCCGGCGTCGCGGACGACGTGGCGGCGGACGTGTGCGAGCGGATCGCCGACAGCTACGTCCCGTGGCAGGAGAATAGCTTCCCCGGCCTGCTCGGCAACGTCGTCGCCGGTCGCATCGCCAACAAGCTCGACCTGCACGGCACCAACTGCGTGGTGGACGCGGCGTGCGCCAGCTCCCTGAGCGCGGTGCATCTGGCGGCGATGGAGTTGCAGACCGGCAAGGCGGATGTCGTCGTCACCGGCGGGGTGGACACGTTCAACGACATCTTCATGTTCATGTGCTTCAGCAAGACGCCGGCGCTGTCGCCGACGGGCGACTCGAAGCCGTTCGACGCGGCCGGCGACGGCACCATCCTCGGCGAGGGGCTGGGGATGGTAGTGTTGAAACGGCTGGCCGACGCCGAGCGCGACGGCGACCGCATCTATGCAGTGCTCAAGGGCATCGGCACCAGCAGCGACGGCAAGGGCAACGCCATCTACGCCCCCAGCGCCGACGGCCAGCGGCGGTGTTTGCTCGACGCCTACGGCCGCGCCGGGATTTCCCCGACGACGGTGGAGTTGGTCGAAGCGCACGGCACCGGCACGAAGGTCGGCGACGCGGTGGAGGCGACGGCGCTGACGCAGGTGTTTAGCCGCGAGGCAACGCCGAGCGCGACCGCACAGCCGTGGTGCGCCCTCGGCTCGGTGAAATCGCAGATCGGCCACACGAAGGCCGCCGCCGGGGCCGCCGCGCTCATCAAGGCGGTGCTGTCGCTTTACAACAAGGTGCTGCCGCCGACGCTCAAGGTGACGCAGCCGGTGGAGCCGCTGTCGGCCGCCGGGTCGCCGTTCTACGTGAACGCGCGGATGCGGCCGTGGCTGCCGCGCGCCGACCACCCCCGCCGTGCCGGGCTGTCGGCGTTCGGCTTCGGCGGGTCGAACTTCCACGCCGTGCTGGAAGAACACCGCGTCGAGAAAGCCGCGCCGGACTGGGACGGGGCGGTCGAAATCTGGGCCTGCGGCAAAGCGACGGTGGCGGAATTGCAAAGCGAACTCACGGCCCTGTCCGCCGATTGGCTCGCCTTCGCCCGCGCGGCCGAAGCCTCCCGCGCCGCCTTCGATCCGATTGCGCCGTGTCGGCTACTTCTGGTCGCGCATCGGACACTCACCGACCTTCCCCGCTTGCTCGCTTCGGCGAAGGCCAAACTCGCGGCCGAACCCGACGCCACCGATTGGGCGCTCCGCGACGGGGCGTACTTCGGCCGCGGACCCGCCGCCGGCAAGCTCGCGGTGCTGTTCCCCGGTCAGGGGTCGCAGCAAGTCGGGATGCTCCGCGACCTCGCTTGCACGTTCCCCGAAGTGCTGACCACGCTGGCCGAAGCGAACGGCGATCCGGTCCACGGCACCCGCCTGACCGACGCCATCTACCCGCCGACCGACTTCACCCCGGACGCCAAGACCCGCCAAGACGACGCCCTCCGCGCCACGGCCGTGGCGCAGCCCGCGCTGGGGGCGGTGGAACTGGCCGCGTGGACGCTGCTCCGCGACCGCTTCGGGCTGTCCGCTGCCGCTTTTGCCGGTCACAGCTTCGGCGAACTCCCGGCGCTCGCGGCCGCCGGTCGGCTGACCGAAGCCGAGTGTCACCGGCTGGCCCGGCTGCGCGGCCGGCTGATGGGCGAGGCGCGCACCGGCGACGCCGACGCCGGCGGCATGATCGCCGTCATTGCCCCGCTTCCCGACATTGAACAGGCCCTCGGTCGCCATTCGCTGCGGCTCGTCATCGCCAACAAGAACGCGCCGAATCAGACGGTGCTGTCCGGCCCGACGGCGGAGATCGAGCGGGCGGTCCAACTGCTCCCCGGCCCCGGCATCAAGGTGGTGAAGCTGCCGGTCGCCGCCGCCTTCCACAGCGGGTTGGTGTCGGACGCGGCCCGGCCGTTCCGCGCGGGCCTCGACGCCGTGCCGTTCCCGCCGGCAAACGTGCCGGTGTACGCCAACACGACCGCCGCCGAGTACCCGACCGACCCCGGCGCGACGCGGGACTTGCTGGGCCACCAGCTCGCCCGCCCGGTGGAATTCGTCGAGATGATCCGCCGCATGGTCCGCGACGGCGTGCGAACCTTCCTCGAAGTCGGGCCGGGCGGCGTCCTCAGCCGCATGACGGACGCCATCAGCCCCGACGCCACGGCGATCCCGCTGGACGCCTCGACCGGCGGCAAGCCCGGCCTCTTGGACCTCGCGCAACTGCTGGCGCGCGTCGCCGCGCGGGGGCACGCCGTCCGCCTCGCCGAGTGGGAGCGGGCGAGCCGTTGCCGCCCGCCCGCGCTGCCGACCAAACCCGGCATGACCGTGCCCATCTCCGGCGCGAACGTCGTCAGCCCGCGGCCGAAGAAGCCGCCCCGCCTCGCCCCGTCAACTACGTTCAACGGTACGCACCGCCCCGCCGCTGGAACTCGCCCGATGTCGGACACCGCCCTCTCGCCCGATGTGACTGCCGCCCTCGGCGTCGTGCAGCAAACGCTGGCCGCCCTCCAGCGGCTCCAGGAGCAGACGGCCGCGCTGCACAAGCAGTTCCTCGACACCCAGGAACAGGCGCAGCGGACGCTGCACGCGCTCGTCACCCAACAGCAGTCGTTCTTCGCGCCCGGCGGCGCGGCGGTCGCGCCCGCCCCGGTGGCGCTCGCGCGGCCGCCGATCCCGGCCTCCGTTCGTCCAGTCGCCGTCTCGCCGCCGCCGGCCCCGGTGGTGTCGCCGTCGGCCTTCGTCGCCACGCCGCTGCCGAAGCCGACACCCCCGCCCGCGCGAAAGCCGGCCGGACCCGACATCCCGGCGGTGCTGCTGGCGGTGGTGGCCGAGAAGACGGGCTACCCGGCGTCCCTGCTGAACCTGGACATGACCCTCGACGGCGACCTCGGCGTGGACTCCATCAAGCGGGTGGAGATCCTGTCCGCCCTGCAAGAC
>JAYTTN010000350.1:0-5918 GCA_043745295.1 Fimbriiglobus sp. | reverse complement strand
GATACTTCCAGACCGTCCGAAGTCAGCTACTCACACTCATCAACGGGCGGCCCAAGAAACGCCACAAATGAGACAGCGTCACCGGGAACGTGTATCAGAACCGGGTCGATGGTCCGTCCCGTTCGACCAAGTCGGCCCGCACCAAGTCGGAAAGTTGCTCGGGATCGATGTCTCGACCCAGTCAGAGCTGCCGCTGGTGGTAGACGAGGTCCCATTCGAACTCCGTGGCTTCGATGGAGCTTTTCACGATGGCGAGCTGCCGCGCGGCTTCCCACAGGGGCACCTGTTCGCCGTTCGCGAGCATCGCGGCTCGCTCTGTGAAGGACTCCGACATGGATCGAGCAGTAGCAGGTCGGAAATCTTCGCGCAAGAATTTTTTAACATAAATACAGGCAAGGAGATGCTTCTGCTGCCGGAACGGAACTGGGCCGACGGTGAAACGGAACATGTGCGCCGTGCGATCTTATCTCGAAAGCCCCTTCCGACATCCCACCTGACCGAGGGCGTGATGGAAGAAATCGACCCCCGAATCGCTGAGATTCTGTCCTGTGAACGGATCAACGCGGCAGTGGTACTCGCCTTCCAGATCGTCGGGACTCGTCACGACGCGGAAGACGCGGTCCAGAACGCCGTCCTCGCATTCCTCACGAAGCTCGATCAAATCCCGGCCGATGCCTCCCCGTGGCCGTGGTTCCGCGGTTTCGTGCACCGCAATGCCCTGCGGATCCGGGCGGCGCGGTACAAGAGGAAGCGCCGCGTGCAGACCGGCACTGACGCGGTCGAATCGTTCTCGGAGGAAGCGTTGAGCGAACTCGCGGGGCTGATCGAACGCGAAACCCAACAGCGACTGGAGACGGCTTTGGCCCAAATGCGCCCCGTCCAGCGCGAGGCCGTTCTCCTGCGGTACTACGAGGGGCTCGATTGCCGGACGATCGCCGAGACTTTGAAGATCCCAAAGAACACGGCCCGAGTGCGGGTGCATCGCGGGCTCCGACAACTCGCCGCGATCCTCCAAGTGACGGAAGCCGAATGAGCGGACGTGAGCGTCGCAGTTGAGGTGGGTCGGATCGACCCACTCCCGTTCCGTGCCGGCGGCACCGCTCCGCGGGGCGGCCCTCACCTTTCTCGGAGTACGACCATGAACCGCGAATCCCAAGACCCGTTCACCCCGGCCGAAGCCGCGTTCAGCGAAGCGTTGCACCGGTCGCTGCCGACAACGCCGGCGTCGGAGGAACTGCACGCGCGAGTGCGGCAACTGGCCCTCGCGCACGCCCAACGGAGTGTCGCGGGGCCGGCTTCCGACGAACCCGCCACCGAAACCGCGCTGTTGGCAGCGATCGAGATCGCCTTCCTCCGCGTACTCCGGGAGGTCCGTTCCGACGACAGCCTGGCGATCTCCGCCATCGTCGATCGGGTGGCGAGACTGCTCTGGGAGGATCGGCTCGTGGACCGAGCCGTCCGCCTGCTGTACCACCGCCTGGCGGCCGACGTAATGCGGCGGACGTTGTACCGACTGGCCCGGCGGAAGACATCGTCCGTCATCCCGGAGGTGTCCGAACCGGTCTTCCACGGGCAGAGCCTGGTCCGGTTCGATGCCGCCGAAGCGATCGACCTGCACGAGTGGTGGGACGCCTTCGCCGAACCGTACAGCGAGAAGGCCCTGCTTTACTCGCTCCACCGCTTCGCCGGCCGATCCTTTGCCGAAGTGGGCGAACTGGTCTCGATGCCCGAACCCGATGTCCGGAGGCACTGCGACACCATGGGCGGTTCGGTCGGCGAGTTCCGCGCGGCCAAACGCACGAAGACCGAGGTGGTCGCTGCTCCTCGAGCGGTCGCCGGAGGGATCCGCTGATGCTCCTGCCCGAATTCGATTGGACTATCCTCGCCCGATTGCGAGGGTTGCCGCCGGCCGAAATGCTCCTCACGGAGGAGTTCGACCGCTTGCTCCGCTCGTTCGCCGCGCAGCGCCCGGACGAGCGGCAGTTCGATCGCGTCGGCCCTTCCGATGATCCGGTCCGCCGCCTGCTGGAACGACGCCTCCAGGCCGAACGACGGTACCCCCCGCTCGGCATTCGCCAGCCGCCCAGCCGGCTCTCGTTGGGTTGTCGGGTGCGCTGGCGGACGCGCTGGCGAACCGGGACGAGACGAAAACCGAACTGCCCGCGGGAACCGTCATCCACCCGACATCCGACTTCGTCTCGGGCGGCGGTTTCCGGATTCTGAGCAAACTCGGCGGCGAGGCAAACGGCACGGTATACGCGGCGGAGCCGGTGAACATGCCGGGAAAGCCGAAACTGGCGGTGAAGATGCTCCGCCGGTCGCCCCTCGAGACGGCAGCATCGGGGCGTTATCCGCGTACCAGGAAGCCCAAGCCGGGTTCGGTCTCCGACACCCGAACTTGGTGCCGGTGTACGCTTGCGGGGAGAGTCGCGAGCACGGGCACTACGTGACGATGGAGTACGTCCTCGGTCTCACCCTCGAACAGTGGGTCGAGAAACACGACGGGATCGGCGAACGATTGGCCGCGGAAGCCGCGGCGATCATCGCCGAAGCCGCCTTCGCCGCCTACTCGGGCGGGAAGGAGTTAATCCACCGCGACATCAAGCCGGCGAACATTCTCGGCGGCCAATCCGTCGCGGGCCACCCTCACCAATTGGACGTCAACAAGATCAAGTTGAGCGATTTCGGGCTGGCGCGGCTCGCGGGGCTTGGTCGGTCGGCTCACGCGACCCGAACGCTTTCGCCGGTCGTCGGCACCCCCGGCTATATGGCAGCCGAGCAACTGTCGCTCGACCCGGACGGTCGCGTCTCGGCGGCGGCGGACGTGTTCTCGCTGGGCGTGACCTTCGTCGAACTCGCGACCGGAGACCCGTATTCGGAATCGGAACGGAACGAGCTCGCCCGGATCGTCGAGCGACTGGCCCGACACGATCTGACACGCGACGACGTGCGGCAGCTCCGCGAAGAGTACGCCCTGCTGCTGGATCCGGCACGGCTCACGAGCAACGTCCAGAACCCCGACCTGAGGGCGGTCCTTCGGAATGCCTCCACCACCGACCGACGGAGCGTTGCGCCGACGCCGGCGAACTCGCTGCCGACCTTCGACTCTGGCTGGATGACCGACGCGCGAAAGGGGTCGAAATGGAGTACCGGTGGCAGGACCGACTGTCCCTCTTCTTGCGACGGTGTCGGCGGAGGGAGCCGAAATTCGAGGCGGAGAAGGCCGTCCTGTACTCGCTCGGCATGATGCTCATCGGGGGTGTGAATCTGACGCTCGTGACGTTCTGTGCGGTGGCGGTCGGCAGCGGCCTCGACGCTTCCGGCGCTATTTTAACCCTGGGCTCGATCGTCACGTCTCTCATCGCAATGGCCGTCGCGGCGACGATCTTGCTGCTCACCAGACGGTGGAACGTGGTCGGTCAGATGTTCGCTTACCTCCTGGCTTTCGTCGTCGTCCAAAACGTGCTCCTGCGCGTCATCCTCCCCGAGGACCACGGCCGGCGAATCTCGGTCCTACTGGCGACGACGGGCCTCTTCTCCACGCTCGTCGGTCCGAGTCACGCCCTGTGGCGACCGGCGATCGGGGTCGGCGTGCCGTCGGTCGCCTTGAGCGTCCCGGCGACGGACTGGTTCGGCGACCCGCGATCTCGTCCGTGGGGGTCGCTTCTCGTCGGAATGACCTACACGGCATTCGCGATGGCCGTGGCCTTCCGGAACATCTGGCGACATCGTCGCGACTGGTTGTCGGCTTGAACGATCCCGCCCGAGTCGATCACCGGTGATCGGCATCGAATCCAGGCTCTCCCGCAGGTTTGGTGGAGGTCCTCCCCTCCGGGACGCCGTGGCGTTTCGATGTTGTCGGGGTGGTTCACCCCTTGTGTGGCACGCGGGCCCGACCTGCGGCCGTGGCTGCTCGGCTTCCGCGCCGACAAGTTCCACCTGCTGTTCCTCGTCGGTACCGCCGGCCTGGGCAAGAGCCGCCTGATCCGCGACGCCCTGGCCGGCCGCGACTACCTGACGGTCGAGGGGCACGCCACCCCGCTCAAGACCTACGCCGAACTGTACCGCCACCGCGACCGGTCGGTGGTGATCGACGACGAGGACAGCTTCCACGCCGACGCGCAGGAGGTGCGGCTGATGAAGTGCCCGTGCACCACCGAGCCGGTGAAGCGGTTGGCCTGGCAGTCCACCACCAAACTGCTGGAGGAGATGGACCTGCCCGCCCGCGTTCGAAACGACGTCCAAGGTGGCCGTGCTGGCGAATCACCTGTCGGCGACCAACCCGCACGTGGCCGCCCTGTTCGACCGCGGCTGCGTGCTGTCGTTCGAGCCGTCGGCGGGCGAAGTCCACGACCGGGTCGCGGGCCGGTTCACCGACCGCGAGATCCACGACTTCTTCGGGCGATGGCTGCCGGTCATCCCGACCCCGTCGATGCGGCCGTACGGGAAGGCGGCGGAGATGAAGGCGGCCGGGATCGACTGGCGGGCGATCCTGATGGGGCAGTGGAAGGCGGGCAAGTTGTGGCGGGTCGAGGCGGCGCAAGCCAATCCGAAGTTGGCCACCGAGGAGGACCGGGCGGCCGTCTTCGTGGCCGCCCGATGGGGCAGTCGGGCCACCTACTTCCGGCACCTCGACCGGTGGCGGAAGGCCGTCGGGGCTCGTCCCGTTCCCGACAGCCCGCCCGGCTGACCGACGCTCGGGCCGCTTCCGGATGGACCGCGGGGTGAGACTGTGAGACTCGGCCGTCCGGGTCTCACAGTCTCACCCCGCGGCCAATGGCACCCGTGCCGCCGACCCGGCGGAGGGGGAAATCCCGGAACGGTGGAAACACGAGAGGCTTTCGCGGCGACTCCTTTTCGACGGGGCATCCGCCACCCGCACCGGCCGGCGGACGACGCCTCGACCGAGGTTCGCGGGACGCGGAGGCGTTGAGCGGGCACCGAACTCGCCCTCTCGCCTTGCCACGCAACCCCGGAATGCACCTGGAGCCCCCACGCCATGACTCGCCCCGACGACACTCTCCAGGCCGACTTGGATCGGTTCGCCGACGACGGCAACCCCAACCCGCCCGACGACGGTGCCGGTCGAAGCGACATGAACTCGCGGGACATCGCCGTCCACCCGCAAGTCCGCAAGGCGCTCGATCCGAAGGGACAGGAAGAACTGACCGCCTCGATCGAAGCGTTCGGCATCCTCTAACCGCTGCTCGTCCTGCTGTCCGGCGTCCTCCTGGCCGGCCACCGCCGCCTGGCCGCCGCCCTCGCCCTCGGCCTGGAAGCCGTGCCGGTCATCGTCGCCGACCGGCCCCTGTCCGACACCGAGATCCGCCTGATCCAGCTCGCCGAGAACCTCCAGCGGTCCGACCTCGGCGACCCGGAAATCTTCGCCGCGTGCGAGAAGCTGATGGCCCTCAACCCCGGCTGGAAGAAGTCCGACCTGGCGGGCTATCCGAACGAGGACGCCTCCATAGGTGACCCGCATCCTGTCGGTGTCGAATCTCGTCCCCGAGGCCCGGCAGGCGTTCCTGGACGGGAAGTTCCGGTTCGCGACGGCCTGCGCCCTGGGCAAGCTGCCCCCCGGCGACCGGTCGGGGATGCTCGCCTTCCAACTCGCGGGCACCGCCAGCCGGGACCGGATCGAGGCCGCCGGCCGCCGGACCCGCGCCACCACGAGACCGGCGGTGAAGGCGACCCGGGTGAAGTGCGTGCCGCCGAGCGGGCACACGGTCGTCGTGTCCGGCGGGGCCGTGTCGCTGGACGACGCGGCGGACGCCCTCGCCGACGCGATCGAGGAGATGAAGCGCGCCCGCGAACTCGGATACACGGCCAGGACGTTCGCCGCCGCCATGGCGGACAAGGCGAGGAAGCGGGGCTGAGTCGCGGTCGCCCACCTGGTAGGAGACCGCTCTCCAAGGAAC
>JAYTTN010000349.1:0-1635 GCA_043745295.1 Fimbriiglobus sp. | reverse complement strand
CGCCGTCCCAGCCCCGCACCCTGGTGGGCCGGACGGACGTAGAGCCGCTTCATCTCCCCGATGCCCGCCTCCAACCGTCGCAAGGCCACGCAGCCCGCCGCCTCGCCGCCGTCCGTCGTCGCCAGCCACAGCCGACCGCCGGGTGGGGCGTACTCGCCCGGAAGGATGTCGAGTTCGTGACGGAAGTTCTGGAAGCACAGGTCGAACGACAGGGAGGCGGCGTACTCCTTGAACAGTCGCCGGGCGGCGAGGATTTGATCGGGCTGGGTGGCCGGGAGGATGGTCATCGTCTGCTCTCCTGGACCTCGACCGAGTGACCGGCTCCCCTCAAGGCGGCAACCGCCGTCGGGAACTCGACCTCCTTCACGAACAGGTAATCGGTGTCGAACGTCGAGACGGCGAAGACGCCGACGCCCGCCGCCGCTATTGGCCTCGTGAGTGAGGCCAGCACCCCGACGAGGGTGAACGGCATCGCCCCGGCCACCCAGGCAGCGCCACCCGACCTCGGCGTGCGTCTTTTCCAAGACCATCTCCTGGCGACACACGACCGACAACTCGTCGGCGGTTCGGGTCACGCTGAACACGTCCCCCGCCGTCGCCCACGCCGGGACCGCCGAGTCCGGCGGCAGCTTGCACACGGCGAACCGCCCGACAACCTCCTGTAGCGTGAGCGGCTTGACCGACCCGTGGCTCGGAGCGATGGCGTCGGGTGCGGTCGTGAACGCCACCGGCTTTGTCGCCGCCTCATTGACGGTCAGCCGGAACACGTCGGGCCGGGCGTAGTGGCCCACCATGTCGAAGTCGAACTTGGCCCGCACGAGGTCGGCCCGGTCGAGGGTCGCCGTCAGCACGCACTTCTCCCCGTACACCGGCCCGGCCAGAAGCTCGCCAGCGGCCCGACGACGCAACTGCCGCCCCGGATCAGCACGTCCGACGAAGCGGGGAGCCGTCCGGTGGGGTAGCCGGGCGGGAGGTCGGCCCGTCGCAAGAACTGGCACGCCGACAGGACGAAGCACCGGCCTTCGAGGGCGATGTGCCGCACGGTCGGAACCCAAGTCTCCCGGTCGTCCACCGTGATGGCGCAGTACAACTCGACCCCCTTGGCGTACATCGCCGTGCGCAGCAGCGGCATGTAGTTCTCCCAGCAGATCACCGCCCCGACCCTGCCGAGCGGGGTGGCGACGACCGGGAGCGTGGACCCGTCGCCGCCGCCCCAAAGCACCCGCTCCAGCGCCGTCGGCACGAGCTTCCGGTGTTTGCCGAGCAGAGCGCCGTCCGGCCCGAAGATCGCCGCCGTGCAGTACAGCGTCCCGCCCTCACGCTCGACGATTCCGACGACGAGATGGATGCCGTGGTCCCTGGCGACCGCCCCGATCCTCTCGGTTGCCGGTCCCGGAATTTCGGCAGCGCTCTCGAAGTAGCGGCGGAACTCGTCCCGGCCTTCCGGGGTGCGGACGCCGAGGGTGAAGCCGAAGTCGTGGCCCTTCGGGTAGCCGACGACGAACGCTTCGGGGAACACAACCAGTTCGGCCCCTGTCTTGGCGGCATCGGCGGCGAGGTCGGCGAGCTTCTGGAGCGACCTGGCAGTGTCGAACAGGACCGGGGCCGCTTGCACTACGGCGACCTTCACCGAAC
>JAYTTN010000348.1:0-1638 GCA_043745295.1 Fimbriiglobus sp. | reverse complement strand
CGAACTCCGGCTTGGCCCAGACGATCACCGAGGTGTTCTTCAGCGCCGGCTCCAGTCCCGGCACCTTGCGCAGCACCGCCGAAAATCCCGGCGTGATCAGGTCCGCCACGCCGTAGCGCGTCAGCTCGAACTTCGTGCCGAGCGAGATGCCGGCCGACACGTCGCCCCATTCCCAGCCGATGGTGGTCGAGGCGCGTCCCTCCGCCTTGCCGAAGACCCGGAACTCCGTCTCCTCGTTGCCGAGGTAGAGCTTCATCTTCGGTTCCCGCGCCAGGCCGGGGATCGCCGGTCGCGCACCGGGTCGGTCCACGTTGGAATCGCTCCCCGAGCCGAGCTGCGCCTCCCACTCCCCGCTCGCGATCTCGTAGTCCACCGAGAGGTCCGCGGCGGCCTCCGCCCCGAACTTCCCTATGAACGGCAGGTCGAAGACCGCGCGCACCGGGTGCGGTGGCAGCTTGAAGTCCAAGCCCAGATGGCTTTCGCCGTAGAGCGTGAACGGGTACAGCGCCGCCGCCCGGTCCAGCCCGAGCGGCAGCGGCAGGACATACACCCCGGACTCCAACGGTTCCGACGCCACCCCGTTCGCGCCCGTGGCCACCACCCGCAGCCGGTTCGCTCCCGGACGCAAGGCCGGCGGGAAGCTCGCTTTGACGTCCACGCTTGCGGTGTATCCCGGACCGGCACCGGTCTTGGTCGCGACGAGCGTCCCGTTGGCATAGAAGCGGACCGTCCCCGGCGTGCTCCTGTTCCAATCCACGCTCGCCGTGTAATCGTTCACCAGCCGGACCCCGGCGAGGAAGAGGCCGTCGAGCTTCGGTTGGATGCGCGTGACCACGGGTGTGCCCGCCGTCGTAGCGGCCGGCAGCCGCACGTCGGGCACCACGACCTGACGGGTGCCGGGCGCAGGGGCGATGGTCTCGGTGTGCGTGGGCTGTCCCGGTTTGGCGATGGTGAGCGTGCCACCGTTGGCGAGCGAAACGCCGCTCAGCACATAGTCGCCCCCCGCGGAGGTGAGGGCGGTCTGTCCGCCGAGCGTGACAGTGGCTCCGGCCAGCGGCTGACCGGTCTGCGGGTCCAGCACGCGGCCCCTGACCGTGACCAGATTGCCCGGCCCCGGGGTCTCCACCGCGAAGGCGGCCGACACCGCGCTGGACGAGACGCCGCCGGCCGTGGCCGTGACCCGGACCTTGCAGTTGGCGAGGAAAGTGCCGGGCGGGAAGGTGAGCGCAGGGTTCCAGGACAAGGTCCGCTCACCGGCGGCGACCCCGGTGCCCACGTCGCCCGACACCGCGCCGCCAACGGACACCGGGGAGAACGTCGCGCCGCCGTCGGGGGAAGCCGCTAGGCTGATGACGGCCGAAACCGTGTTGCTGAGCGAGATCTGATAATGGATGGCCACCGGCAACGAGCGGGCTTCTGCCCGGACCTCAGTGACGGCGACGTGACTGGCGCTCGGTGCCGACACAATCGCGAGGGTGGATAAATGCCCCGCTGTGATTGCGGTCACCGAGCCCTGCACAGCCAAGGGCACGGTCGTCTGGCCGTATTGATTGTCTCCCCATGCCACCACCGAGCCGTCGGTCTTCAAGGCCACCGTGTGATTCCATCCGGCCGCGATGGCCGTGACGCCGCTTTGGG
>JAYTTN010000347.1:0-1639 GCA_043745295.1 Fimbriiglobus sp. | reverse complement strand
ACGCTTCCGGCTCCGACTGTTGACCGCCGCCCTACAGTAGTCTGACACGACACTCCGAAGAGACCTCCCCCATGTTCTTCCCGCCGACCGACCCGCTCGCGGCCGCCATGCCCCGCGGCCCCGTCGATCCGATGGCCTCCCGCGAGTACACCCGCCAGCGGCAGATGAGCCTCGCCGACCTGCTCCTGGAAAACCGCATCCTGTTCATCGGCAGCACCCCCGAGACCGGCGGCAGCGGCGTCATCACCGACTTCCTGGCGAACATCACCATCCAGCGGCTGCTGTGGCTGGTGACGGACAAGAAGAGCGCCGACATCCACCTGTACATCAACAGCCCCGGCGGCAGCGTGTCGGCCACGCTGGCCATCTACGACGCCATGCAGTTCGTGGACTGCCCCATCCACACGTACTGCATGGGCATCGCCGCCAGCGGCGCGGCCGTGCTGCTGGCCGCCGGCGGCAAGGGCAAGCGGTACTGCCTGCCGAACAGCAAGGTGATGATCCACCAGCCGTACGGCCAGGTCGGCGGGCAGGTGTCGGACATCGAGATCCAGGCGGTCGAGATCCTGAAGGAGCGGGACCGGCTGAACCAGATCCTGGCGCACCACACCGGCCAGCCGATCGAGGTGATCGCCAAGGAGACCGACCGCGACCGCTACTTCCACGCCGAGGACGCCAAGGCGTTCGGCATCGTGGACCAGGTGCTGACGAAGCCGACCCCGGAACCGAAGAAGGCCGCCGCCGCCGCCGCCGCCGTCGCGATGTGACCCCGGCCGCGCCCGCACAACCGCTACACTCCCGGCCCCGGTTCCGCCCCGGCCGGCACATTCCCTGACACCCCGGCCCGCCGCCCGCCGATACGTCCGAGGCGGCGGTGCCCTCACCGAGGAACACCGATGCCGATCCCGATGGTCGTGGAGACGAAAGGCCGCGACCCGTACATGTACGACATCTACAGCCGTCTGCTCAAGGACCGCATCATCTTCCTGCAAGGGGTGGTGCGGGACGAGATGGCGAACGCCATCGTCGCGCAGATGCTGTTCCTCCAATTCGAGGACCCGAAGGCCGACATCCACCTGTACATCAACAGCCCCGGCGGCAGCGTGACGGCCGGCATGGCCATCTACGACACCATGCAGTTCGTGACCTGCCCGGTCGGCACCTACTGCATCGGCCTGGCGGCCAGCATGGGGGCCATGCTGCTGACGGCCGGCGAGACGGGCAAGCGGTTCGCCCTGCCGAACGCCGAGATCATGATCCACCAGCCGCTCGGCGGGTACGAGGGGACGGCGGTGGACATCGACATCCACGTGAAGAACATCCGCCGCATGAAGGCGCAGCTGAACGGCCTGCTGAAGAAGCACACCGGCAAGACGCTGGAGCAGGTGGAGAAGGACACCGACCGCGACAACTTCATGAGCGCCGCCGAGGCCCGCGACTACGGGCTGATCGACGGGGTTCTGGAACGGATGCCGGACACGATGGCTCGCCCGAAGCTGGAGAGCTGACGGCCGGCCGACCCAGGCGGCACGGATGACCCGCGACACACACAGTTCCGATGTCGGTCGTTTCCCGGTCGCGCGGGAAGCGGATCGGTCGCGCCTTGTTCGCCCGGTCGCGGGGGGCCCCCCCCCCCCAC
>JAYTTN010000346.1:0-5971 GCA_043745295.1 Fimbriiglobus sp. | reverse complement strand
GGAGGTGACGCATGGGCAAGCGGTGGGAGGAGACGAAGGCGTTCCTCAAGGCCTGGTTCCGACAGGGCGCGAAAGAAGTGTCGCAGATGTTGCCGGCGTTTCCGGCCCAGTCGGTCCAGCCGGTCGAGGAAGCCGTGATGCCCGGAAACCCGCTTCCGCACGAGCTGTACGCGGACAAGCATCCGGAGCCGTCGTTCGAGCGGCACCTAGCCGCCCAGGTGACGGCGGTCGGCAGGGACGCCGGCCGCGGCAAGGACATGGACATGGGCTGAGTGCCCCGCGTCCGAACGCACAACACCCAACCTGGAGGTCGTCATGTCGAAGAAAGACGAGTACCTGACGATGGCTGGTTACGCGGCCACCGCCATCGACGGGCTGAGCCACCTGTACGACTGGCTCGGCGGCACCGCCGCCCCGGCCACGCCGACCCTGTCCGAACTGGCCCCGGCGGCGGCCACGCAGCTGGGGGCCTCCCTCGACACGGCGTCCGCCACCGGGGTGACGTTCGCCGTCCCGGTGGACGGGCGGACCGTCCCGGTGTTCGCGGTGCAGGTGGACGACCGCCTGCACCTCCGCTCGCCGGCGGTGCCGTTCGACCCGACCTCGAACCTGTCGATGTACCTGCTGCACCGCAACCACAAGCTGACGGACGTGACGTGGGAGGTGACCGAGGAGCGGCACCGGTTCGTCGCCGACTGCCGCGGGTCGCTGCCCCGCAACGGCCTGACCGCCGCCGACCTGGCGAAGGCGGTGTTCGCCCTGGCCCGCGAGTTCGACGCCACCGTGAACGGCTGAACCCCTCTCGGCCGGCGGCCGCCCTCCGCCGGCTTTTCCCGGAGGCCGCCATGTGGCAGATCCGTCTGGTCATCCTGGGCTACGGCCTGATCGCCGCCGCCCTGAACGCCGAGGAGCGGGTGGGCCTCGCCGTCGGCTGCGGGCTCGCCGCGATCGTGGTCCCCTGGGCGCTCGGCCGGTACGGCCGGCGGGTCGCCCGCGAGATCGCCGCCGACTACGCGCGGACGATCGCCCTCCGCCGCCGGCTGGCGTCGGCGGAGAAGACGTGCCCGTCGGGGTGCCGCTGCCGGACCCGTCGGCCGTCCGGATCGAAGTGACCCGGGTCGCGCCCTTCGCGGCACAACCCGAACCGGGGGGCACACCCGCCCGCCCGGTCTTTTCCCCCCATCGAGGAGTTCCCATGGACCCGTTCGACCTGTGCCTGTTCGTGCTGGTGGCCGCGGCCGCCGTGCTGGCCTGGACGGAGTACCGCAGGATGCGTCGGGACGACGCCCTCCACCACCTCCGGACGGAACGGGAGCGGTTGGAGAACCGCAAGCTGGAACTGGAAGTCGAGAAGGCCGCCCGCGCGTGACAAAAGACATGGTCGGCGGTCCCGCGACCGCCGGCCGTACTTGCTGCTGCTACACCTCGCAGGAGGCTATCAATGAAACTGACGCCGAAGCAAGCGGCGGCCCGGCAGAGCGTGAGCGTGGGGTTGGTGTACCGGCTGTGCGCCACCAGACGATTGACCCACTATCGCGTGGGAAGCACGGGGCGCGGCAAGATCCTGATCGACGACGCGGACTTGGAGACGCTGATGGCCACCCTGAAGGTGGCCACGGCGGTGCCGAATCCAACCCCGCCACCCCAGCGGGCCGTCCCCCGACAGGAGTTCCGACACCTCAAGCTGAAATGACCCGCGACCGCTGGCCCCAACCAGCGGTCGCCCTGTTTCGGTCAGTCGTTCGCCGACGGTGCGTTCGCCTTCTTCAGGGCCTCGCGGAGGTGGGCGTCACTCTGGTCGAGGTGCTGGTACACCTTCGCCAGCATGGTGCCGTCCGCGTGCCCGAGCAACTCGGCGACGGTCAGGTGGTCCACCCCGCTCACCAGCAGTCGGTTGGCGAATCCGTGGCGGAAGGCGTACGCGAAGTGCCGCACGCCGAGCTTCCCCTTCAGCCGCCCGAACCGGCAGCCCATCGCCGAACTGGTCCACGGCAGCCCGTCGGCGTTGAGGAACAGTGTCCCGGCCTTCACCGCCGCCATCCGTGCCGCCACAACTTCCAGGGCACGACCCTCGAGCCGGATGAGCCGCCACTTCTTCCGCCCCTTCGCCTCCTCGGGCGGGATGGCGATGACCGCCCGATCCAGGTGGACGTGCCGCGCTTCCAGGCGGCGCGCCTCGAACGGCCGGCCGCCGGTCTCCCACACGAACTCGAGCAACTGGCGGAACGGGTTGGCGGGCTGGTAGCTGTCGCGGATTTTGGTCCAGTCCTCGGGCGAGACGAACCGCTCCCGCCGTTTGGCGGCCGGCTTCTTGATCGTGCGGACGGGGTTGGCGGTCAGGTAGCCGAGTTCCTCGGCCCAGGCGTAGGCCCGCTTGACGGAGGCGATGGCGTTACGGCGGTACGTCGGCCCCCAACCGGGGTGCCGGTCCAGCCACTCGACGACGTGGAACGGCTTCAGGTCGGCGGCGGACAGGGTGTCCGCGTCGGGCCGTTCCCGCACGAACCGCTGGAGGTGCCAGAGGTACCCGTCGTAGGTCCGCGGCGCGCAGTGCTTCTGGCACCAGTCCAGGTACTTCTCGAACAGCCCGGCGACGGTCGGGCCGGAGTGGTCCGCGGTGGCGGGAAGGGAGGCGGCCGGCGGGGCGGCCATCAGTTCGTGGAACCGCTGGAGGACGGCGGGCGGCGTGTTCCACCTGCCGCGGGCCTTCTTCGGGGGCGGGGCGTCGGGCGGGTGCTGGCCGAGGAGGTGTCGCTGGCCGTCCTTGTTGACGTACCAAGCGTGGCGATCATCCCAGTACCACGGGCGGGCGGGGCCATGGGTCAGGTCTCCAGGAGCGTCGCGGCCCCGGACGATTCTGTACCACCATTCAGTACCATTCTACCGCCGGCTCGTCGAAAACCCTAGTACACTCGACAGGAGTCGAACCTGTAACCCTCGGTTCCGAAGACCGATGCTCTATCCAGTTGAGCTACGAGTGCGTGAACCCAGTTTACGGGGCGGCCGCGGCCCCGCAAGGGCGGTCACGGGGTCCGCTTGCCGCGCGGCCGGCGGGCGGGCGGCGCGTCGTTCGGGGTCGCGGGTCGGACGGCCGAGCCGACCGCCGCCGACGGCACCCGGACGGCGGCGGCCAGTTCGATCAGCCGCTGCTGGCTCCGCAGCGGCGGCTCGCCGTCGGCCGGCTTCACCCGCCGGTACGTCCCGTCGGGCAGCAGTTCGCGGGCCTTGGCCGTGTCCGCCAGCCCGAGCGTCAGCACCTCGTCGATCAGCCGCTGCCGCAGCTCCGGCTGCTCCACCGGGAACACCACCTCCACCCGCCGGCTCAGGTTGCGGTCCATCCAGTCGGCGCTGCCGACGAACACCTCCGGGGTGCCGCCGCTCTCGAAGTAGAACACCCGGCTGTGTTCCAGGAAGCGGTCCACGATGGAGATGACGCGGATGTTGTCGGACACCCCCGGCACCCCCGGCCGCAGGGCGCACACGCCGCGGCAGATGATGTCCACCTTCACCCCGGCCTGGCTGGCGCGGTACAGCGCCTTCACCACCATCGGCTCCAGCAGCCCGTTCACTTTGGCCACCACCCGCCCCCGCTTGCCGGCCAGCTGGTTCGCCGTCTCCCGGTCGATCCGCTCGATCATGAACGGCTGGAGGCGGGCCGGCGCGACGATCAGCTTGCGGTAGGCGGCCGTGGCCACGTACCCGGTGAGCTGGTTGAACAGCAGGATGGCGTCCTCGGCGAAGTCCGGGTGGCAGGTGAACAGGCCGATGTCGGTGTACGTGCGGGCCGTCTGCGGGTTGTAGTTGCCGGTCGCCAGGTGGACGTACTTGCGGGTGACGCCGTCCTCGTCCCGCCGCACCACCAGGGCCACCTTGCAGTGCGTCTTCAGCCGCAGGTCGCTCATCCCGTAGGCCACCGTCACGCCCGACTTCTGGAGCCGCTTGGCGCGGCGGATGTTCCGCTCCTCGTCCAGCCGCGCCTTCAGCTCGACCACCGCCGTCACCTGCTTGTCGTTCTCGGCCGCCCGCTGGAGGGCCTGCACGATGGGGCTGTCCGAGCTGGTGCGGTACAGCGTCTGCTTGATGGCCACCACCCGCTCGTCGTCGGCCGCCGCGTCGATCAGATCGACGACCGGCTTGAAGCTGTCGTACGGGTGGTGGACGAGGATGTCCCGCGCGCGGATGGCCGCCCACACGTTCGGGGCCTGGGCGAAGTCGCGGACGGCGACCGGGGTGAACGGCGGGTCCCGCAGCTCGGCGAACCCGCCCACCGCGTGCACGTCGAACATGGCCGTCAGGTCGATCAGGCCGGGCACGCGGAACACGTCGTCCGCCGACAGGCCGAGCTGCTCCAGCAGGAACTGCTCCACCTCCGGCGGCGCGTCGGCCTCCAGCTCCAGCCGCACCTCCTGCCCCTCCTTCCGCTTCTTGACGCTCTCCTCCATCGCCTGCATCAAGTCCTCCACGTCGTCGTCCACCTCGAACTCGCTGTCGCGGGTGACGCGGAAGGCGAACGCCCGGTCCAGAATCATGCCGGGGAACAGGTCGGCCATGTGCAGCCGGAGGACGCTCTCGAGCGGCAGGAAGGCGGCGGCGCGGGGGTCGGCCGTCGGCAGCGCGACCATCCGCGGGTTCGGCAGCAGCGGCACCTGGACGGTGGCGAACAGCCGCGCCTCGGTGCCCGGCCGCCGCTGCGGGACGACCAGGTAGATGGCCTTGTTGATGAGGTGCGGGAACGGGTGCGTCGGGTCGATCGCCTGCGGCGTGACGCTGCCGTTCACGTGCTGGTGGAACAGGTCGGCCACCGCCCGCCGCTCGGCCGCCGACAGCTCCGCCTCCTCGCGGACGACGACTCCCTTCTCGCGGAGGGCCGGCAGCACGTCCTCCCGCAGGCACTTGTACTGCGCCGTCACCAGCTCGCGGACGATCTCGCCGACGCGGCGGAGTTGCTCGGTCGCCGGGATGCGGTCCCCGCCGGACCCGTTCTCGATGCCGGCCACCACCTTCTGGTGCAGGCCGCCGACGCGGACCATGAAGAACTCGTCCAGGTTGCTGCTGAAGATGGCCAGGAACTTGAGCCGCTCCAGCAGCGGGACGGACGGGTCCTGCGCCTCCTCCAGCACCCGCCGGTTGAACTCCAGCCAGCTGAGTTCGCGGTTGATGTACAGGCTCGGGTCGTCCAAATCGGGGACGGCGGGGGTGGACATGGGAAGTCGGTCGCGGCGGCGGGGGGACGATGATCCGAACGGATACTCTAGCGGGCTTGGCCGTCAGCGCGGCGAGAACAGGTCGAAGTTCCTGACAGTGGGGCGAGGGAGCGGCGGCGGGAGGATGAGCGCGAGGAGCGGCTCGGCGGTGTCCGCCTCCGCGGTCGCGGCGCGCCTGCGACGGCCGTGCCCGCGCTCCAGAAGGTAGTCGTCGTCGTGGTCGTGGAAGTGGCCGATGACGCCCTTGTGCAGGCTCTGCAACGTCAGCCGCTCGCGCAGCGGGATCGGCCGCAGGGGTTTCGGCGGGAACGGGTACGACGGGAGGGGCGGAGTTTCCGGTTCGGTCGGAGCTGGAAGCGTGAGTGACGGAGCGTCGGGTCCGGTCCGAGCCGGAAGCGTCAGCGACGGTGCGTCGGGTCCGGTCCGAGCCGGAAGCGTCAGCGACGGTGCGACGGAAAGAACCGTCGCTGACGCTTCCGGCTCGGACTTCTTCAGCGCGAACTCGCGGTCGCTCTCGGCGTCGTACATCGGCAGCGGTTCCAGCCCGTCGGCCCAGCCACCGCCGCCACTCACCTCCGTACCCGCGACGGGGGCCTTGTGCCGCAGTCGGGTTTTCTCCAGGTCCACGATCATTTGCAGGGCCGGGAAGGACTTCTCGTCGCGGCTGCTGGCCAGCCGGCGGCGCAGCTCCGCGACCGCTTCGGCGACGGTGTCTTCCCAGTACTGCTTGCGGCCGGCGGGGTCGCGCGGCGGGTCGGGCACGTCCG
>JAYTTN010000345.1:0-1647 GCA_043745295.1 Fimbriiglobus sp. | reverse complement strand
GAGCTGTGGATTTCGGACGGCACGGCGGCGGGCACCGTCCTTGTCAAGGACATTTACGCAGGCGCGAACAACTCGAATCCGGCGAACAACTCATCCTTCACGGCAATCGGCTCGACGCTCTATTTCCCGGCGGCCGATGCGGCGAACGGCATCGAACTGTGGAAGTCGGATGGCACGTCGGCGGGCACCGTCCTTATCAAAGACATCTACGCAGGCGCGAACAACTCGAATCCGAAGTTCCTCACGGCAATCGGCCCGACGCTCTACTTCTCGGCTTTCGACGCCGCGAACGGCAACGAGCTGTGGATTTCGGACGGCACGGCGGCGGGCACCCTTTTCGTCAAGGACATCAACCCCGGAGCGAACAACTCGAATCCGCAGTTCCTCACGGCGGTCGGCTCGACTCTCTACTTCTCGGCGGCCGATGCGGCGACCGGAACCGAACTTTGGGCCATGAGGTCGGCCCCCACCGCGGTGATCGCATCCGGGCCGACCTCCTCGAACGAAGGCTCCGGCGTCTCCTATACCGGCACTTTCACCGACCCCGCCGGCGCGGCCGACGCCCCGTTCACCTACACCTGGCACGTCGTCGCGTCCAACGGCCAAGTCATCGCCGATGCGACCGGCACGATCACCGCCGCGAACTACGGCACCGTGCCCGCCTTCGCATTCACTCCGAACGACAACGGCAACTACACCGTCTCGCTCGTCGTCGCCGACAAGAACGGGGCCAGCAGCACCGCCGCAACCCGAATCCTGACCGTGGCCAACGTCGCGCCGATGGCGGTGCTGCCGTTCGTCGTCGGCACCGGTACCGGGGGCGGGGCCGTTCGCCTGTTCACCGCGGGCGGCGGGTTCATCCGCGAGTTCAACCCGTTCGCGGGCTACACGGGCGCCGTGAGCGTGGCCGTGGGGGATGTGAACGGCGACGGGGTCGACGACATCGTCACCGGCGCCTCCATCAACGGGCACGTCAAGGCGTTCGACGGGGCGACCGGCGCGGAGATCCGCAGCTTCTTCGCTTACAACGGTTTCGCCGGCGGCGTGAGCGTGGCCGTCGGCAACCTCGATAACGACGGCTTGGCCGACATCATCACCGGTGCGTCGGTCAACGGACACGTCAAGGCGTTCAGCAGTTCGAGCGGCGCCGAGATCCGCAGCTTCTTCGCCTATCTCGGCTTCACCGGTGCCGCCACCGTCGGTTTCGGCGACATCGACAACGACGGCATCGCCGACATCGTCACCGGGTCATCGGTCAACGGACACGTCAAGGTGTTCAGCGGGGCCAGCGGGGCCGAGATCCGCAGCTTCTTCGCCTACGCCGGTTTCCCCGGTGCCGTAGACGTGGGGGCGGCCGATGTCGACAACGACGGCCGGTACGACATCCTGACGGGCGCCGGCGTCGGAGTTCCGGGCGGTCACGTCAAGGCTTTCGACGCGGCCCTCGGGGTGGTCCGCAGCTTCTTTGCATTCGACGCCGGGTTCCTGGGCGGCTGATCCGCCCCGCGTTTCGGACGCCGCAGCGGCCGGCACTTCCGACCCCGGCGACCCGCTTCTCCCGGATTTTCAGGCGTCGCTTCGCCTTCTCGCCCGCGGTCACCACCGGCGCCATCACCCCGTCGCAGCCGAAGTCGACCCGCGTCGGGC
>JAYTTN010000344.1:0-1651 GCA_043745295.1 Fimbriiglobus sp. | reverse complement strand
ACTCAGTGACTGTCCCATAAGGGGGGTCAGGCGGCCTGTCGGTAGTGGAACTCTGCATCCCCGCCCTTCGGTTGGAGTCGGTTCAGCATGAGGTGGATCATGGCAAACTTGACGAATGGAGTTCCCCACGAATCGTGGACAGTCTTTAGCGGTGGGTTTGGTTATGCGTCCGCTCGAACTCGGCCGGGGCGACGTACCCCCGTGACGAGTGCCGCCGGGCGCGGTTGTAGAACGCCTCGATGTACTCGAAGATGCTCGACCTCGCCTCGTCGCGGGTCGCGTAGTCTTCGCCGTGAACCAGTTCCTTCTTCAGGCTCGCGAAGAAGCTCTCCATCGGCGCGTTGTCCCAGCAGTTCCCCCGGCGGCTCATGCTGCACGTGATCCGCTCATCGGTCAGCCGACGCCGGTAGTGCTCGCTCGCGTACTGGCTGCCGCGGTCCGAGTGGGCCACCAGACCCGAAGACGACCCCTTGGGACGGCCGGACAGGGCCATCTCCAGGGCGTCCACCACCAGCCGGCTGGTCATCGTCGCCGCCATCGACCAGCCGACCACTAGCCGGCTGAACAGGTCCACCACGACCGCCAGGTATAGCCACCCCTCCCGCGTCGGGACGTACGTCACGTCCGCCACCCACGACGCGTTCGGCTCGTCCGGGTCGAACGCCCGGTCCAACACGTTCGGCGCCACCGGGTGCGGGTGGTTCGAGTCCGTCGTCTGCTGGAACTTCCGCTTGGTTTTCGCGGCGATCCCGGCCTCCCGCATGACGCGGGCGACGGTGTTCACGCAGCACGCGTGCCCGCGACCCACCAACTCGGCGTGCATCCGCGGGCTGCCGTACCGGGCCTTCACCTCGGCGTGAATCTCCGCCACCCGCTCGGTCAGCGCCTCCCGCCGGGTCTCGGCCACGCTCGGCTTTAGGGACCGCCAGGCGTAGAACCCCGAGCGGGATACGTCTAAGACGCGGCACAGGGTCGTGACGGGCCACTCGGTCTTGCGTTCCTCGATCCAGGCGAAGGTCACTTCATCTGGGTGGCGAAGAACGCCGCGGCTTTTTTTAGGATGTCCCGCTCCGCCTCCAGACGCTTGACATCGGCCCGCAGGCGACGCAACTCCTCCTCGACGGGGGTGAGGTGCCCCGACCCAGGGAAGGCGTCGGCCCCCTTCGCGAGGACCGCCTTCTTCCACTCGTGGAGCCGGTTCTCGGTCACCCCGAGTCGGCGGGCGACCTCGGCGACCGAGAGCTTCTGCTCGGTGATCATCTTCACCGCCGCTAGCTTGAACTCCGGCGTGTAGACCTTGCGCTGACCAACCATCGGTGTGCCTCCAGGTACTCAGAGTTTACACCGCTTTCCCACTGTCCACCGTTCGTGGGGAACTCCATAGTGTGTGGTGCAGGTCCGCACCCCGCCGACCTCCCGCTTCCGGTTCACCTGCACGACCGCGGCCACGTCCGGCCACTCGGCCGGGATCCCCTCGGGGTTCTTGAACACCCCGACGTACCGCTCCTCGTGTCGCCCGTGGGCGTCGTCCACGGCCTCGCTCCCGTCCACCCCGACCAGGTCCGCCTCGCACGCCCCCTCGACCACCCGCTCGACGGCTTTCCGGAGGGTCGGCTGGTTGCCCTTGACGGCCAGCAGGTAATGTCCTCCT
>JAYTTN010000343.1:0-1652 GCA_043745295.1 Fimbriiglobus sp. | reverse complement strand
CTCTTCGCGGCGACTTCCGGAGCCGCCCCACAGCCCTCAACTGTCGAAGTACAGGGCGAACTCGTAGGGGTGCGGCCGCAGCCGCACGGCCGCGACCTCCTCGCTCCGCTTGAACTGCACCCACGTCTCGATCACGTCCTCGGTGAACACGTTGCCGTACAGCAGGAACTCGTGGTCCTTCTCCAGCGCCACCAGCGCGTCCTCCAGCGTGGCCGGCGGGCTGGGCACGTCGGTCAGTTCCTCCGGGGCCATGTCGTAAATGTCCTTGTCCAGCGGCTCGCCGGGGTCGATCTTGTTCTTCACCCCGTCCAGCATGGCCATCAGCAGCGCGGCGAACGCCAGGTACGGGTTGGCCGCGCCGTCCGGCAGGCGGTACTCGATCCGCTTCGACTTCGGCCGGGAGCTGTACACCGGGATGCGGATGGCCGCCGACCGGTTCCGCTGGCTGTACGCCAGCCGCGTCGGGGCCTCGAAGCCGGGCACCAGCCGCTTGTAGCTGTTCGTCGTCGGGTTGGTGATGGCGCAGAGGGCGCGGGCGTGCTTCAGGATGCCGCCGATGGCGTACCGCGCCACGTCCGACAGGCCCGAATACCCCGACCCGGCGAACAGGTTCTGCCCGCCCTTCCACAGCGACATGTGGACGTGCATGCCGCTGCCGTACTCGTCGAACAGCGGCTTCGGCATGAACGTCGCCGTCTTCCCGGCGCGGCGGGCCACGTTCTTCACCACGTACTTGTACTTCAGCACGCTGTCGGCCATCGCCACCAGATCGGCGTAGCGGATGTCGATGGCGCACTGGCCGCCGCTGGCCTTCTCGTGGTGGTGGCTCTCCACTTGTAGCCCGCACTGCGCCATCGCCAGCATCATCTCGGTCCGCAGGTCGGCGAAGTGGTCGGTCGGCGTGCAGGGGAAGTACCCCTGGCGGCTGGGCACCTTGTACCCCAGGTTCGGCCGCTCGTCCCGGCCGGTGTTCCAGTGCCCCTCGGTGCTATCGACATAGTAGAACGCCGAGTGCGTCGTCTGGTCGTACTTCACGTCGTCGAACACGAAGAACTCCAGCGTCGGGCCGAAGTACGCCGTGTCCGCCAGGCCCGACTGCTTCATGTAGTTGACGGCCTTGCGGGCCACGTTGCGGGGGTCTTTGCTGTAGTCCTCGCGGGTGCTGGGATCCTGCACGTTGCACAGGATGCCGAGCGTGACTTCGCGGGCGAACGGGTCGATGAACAGCGTCTCCGGCTGCGGGACGATGAGCATGTCCGACTCGTTGATCCGCTGCCACCCGCGCAGGCCGGAGCCGTCGAACCCGACGCCCTCCTCGAACGTGTCTTCCGTCACCATCTCGGCCGGGACGGTCAGGTGCTTCCACAGGCCGGGGAAGTCCATGAACCGCAGGTCCACGGCGCGGACTTCCTTCTCCCGGAGCAGGGCGAGGACTTCACGAGGGGTCACGGGGAATCTCGCGCGGGGGACGGCTCGGCACGACGGGGCGGGAAGTGGAGAGCGCCCGCGGGGTTGGGGAAATGATACGAGATCGCCGGCGCGGCCCAACCCCGCCGGGTGCGCCAAAGTTCCCTGGCACTTTTGGGCGGGATGGGGGACAACGGTGCTTTCCCTCTGGCAGGACGCCTCCACGACCACCTCCCCGGAACCGC
>JAYTTN010000342.1:0-6025 GCA_043745295.1 Fimbriiglobus sp. | reverse complement strand
GTGGTCGAAATCCCCAGGGAACAGGGGGCTGACGCCCCCCGCTCGCCCGGAGCCGCCAAAATCCATTGCTACACCCAGCGGGCCGAAGTGAACCGGCCTCACCTCACTCACTGGCCGAGGCGGGCGAGGATGGTGCCGACGCTCGGGCTGATCCGCCGGCCGTCGTCGGTGCGGCCCGCGCGGATCTCCTCGGAGCCGACCCAGGCGTTCTCCGGGCGGTCGCCGACCGTCGCGCCGAGTTCCCCGGCGAGTTCGGTCGGGAACACTGCCATGAAATAGCGGGTGGGAGCCCCGGCACTCGCGGAGAACGCCTCGTACTCGAAGTGGGCCAGCGGCGCGGCGGCGACCGCGAAATCGGCCGCGCCGAGGGCCAGTTCCTCTTCCACCTCGCGGGCGGCGCACTCCCGGAACGTCTCGCCGGCCTCGCGGTGGCCGCCGATGAAGTGCAGCGCGTGCCAGGTGTCGCTCCACTGGCACAGGTACTTCCAGCCGGCGGGGTGGCGGGCGCGGATCAGCGCCACCGCCGCCTGGGTTTCGCGGATCGCGGTCATGGCGTCACCCCACGTCCGAGCCGAGGAACGGGACGTGGCCGCGGTCCTGGAGGATGTGCCGCGCGGTCGGCGACACCACACCGTCGGGGGCCGGCTGCCCGTCCACCGCGACGGGGCCTTTCACGCTGCCTGCCGCGATCGCGGTCGCGTCCACCCACACCAGCGGTGCCGCCGAGTCGAACTTCGTGCCGGCGGGGACGGACCCCTCGAACACGCCGTGGCAGTAGAAGGTGACGACATGTTCCGACCGCGATTCGTCCTGGGCGGTGACGGTCTCGTGCCCGGCCGAGAGGCCGAGTTCGCCCGGATCGACGCCGAGTTCGTCCCGCGCCACCCGGTGCGAGGCAGCCAGGTACGACTCGTCCGGCGCGCGCCGCTTGGTCGGCAGGGCGTACCCCCAACCCGGCTCGCGGCGGAGCAGGAATTGCCGCCGGCCGTTGTGATCGCGGTGCAGCACGAGGACGGCCGTGTACTGACTGCGGCCGGGCAAGTACCCCTTGCCCGCCAGGGTCGCCACGACCCACCGGCACGACGGGCTGAGCGGGTCGTAGGAGTTGGGCTCGGACCGCAGGGCCGTGTGCGGGGCCAGCCACAGGTGGGGCACGCGGATGTCCACTCGCGTGGCGAAGTCCGGGTGCGGTTCGGCGCGGTACACGTCGTACCGGTAGTGGCGACTGGCCAAGTCCCGCCCGGAGACGAACAGTTCGGGGTCCAGGTGGACCGCCTGGCCGATCCGCACCGGCACGCCGAGGGCGCGGCCGGCGGCCCGCAGGGCGGCGTGTTCGGGCAGCTCGACGACGTGGTCGCCCTTCTTCAGTTTGCTCATCGGCAGGGCGAAGCAGTCCCACTCGCCGTCCCACACCCAGAGGAGCTCTCCGGTCGGCTTGCGGACGAGGGCGATGCTGACGGGGATCGGGTCGGTCACGGCGCGTACCTCGGTGGTGGTGTCCGGGCTGATCCTATCGGGAGAGGGACGGCCGTGGCGACCGTCCGTGACACCCGGCCGCGGTTTTTTCCGCCGCGACCCCCTCTCACTTGCCGGGGTTGGTGATGATGTTGCCGCCGGACGACCCTTTCGTGCTGATACCGCCGTCGCGCCGGTAGTGGATCTGCTCGGCGGTGTGGCTCGGCGTGCCGTTCACCCCGGACTTCGTGCTGAACATCTGGGCCGGCCGATTCGGGGTGCCGGTGAAAACGTACTTCTCGCCGTCGTCCTCGACGGTGCCGCCGTACCCCCGGTAGTCCTTGTTGCGGAACTGTGCGTTGCCGATCGCCGTCATCCGCTGCGCGACCTTGGCGTCCTTGGTCGGCTGCGAGGTCGAGACGGTCAGCAGGTCGTCGCACTCCAGCGTGCTGGCGGCCTTGGGCAAAGCGTGCCACTCCAAGGGGTACTTGAGGTCGTCGGTCGGCACCTGGGCGACCCGCGAGAAGCCGTCGAATTTGGCCTCGCGGTAGACTCCGCCCTTGTCGCGGGCTTTCATCGTGTTGTTGAACGTCACCACCGTCAGCTTGGTTTCCACTTCGCCCGGCCGGGCGTTCTCCGGCGGTTGCAGCAGCCGCAGTTCGCCGGGGCCGCTGGCGTCCATCGTCTGGTCCTTCTCGCGGGTGCTGAAGTCGATCTGCGTCGCCCGGAGAACCCGCGCGCGGACGTACTTGTTCTTGTTCGCCGGGTCGAACACCTCTTCGATGAACATCACTTCCTTCAACACCTTGCCGCCGGCCTGCTTCACCTCGTCGTCCGGGATGGTGGTGACGGAGGCGGAGCGGAGCTTCGGCCGGCCGGTCGGGGCGGTGTCCCCGGCGGGGCGGGCGCGGTCGGCGCGGCGGGTCTGGTTGAAGTACACCGGGCGGTCGAAGGTGACATCCAGCCGGTGGCCGAGCAGGGTGCCGCGGGTGACGTAGGGCGACGCCTCGCCGCGGTCCTTCGGGGCCGGCAGCAGTTCCAGCGGCGCGGTCCCCACGGCCGCGGGGCGGGGCGCGACCGCCCCCGGCTTCGGCGGGTCGGGCAGCGACAACTGCGTGGCCACCACCGACCCGACGAACTCGGCGAACGACTTCGCCCCCTGAAACCGCATCTCGGTGGACCAGGTGACTTCCATGTTGCTCGGCTTGGACGGGTCGCCGCCGCCGGCCAGGTCGGACCCGCTGAGCATCTTCAACTTGCCGCCGGTGGGGACGTGGACGGCGTTGTTCGGCTGGTCGATGACGACGGTGCGGCCGAACAGTTTGGCGTCCTCGAACGCCACCTCGGCCGGGTCGAGGGCGGTGCCGGTGACGGTCAACACACCGCCCTTCGACGACTGCTCCAGGTTCAGGGTGCTCGACGCGATGTCCAGCCCGGTCAGCGGCTTGGCCGGGTCGGTCGGGTCGGGGTCCTGGTGAACGACGACGCGGTCCTCGCAGCGGGCGCGCTCGAGTTCGTACTTCAACCCGCCCTGTCCCGCCGGGCCGGCGGGGCGACCGGGCGGTTGCGGTTTCTCCGGGCCGGCGACTTTGGCCGGGGCCACCACTACTGGCAGCGGGTAGCGCGTCACCCACGTCTCGACGACGCGGGCGGACAGGTGGATCGGGTTCGGCACGTCCTTGGCCGGGTCCGGCGGCTTGGGATCGGGGACGGGCTGGAGCTTCGCCTCGCCGGGCGGAAGGACCGCTTTCGGCAGGGGGACGGGCATCGGGACGGGCTTGGGGGCCACGACCGCGACGGCCGGCTCCGGCTTGGGCGGCGGGATGTCGCGGAACCAGACGGTCAGTTTGTCCGTGTGGCGGACCAGCATGTCCGGCGACTTGGCGTCCACGTTGCCGTCGGCGACGAGCGAGTGCGGCACCATCGGCGGGGTGCGGTCCGGCTTCGCGCCGGCCGGTTTCGGTTCGCCGGTTTTCTCCGCCAGCCACAGCCGGAGCTTGTCGGCGGTCAGTTTGAACTCGCCGTCGGTGTCGGCGAAGGTGCCGCCGCCGTCGAACGTCAGCCGGTCCAGCACCCGGTCGCCGATCGTCACCTTTTCGTGGACCATCCGCGTGCCCCAACTGGCCTGCCCGGTGCTGCGGTTCTCCTCGCGGTCGAACATCTCGACCCGCCCCGGCCCGCGGACGGTGACGGTGGAGTGGCGGGCCTCGTTCGCGCCGGGCGGGGCGTCGCGGGCGACGATCTCGACGCGGCCGGGGGTCGTGGCGTCGCCGGCCCGGAGTTGGCTGTTCTCGCGGTCGGCGAACACCGGGCTGCCGACCAGCGTGGTCGTCGTCACCGTCGTCACCGGGTCTTGCTCGTGGGTCAGTTCGGTGCCTTGCGCGGTGAACTGCTCGGCCGCCACCGAGATGTACACCTGCGGGCCGGTGGCGGTCAGTTTGCGGATGCTCATGCCGCCCTCGCGGGCCTCGGCGGCCGGGAGTTTGCCGTCCTTCGCCGGCTTGTCGTCCGAGCGATTCAGGTCGAGCCGCAGGTGGGCGCAGAACAGGTTGTCGGCCACGTCGGCGGCGGACAGGCGGGTGACGGTGACGACGTTCGGCCCGGTCGGGGGCGCGTGCGGGGCGATGTCGAAGGTGGCGGTGGCCGCTTCCAGGTCGTACCGGAACGGGCCGGGCGTCTCCACCAGCAACAGGGCCTTGCGACGGAACCGCTCGGCGATGGCGACGCCGTCGAACCCACCACCGACGGCCGCCGTCAGCGCCTGAGGCGGGTTCAGCAGGAGTTCCGCCGCCTTCGGGTCAGTCGTGGGCGGCGCGGCGTTCGGGCCTTTGCCCTTCGGCTCGGCCGGCCGCGCGGGTGCGGCACCGGGCAACCCGCCGCCGCCTTCCACCCACAGGTTCATCTGCACCTTCTCGCACAGCCGCAGCTCGCGGACGCCGGAATAGCCGACGCCGCCCCGCTTGTTCTGCTTCTCCGGCAGCAGGTACAGCTTCAGCCCCTCGGCGACGACCGTCGGCGGCGGCAGCGTCAGGCCGTGCAGGATGTCGGCCACGGCCCCCTGCTTGCGGAGGTCGTCCGGCCGGGGCAGCGCGGCGGTCGGCACGGTGACGGACAGCGGCGCGGTGGCGTGCAGCGGGCGGGGCAGCGTCTTCCGGTCGAACACCTCCACCAGCGCCGCCGTCCAGACCTGGGCCACCTCCGGGTCGTGCGGCTTGCCCTCCGGCGTCACCTCGTAGAACACCGGCCCGACGGTGCGGACGAGCAGCAGGTCGGCGGGGTCGGCCGACTTCTGGTTGCTGGTGATCCAGATGCGGCCCCGCCGCTCGTCCTTCTCGTGCGTCTCCAAGTCCGGGTCGGCGATCATCTTGATGCCGACGAGGGTGGCCTTGTCGGTCAGCTCCTGAACGTTTGTTACCGGCCGGTCGAATTCCAGGATCGCCTTGTCCGCGTGGAAGGTGCTGATGTCCTGCACCTCGCCCGGCTTCGGCTGGGTGGTCGGCCGGCCGAACAGGGCCACGCTGATGGGCGAGACGGTGACGAACTTGGTGCCGTTCGGGTCCACCCCGCCGCACGCCACGGCCAGCCCGCTGTCCCGCTTGCGGAACCGCATCGTGTACGTGTGCCGGGTGTCCCGCACTTCCAGCGCGTCGTCGCCGAACGCCTGCCGCAGCCAGATGTCGGTCGGCGGCACCGGCGGGTTGACGACGACCGGCTGGCCGGACGCCTCGGTCAGGAAGCGGGCCGGCAGGGCGGGCAGCCCGTCCACCGCGCCGAGGGCCTGGCTGTACGCCAGGTACGCGACGGCGAACCCGCCGACGGCGAGGACGAACAGCAGGAATCGGCGGGGCGTCAGCACGGCCTTCCCCCTTCGGAGTTTCAGGTTTCAGAGTTTCAAGCCGGCAGACGGCACCAGCGCTTCACGGCTCTTCCTTGAAACCTTGAAACCTGAAACCTGAAACCAGTTCGGCCCACTGGCCGCGGACCTTCAGCAGCCATTCGACCGTCTCGCGCACCGCCCCCCGGCCGCCCGGCGCGGTCGTCACGTAGTCCGCCGCCGCCTGGACCTCCGCGACGGCGTCCCCGACCGCGACCGCCAGCCCGCAGCGGGTGAGGAACGGCAGGTCCGGCAGGTCATCGCCCACCCCGCACACGCGATCCGCCGTCAAACCGACCTCGGCCAGCAGCTCCGCGAACCCGGCCGCCTTGTCGGCACACCCCTGGGACACCGGGTGCAGTCCCAACTCGGCCGCACGCCGCGTCACGGTCTCGGAGCGCCGCCCGGACAGCACCGCCGCCCGCCCGCCGGCCTTCTGCCACAGCTTCAGCCCCAGCCCGTCGCGGACGTGGAACCGCTTCAGCTCCTCGCCGCGATCCGAGTACCAGATGCCGCCGTCGGTGAGAACCCCGTCCACGTCCAGCACCAACAGCTCGATTCGCTCGGCCCTGGCGCGAAGCGCGTCGGGTGCTTGGCGGTAGAGCAGGTCGGTCGTCAGCCGCTCGGTGGGGGTCATGGCAGTACTCGGGTGAACCCCTCTCCCCTGGGGGAGAGGGGCAGGGGTGAGGGGGAATC
>JAYTTN010000341.1:0-6039 GCA_043745295.1 Fimbriiglobus sp. | reverse complement strand
CGACTGACCATCGCCCGCATCCGCTGGCACGGCCCGACCGTCGGCAGTCGCACCGTCCTCGACGGGTACCTCGACCGGGCCGAGCGGACCGTCTCGGTGGGGGTGCGGGAGATGGCCTAGGCGGGGGCGGACCAGGCGTACAAGGAGTTCGAGATCGTCACGTATTACGACGAGGCGGTGCGGCACCGGCTGGTGCTGGGGACGCGGGGCAACGCACGCCTTCGAGCACGACGGGTACGACCCCGCGCGGGAGCAGTTGGTGACGTGGCGTTGTCAGTGGCGGAGTGCGAAGCGTGCGGCGGCGACGGCGGACGCATTGCCGAATTACGCGAGCGAGCGGCGGGGGATGATCCGGTACCCGGAGTTCGCGGCGAAGGGATGGCAGATCGGCAGCGGGCCGACGGAGTCGTGCGGCAAGACGCTGACGCGGCGGCGGAAGGGGTCGGGCATGCGGTGGGACGCGGACAACGCCGAGGCGGTGATGGCCTTGGAGGCGGTGCGGGAGAGCGACCCGTGGCCGGCGTACTGGCGAACCCTCGTCCCCGCCGCGAGTGAGGTCCGCCCGAAAGTTTTGCCAGACCCGTCGTGCCTTTGGTCCGTGCGGGCGACCGGGTTGAGCGACAGCTCTGGAGCGACCCACTGGGCCCGCGGCTCGGTGGCCGACAGCACCTCGTAGCACCCGTCCACCGTCTTGCAGCCGTAGTGCGTGAACGCCTCAGCCGACCAGATCCCCTGCGACTGCTGCTACAGCCACCCCGCCCAAGCTGACTCCCGGACGCAGTAGAACGAGTGCGACCCCCACCACGTCAGCATCAGGATGTCGTGCGGGTGATTGCGGAAGGCGATGGCGCCGTCGAACCATACCCGCAGCACCGGCCCGCCGCCCATCCGCTCGACCTCAAGGACCGCACCCGTGGCCGGGCGGTGCTCGAACCACACGATGAAGAACTCCCCATCGGCGGTGTCAAGCGGCTGCCACGGCTCGAAGCGCTCGCCCACGTCGGAAGCCCTCCGGTCGCCGAACGACACAGCTCAGCAGCGGCGGGGCACCGGCGAGCTTGAAGTCCCAGAAACGAATCATGCCCCGCCGTCTGCTGCAGCGCCTGGTTCGGCGTGCCTTTGTCCCCAGCCGCGACCAACTCAACTGCGAGTGGCTGAGCAACTCACTCCCTGTACTTCTTGTACTTCTTGAACCGCACCTCGTGGAGCCGCTCGGTGCCGCTCTTCAGCAGCCAAGTGGCGTACATCACGTCCGGCTGGTCTGCATCGACGCGGAAGGTCCAGGTGGAATCATCGCTCGACTTGGTCGGGTCGGAGGTGGCGGCTGATCCGACATCCCTGAAGCCGGACGCAGAGCAGCTTCTCGCGTGAGCGCCCACGCTCTCTCCGACCCGGAGTTCCGCATCGCCTGGGTAGTGCATGAGGAGACCAGTGTTCCAGTACGACATCTCGAGTTTGATCACAGTGGTCCCCGCCACCCTATCGCCGTCGAACAGCGGGACCGGGTCAGACGCCCAGTAGCCGTACAGTTTCTCCCAGATCGATCCCCGCGGCGGGTCTTCCGGGTCGCCGCCGCACGCCAAACAGAGGGCGGCAAATGTGCCGATGAGGACGACGTTCAGGCAGCGCAGCTTCAAGCGTGGCGGCATGGATCACCTCTGCGGGCCGCTGGCCTTCAACGCCGAACGACACAGCTCAGCAGCCGGGGCCGCCGAGCGACAACGAACCCGAGAAAGCGAACGTGCGGCCCCGGTCTGCTGCAGCGCCTGGTTCGGCGTGCCTTTGGTCTGGCGACCGCTGACCAACCTCAGCAACCAAACCGCCTTACGCTCCGGGCCGGAAACCGCAATCGGGAATCTCGACCCACCTCTGTCCGCTCTCATCCCAGGCCACGATGTTACCGGGTTGCGGCAACGGAGGGGAGACGGTGATCGTTGGCATCGGAGGTAGGGTCGTCGTGGTCGTTGTTGTCATTGCCATCGCTGAGTAGAAGCCGGGCGTATCTCGACCCTGAGTCGGCTCGTTCTCTGGTGCGTGTTCCTGGCGGACGTGCTGGTGGTGGGAACTGGCCTGAGCCTCGTGAACAACGTGGAAGCCGACGAGACCGGCCGACGCTACGGTCGCAGCGCGCATCCACCGGCAACAGCACGGGCAGGTCCGCTCGAACATGTAGCACCTCTGTGCATGCGACCCCGGCTGCGCCTCCGCCGCCGAACGACCCAGCTCACCTGCCCGGCCGCGACACCAGATCGCGAACACGACGCGCAGGATGCTACGGGAAACAGATTACGTGGCCGGGTCAGGTGCAGCGCCTGGTTCGGCTTCCGCTAGACATGGGCGATTTCGGTCTTCGTTTGTTCAGCGGTACTTAAGCAACTCCAACTCCAGTTGAGACTTCCGGGCCTGCAACTCCGCGAGCCGCTCGTTGAGTTGAGGACGTGCCACCAACTTGAAAGACTCATCCAGCGAGACCAACTTGTAATATTCGGCATGGGCTTCATTGATTCGCCTGTCCACCTCTTCGATCTGTCGTTGTAAATCTACACTCTTTCGAGCATCTTTGGACTTCCGATCCCATTCGTACTTCGGTTTGCTCGAACCGGGTGTAATAGTTTGCTCTTCTTTCGGCGACTGACCCCGCCGAGTGTTTGCCACCATCAGCCCGCCGGACAGAAGTATTAATCCCGCACAACCCAGCAATTTTACCCGGTGTGATCTCACGCATACCGGCGAAGTCGCGGCCGGTGCTGTCGGAATGCTACTCCCGGCCTGCTCCGACTGTATGGCGGTTTCTTGCGCCCTCCTCAACTCCGGATACCGGGCAAGGGCCTCCTCCCAGGGCACCCACTCGCGATCTGAGGTCGGGCGGATGCGATCTCCCTGCCCGGGTTGGAGCCGGATGAGTTCGTCGGTGGTCAGCGGCCCTTCTTTGCGCCCCTTCGTCCGGAGTAAGTACCACGTCCCGCACTCGCTTGCCGGTTGGGAAGAGGGAGTCGTAGCCTCATCTGGCCGCGGTTCGGCTCGCTCAAATCGACGTTCCTGTTCCGCGCGATGCTGCTCCTCCGCCTCCGCACGGATGCGTCTGAGTTCCTCCTCGGGGATGTCGAACTCCTCCATAGACTCCCCCTCTGCACCCGGCGGCCGAACAGATACTTATCCCAATCCCGGTGATTGGGATAAACACCTTCACACGTTGGGATAGTACGGGCGGGCCAAACTGCCTGTCAAGTTTTTTCTTGCGGCCCGGCCGGGATTTGTGGAAAAAGGGTGGTCAGGGTCATCCGGTTTATACCATCTGAGAGTTCATCTGTGAAACTGCTCGACCGCTTTGCCGCTGCCTGCCGGACCATGAACTACGCGAAGGCGACCGAGGAGTCCTACACGGCCTGGGTGCTCGATTTCCTGCGCTATCACCGGGACCAGGCGGGGCGGTGGATTCACCCGGACCACCTCCGCGAATCGGCCGTCGAGCAGTTCCTGACACACTTGGCCGTGGACCGCCGGCAGGCGGCCAGCTCGCAGAGTCAAGCCCTGTGCGCCCTCGTGTTCCTATACCGCGAAGTCTTGGGACAGCCGTTGGAGCGGTGGCACTTGTCCACGGCCGTGATCGGGGGCGAGGCGACGGCGGCGGCCCGGACCGCCGAGTTGTCCAAGCGAGTCAGCCCGCACACGTTCCGGCACAGCTTCGCCACGCATTTGTTGGAGGACGGGGCGGACATCCGCACGGTTCAGACGCTGCTCGGCCACGCCGACGTGAACACGACGATGATTTACACGCGCGTCATGGACCGTGGCCTGCCCAGCGTGGTCAGCCCGCTGGACCGATTGTGAGCCGAAAGGCGCGGCCTATCATGACCGCGGGTTCCACACACTCGCCCCGGTCGTCCCCATGCCCGTGCTTCTGTTCGACATCGACGGCACCCTGGTCCGCACCGGCGGGGCCGGCAAGGTGGCGATGGAGCTGGCCCTCCGCACCGCGTTCGGCGTGGCCGAGGTCCGCGACGAGGTGCCGTACAGCGGGCGGACGGATCGGGACATCGGCCGCGCGCTGCTCGCCTGCCACGGCCTGCCGGATCACCTGGAAAATCAAGTGAAGCTGACCGACGCCTACCTCGACCACTTGCCCGGCATCCTGGCAGTCGGAACCGGCGAAGTCTGCGTCGCGGTCGCGGACGTGCTGGACGCGGTGCGGCAGCGGCCGAACGTGACGCTCGGCTTGCTCACGGGGAACGTCGTCCGCGGGGCGAAGACGAAGCTCGGCCACTACGGGCTGTGGGAATACTTCCTGCACGACGGCCACCCGCTCGGCGGGTTCGGCGACCGCCACTACGACCGCGACGACGTGGCCCGCGAGGCGATGACGAACGTGGTCGCGCGGCGGGGCGATACCGACCCGGCCGACGTGTGGGTGATCGGCGACACGCCGCTGGACGTGCGCTGCGCCCGCGCCATCGGGGCGAAGGTGGTGACGGTCGCCACCGGCTGGCACTCGCACGAGGAACTGGTGGCGTGCCGGCCGGACGCGGCCTTCCGCACCCTCGCCGACGCCGGCGAGTTGGTGCGGCGGTGGATCGGGTAGAATGCCGGCAACCCCGGAGGGAATCCCGATGCCGTCCCCGTTCCCCGGCATGAACCCGTACCTGGAAAACGCCGCCGTCTGGACCGACTTCCACTACCGGTTCATCGCGGCGGCGGCGGACGCGCTGGCCGACCCGCTCGCGCCGAGTTACTACGTCAAGATCGGCGAACACCTGTACTTCCACGAGGTGCCCGACGAAGGGCGGGAACGGATCGGCCATGCCGACCTGTCCGTTCACCCGACGGACTTCGACGGCGGCAGGGGTGCGGCGACAGCGGTCCTCACCGAACCGGTGACGGTCGAAGTGGCGGACGACGTGGACATCACCCGCGTCGCGTTTCTGGAAATCTTCGACCGCGCGGGGCACGAAGTCGTCGCGGTGCTGGAGTTGCTCAGCCCGTCGAACAAGTACGCCGGCCCGGATCGGGAGCAGCACCTCGGCAAGCGGCGACAGGTGTTGGGGTCGCGGGCGCACCTGGTGGAAATCGACCTGCTCCGGGGCGGGCCGCGGCTGCCGTGGGCGGGGATGCCGGCGTGCGCGTACTCGGTGGCGGTCAGCCGGTCGCACCAGCGGCCGAGCGCGGACTTCTGGCCGATCCGCCTCCGCGATCCGCTGCCGGTCATCCCGATCCCCCTGCGGGAGGGCGTGCCCGAGCCGATCCTAGATTTGCAAGCGATTCTGCACCGCGTGTACGACCGCGCCGGCTATCGGCTTTACATCTACGAATCGGAACCGGAGCCGCGCCTGTCCGCCGCCGACACCGCGTGGGCGGACGGCATTCTCGCCGCTACCGCACCGGCCCCACGTCCGCCAACTGACTCCAGCACCACTGGCTGATGTCGCCGATGGGCAGCCAGTAGCGGGACTCGACGACGTGGAACGGGGCCGTCGCCGCGAGCTGCGCCACCGCGTCGGTGATTTCGTATTCGCCCCGCTTGGACAGCGGCAACGTCAGGTCGAACACACCCTTGGGGAAGACGTACCCGCCGATGTTCGCCAACTGTGGCGGCGTCAGGCCCTCCGGCTTCTCGATGATCCGCTTCAGCGTGCCGTCCGGGTTCGGGAAGACGATGCCGAAGGCGTCGGGCGCGTCCACCGGGTGAACGAGAATGCCGGCGGGCACTGCCGCCAGCTTCGCCAGGTCGGCGCGGCCGATGAGGTCGTCGCCGTTCAGCACCATCACCGTGTCGGCGGTGACTTCCCCCTTGCAGGCCATCAGCGCGTCGCCGGTGCCGCGCGGCACGGCCTGCGTCACCGTCGCCCAGTTCTTGGCGTGCGGCTGCGTCTTCAAGTACGCTTCGATCTGGTCGGCGAGGTAGTTCACGACCACCACCACGCGGTCCACCGGCGGCAGCGCGGCCAGGATCCAATCCAGGATCGGCCGGCCCTGCACGGGCAGGAGTGGCTTCGGGAGTTTCTCGGTATACGGCCGTAGGCGGGTGCCCTTGCCGGCGGCGAG
>JAYTTN010000340.1:0-22901 GCA_043745295.1 Fimbriiglobus sp. | reverse complement strand
GCGCACGCGGCTCGGCCGGAGCCTCGCCCTCCCAAAAAAACAAGAAGCCACTCCCTCGCGGTCGCGGCTCGTCGGCGGAGGCGTATCGTCGATATCGGAATGGCCCTGACCCGATGGACCTGTCCCTTGACCGGCGGCGGGGGCCGGATAACATTCCACTTCTCGTTTCCCCCCAAGCCCCGTTCGGACCCCTCGGTCATGAAGAAAGACATCCACCCCGTTTACCGCCCGGTCGTGTTCCTCGACGTGGCCGCCAACGTGTCCTTCCTCACTCGCTCGACGGCGAAGTGCGACAACACGATCAAGTGGACTGACGGGAACGAGTACCCGCTGTACAAGGTCGAAATCTCCAGCGCCAGCCACCCGTTCTTCACCGGCAAGATGAAGTTCGTGGACACCACCGGCCGCGTCGAGAAGTTCCAGAAGAAGTTCGCCCGCTCGACGTACGGCGCGAAGGCCGGCCCCGCGCCCGCCGCCCCGACCGACGACGACGCCAAGTAGCTTTTGACAACCCGACGAACCCACGGACGGCGTCCGTGGGTTCCGTCGTTTCCGCTTCGGTGGGCGCTCCCTTCGGTCGCGTCGAAGCGTCCGAGCCTGTTTCACGTCTCGGTTTTCTCCGCATCCCGCTTCCCGACTGCCGACCCCTGTCTCCTGCTCCCCGCCTCCTGCCCCCGGCTCTCTCATGTGGCCGATCCTGCGACAGAAGCTGGCCCGCTTCCGGGAGCTGGAAACGTCCCTCTCGGACCCGGAAGTCGCCACCGACCCGGTGAAAGCCGGCGCGATGGCGAAGGAGCGCGGCGGGCTGCTCAAGTACGTCACCCCGTACCAGGAGTTCCTGGCGCTGGACGAGGGGATCGCACAGTCGGAAAAGCTGCTGGCCGAAGTCGACGCCGACATGCGGGCGATGGCGGCGGAGGAGTTGGCCGACCTGCGGCCCAAGTGGGACGCCCTCAAGCGGAAGATCGAGGACCAACTGCTCGTCGATCCGAGCGAGGACTTCGACCGGATCATCGTGGAAATCCGCGCCGGCACCGGCGGGGACGAAGCCGCGCTCTTCGCCGGCAACCTGTACGAGATGTACTGCCGCTACGCCCGCACGCGCGGCTGGACGGTCGAGGACATCTCCTTCAGCCCCGGCGACGCCGGCGGGTTCAAGGAGGTCGTCTTCGGCGTGGAGGGCGAGGGGGCGTACCAGGCGCTGCGGTTCGAGAGCGGCGGACACCGCGTCCAGCGCGTTCCCGCGACGGAAACGCAAGGGCGGATTCACACCTCGCTGGCCACGGTCGGGGTGATGCCCGAACCGGACAGCGTGCAGATCGAAATCAAGGACGAGGACATCGAGTGGGACCGGATGCGGGCCGGCGGCGCGGGCGGGCAGAAGGTGAACAAGACCGAATCGGCGGTCCGCATCTGGTACAAGAAGGGCACGCCGGACGAGATGGAGGTGAAGTGCCAGGACGAGCGGAGCCAGCACAAGAACTACGACCGCGCCATGCGGGTGCTGCGGAGCCGGCTGTTCGAGCGGGCGCAGCAGAAGTCGCACAAGGAGCGGTCCGACCTGCGGCGGTCGCTGATCGGCGGCGGCGAGCGGGGCGAGCGGATCCGCACCTACAACTTCCCCGACGGTCGGGTGACGGACCACCGCATCGGCCTGAGCGTGTTCAAGATCGCGCTCGTCCTGAACGGCGAACTCGACCACGTCCTCGGCCCGCTGATGGCCCACGACAAGCAGGAGCGCCTCGCGGCCGCGGCCGCGGGGACGAAGTGACGGCGCGATCCTTTGTTTCCCAGGCCGAAGTCGCCGCGCCGTCGGCGGTCGCCGCTCGCAAGGCCTCACTTCACGACCTTCACGATCCGCCCGTTGTCGCTGTCGGCGATGTAGATGTCCCCCGTCTTGGGGTGGACGGTGACGCCGTGCGGGCGGGACAACTCCAACTTCTTCGGGTCCGGGTCGAACGCCTTCCCCGCCTTGCCGGTGCCGGCCACCAACTCCATCGTCCCCTTCTCCGGAATGTACCGGCGAATCTGGTGGTTCTCGGTGTCGGCGATCAGCACCGACCCGTCCGCGTCGATGGCGACGTACTTCGGCCCGTTCATCGCCGCCTTCAGCGCCGGTCCGCCGTCGCCGCCCTTGCCCGCCTTGCCGGTGCCGGCGACGGTACGAATCTTGCCGTCCTTGTCCACCGCCCGCAGGGCGTGCCCGCTGCGCTCGAGGATGTACAGGTTCCCTCTCGCGTCGGCCGTCACCGCGCGGGGATCGACGAGCGGTTGGTCCTTGGCCGGTTCGCCGTCCTTCGGCACACCCGCCTTGCTGGTGCCCGCTACGGTGGACACCGTGCCCGTCTTCACGTCGATGGCCCGCACCCGCTTGTTGCCGATGTCGGCGACGTACAGCGTCTTGCCGTCCGGCGTCAGGGCGATGCAGATGGTCTGGTTGAACTCGGCGTCGGTCGCCTTGCCGCCGTCCCCGGCGAAGCCCTTCTTGCCGTTGCCCGCGAAGGCGACGACGGTCTTCGACTTCGGGTCGTACTTGTGAATCTGGTTGTTGAACGTGTCGGCCAGGTAGACGGTCCCGTCGGGCGCGACGGCGAGGTCGTGCATGCCGTTGAACTCGCACGCTGCGCCGGGGCCGATCTTCTGCCCCTTCTTGCCAGTGCCGGCGAGGGTGGTCAGCTTGCCCTCGGCGTCGATCTGCCGGAACCGCTCGCCGCCGGCCATCTCGACGAACAGGGTGTTGCCGGTCGCGTCGAAGGCGACCGAAAACGGCTGCACCACCTTGGCCTCGGTCGCCTTCGACCCGTCCCCGCCCGTCCCGCCGCCGGCGACCAGGATCGCCTTCAAGAGAATCAACGCACGCATGGGAACCTCCGGGGAATTCGGCCAGACTCCGGCACCGCCACTACGAATACGGTGAACCCGATCCCCGGCTCGGATCGGCACGGCAACCGAATTCCCGACTGAGGGCGAGGCGTGACGCAGTTGCAAATCGAGCTGACCCTGGGTCTGTTCGCCGTGGTCGTCGCCCTGGGGGTGCTGGCCGAGTGGCTGCGCGTCGCCTACCCGATTCTGCTGGTCGTCGCCGGGCTGCTACTCGGATTGCAGCCGTGGGCACCGGACTACGCGCTGTCGCCGGACGTGGTGTTCTTTCTGTTCCTGCCGCCGCTGCTGTACGCCGCCGCGTTCAACACGCACTGGCCGGCGTTCCGCTCGCAACTCCGGGCGATCACCTTGCTGGCCGTCGGGCTGGTGGTGTTCACGGCGGCGGCGGTGGCGGCCGCCGGGCACTACCTGCTCGACCTGCCGTGGGCAGTCGGGTTCGTGCTGGGAGCCATCGTCTCCCCGCCCGACGCGGTGGCGGCCCAGGCCATCACCAGCCGCATCAAGGTGCCGAAGATCGTGACGACGATTCTGGAAGGGGAAAGTCTGGTGAACGACGCCTCGGCGCTGGTGGCGCTGCGGGTAGCCATCGCGGCCATCGGGGCGACGGGGTTCTCGCTGTGGGGCGCGGTCGGGGACTTCGTCGTCGTGAGTGTCGGCGGGATCGCGGTCGGGCTGGCGGGGGCGTGGCTGGCGGTGCGGCTGCACCGGTGGCTTGCGCGGGCGAAGCTGGCCGACGCCAAAATCACCATCGCCATCACCCTGCTGACGCCGTTCGCGGTGTACCTGCCGGCCGAACACCTGCACGTCTCCGGCGTGCTGGCGGTGGTGGCCGCCGGGCTGTGGGTCGGGTCGCGGTGCGAAGGGGTGTTCGACCACGACCTGTACGTCGAGGCGCGGGCCGTGTGGGAGATGGTCGAGTTCGCCCTGAACGGCGTCATCTTCATCCTCATCGGGCTGCAACTGCCGCTCCTCCTCCAGTCGCTGTCCGGCACCCATTCGCTCGCCGAGATTTTGACCGCCTCGGTCGGGATCAGTGCCGTCGTCATCGTCGCCCGCATCGTCTGGGTGTTCCCCGGCGCGTACGTCCCCCGCTGGCTGGACCGGAAGCTCTACGGCGTCGGCGACCCGTACCCGCCGTGGCGGAACGTGGCGGTGGTGTCGTGGACGGGAATGCGCGGGGTGGTGTCGCTGGCGGCGGCGATGGCGATCCCCGTCGCGCAGAAGGACGGCACGCCGTTCCCCCACCGCGACGTGATCCAGCTGGTGACGTTCGGCGTCATCTTCGCCACGCTCGTCGGCCAGGGGCTGACGCTGTCGCTGGTCATCCGCTGGCTGAAAGTGGACGAGCTGGCCGACGCCGAGCGGGAGGACGACGACGCCGACGAGGTGGGCTGCTGACGGGACCGTATCATATCCGCCGACACCGGAGGGCGCGGCGATGAAGGTGACCATTCGGGTCGGCGAGACAGTTCGTCCTCTGCTCGTCGCGTGGGGCCGCAGCCTCCGCCCCGATCCTCTTGACGCTCGGCTCTTTGCCGGCGTCTACTTCCGGGAGTTGCAGGACCGGCTCGCGGCACGCGGTGGGATGCCTCCGGATTCCGCCCCGGAAGCGGGAAGCGAACCGCCATCGTTCTGGTGCGAGTTGTGTGGCGGAACCTGGGTTCTTTGCACCATCGCCGAAGAAAGAAGACGGCTCTGGTGGGTTCGCTCGCGGGTGGTGGAAATCACCGACCTTCGGACGGAACCGGGCTCCCAATTTCCGCCAGCACGTCGTCCAGGCTGACGGAGTTCTTCCCCACGCTTCGCAACGCCTGCCGCATCCGGGCGTCGTCCTCCGGGGTGGTGGCGGCGAGGAGCGCCTTCAGCCGCTCCGGGTCGGACTTCGGGCGCGGGAGGAAGTGGCCGAGGACGCGCCCATCGAACTCCACCGGCACCGGTCCGGTCGCGGGCGGAATCGCGTCCAACAGCGCGGCGAGGGCTGCCATACGGTCTTCCGGGGACAGGGTGCGGACGTACTCGGCCGGCGAGACCGTCGCGGGCGCGGCGGGCGGGGTGAGGACAGCAGGCATGGCGGAACCCTCCGAGTGATGCGGGCATTATACAGCGACTCGCGGCCCGTGTCTCCGACGGGCGCGGGCGGTATCGAAAGCGGCCAGCAGTGCGGCGTAGTGGTGCTCGAAGGTCCACGCCTGCGCCGCTCGCCGCGCGGCGAGCGACGCCGTGGCGCGGTAACTCGGGTCGAACATCGCCGTGACCGCGTTCGCCAGTGACAGGGCATCGTGCGGGTCGTCCACGACGAGGCCGTTCGACGGCGGCGACAGCAGCTCGCTCGCGCCGTTGAAGCGGGTGGTGATCACCGGCAGGCCGCACGCCAGGGCCTCCAGCGCGACCAGCGAACAGGGGTCGTAGAAGGTCGGGTGGACGAGGAAATCGGCCGCGAAGTACGCCTCCTTCGGGTCCGACCGGTGGCCGAGGAAGAGGAACTTGTCGCGCACGCCCAACCGCGTGGCCAGCCGTTCGTACTGCCCGACCTTCGGGTGTCCGACCACGGCGAGGCGGTACGTCGCAGCGGGCGGGATGAGCGCCGCCGCGCGGATGAGCGGGGCCAGCCCCTTCAAGCGGTAGTTCATCGCCACCATCAGCCCGACCGGCTCGTCCGGAGCCACACCCCACCGCGCTCGTTCGGCCGTTCGCAGCGCCTCCCGATCCGGGGTGGCGAACCGATCCGGGTCGATGGCGCTGCGGACCACCGTCACGTCCCCGATGCCGTAATAGTCGCGGAAGTGGCCGCGGACCATCTCGCTGTTCACGACGACGAGCGGCTTCGGCGTCGTGAGGTACTGCTTGCGTTCGAGTTTGGCGAACGACCACGCGGCCGGGTCGAACCACTTGCCGACCGAAGCCACGGCGCGGAGGACGCCGTTGGCGTGCTTGCGGCGGTTGTGCGCGGCGCTGGCGGCGTGCAGCCCGCCCTGCGGGTACAGCACGTCCTGCCCCCACGTCTTGTCGAACCCGACCGTCACGTCGTGCGCGGCGTCTTCCAGCGCGGCCTCGACGGCGCGGCCGAACCGCCACGGCCGGCGGAACCGCGCCCCCGTCGGCACGGCCAGTCGGTGGAACACCATTCCCGACGGCAGCGCGGCGGCGTCCCACCGGCAGGCGTACAGGTGGACCTCGTGGCCGTCGCGGGCCAGCCGCCGGCTCAGGTCGCCGATGTACGTCTCGCAGCCGCCGCGGGCCGGCAGGACGGACTCGTAGCAGAGGGCGATGTTCATGCGGCGTTCTTCACATTGTGCCCGTGGTACCGTCGCCCCTTCCACCGACTCAGCCGTTTCACCCACAGTGGCGGCACGGTCGCGCCGGCCCAGTCGCCGCGCCGGTAGTGCGCCCAGAAGCGGGCGCGGTCCGCGTCGGTCACGCCCGGCACGTCGAAGGTCGAGTACAGCAGTTGCCCCAAGTCCTTGGCCGTCGCCCACGGCCACCGCCGGCCGGAACGCGCCAGGCGGTGGAAGTCGATCACCGTCACGCGGCCGGCCCACGAATCCGGTGACACCTGAGTGTCACTCTCCGCGATGTAGAAGTGGCACAGGTACAAGTCCCGGTGGAACAGCCGGCGGCGGTGCAGCAACCGCGCGAGGCGGGCCATCTCGGCGATCAGCCCGCGCTTCCAGTGGTGGAACGCCGGCGGCGGCAGCCGCGCGAAGGCGAGCGGGATGGCTTCATGCAGGGCGAGCTGCCCGGCCAACTCTTCCACCGCGAGGAAGCTTTGCAGTTTCGTGCCCGGTCCGCGGAACTCGCCGACCGCCACCGCGCGCGGCACCGGCACCCCGGCGGCGGCGGCCGTTTGCAAATGCTCCCACTCCTGCAACCCCGGCGACCACGCCCGCCACGGCCACAGCCGCGCGAGCAGCCCGGACAATCCCGGCAGTTTGTAATGCCGCTTCAGGTAGACCACGAGCGTGCGGCCGTCGGGCACGGTCAACGTCCACCGGCCGATGGACCGCCCCTGCTTGGCGTGGAAGCGATCCGTCACCGGTTCGGCGAAGATGCGGTCCTGCCAGCCGTCGCCGGCGAACAGCGGCCAATCGGAATCGTGGCGAATGACGCGCGGCATCGGGTCAGGATACCACCTTCCGCGCCCACCGCTTTCGGGTCGCGCGGTCGGCCCACGCGCTCCCCAGGAAACCGCGCACCACGCGGAGCCGATCCGGGTCGGGGAACCCTTCGACGAAGTCGCGGAGGTCGGCCAGTTTCGCGCCGTCGTCGAACCGCTTCGACAGCCGCACGGCGAACGGCGACCCGACGGACACGCTCACCGTGCCCGCCGTCACCATGAAGAGCGGGTCGTGCGCGGTGCGCTCCGAGTTCGGGCGGCATCCGGCATCATGCAATTGGCGAAGGAGTCGCCCGCATTCGCGGAGGACGGCGCGGCGTTCGTCGAGTGGCAATGACGGCTCGGCGAGGCGGTACTCGGCCGGCACCGCGTCGGCCGGCGGCTCGGCGACCACGAACGACTCCGCCGCCGATTTGGAAACCGTCCGTTGCCCGAACGCCAACAACGCCGGGGCGGGGATGCCGTGCCGCTGGAGGTGGAACAGCACCCGCGCGGCGGTCGCACCGGGGCTGCGCCACGGCCGTTCGCGGAGCGCGGCCAGCAGCCGACCGACCCGCGCGACGGTGTGGAAGCGGACCAACACGGCCCGCCGACTGTCCGGGAAGTTCACCCACTCGCGGTGGCCACCCGGCGGGGTCGGCGTCGGTGTGGCGGGGTAGAACGGCTCGCGGATGGCGGGCTTCGGCCACACGCCGGCGACTTCGGGCGTGACAACCACGGCTTCGCCGGCGAGCCAGACCAGCCGTTGCGGGGCGTCAGTCGAAAGGGGTCGCCGCTGCGCCGCCACGGACGAGCGATTCCGCACCCGCCCGGCCTGATGCCGGCACTCCTTCGCCAGCGCCGAGAACTTCGGGACGCCGTGCGAGTGGCCCCGCAGTTCGATCACCGTCCGGCGGTACGCGCCCAGCACGCGGAGGCGATCAGCCGGGGTCGCGAGGTCTTCGGCGAGGGTGGCGTCGAGTTGGCCGAGCCAGCGGGCGCGATCCGCGAAGTGGACCGATCCCGGCTTCGGCGCGGACTGCCAGTCGATCAGTGACAGGGCCAGGACATCCGGCCGGAGGAAGAGGTGCTTGGCGGCCAACTCCGGCGTGCCGAACCCGGCCTCGTGCAACTCCGCGAGCGCCCGGCCGATCCGCCCCGCGAGCGCCCGGCGGTCGGTGTCGGACAGGCGGAACTCGTCCAGGTGCGCCCGCAGTTCCGTCGCGCCGGCCAGCTCTTCCACCAGCAGGAACGCCCGGCCGCCGTGTTCGCCATAGGCCACCCACTGCGGGCCGGGCAACCCCGCCTCTTCCAGCCGTCGCAGGGTGATCGCTTCCCGCTCGCACCGCGACACCCACCCGAACCCGGCCCGCCAGTTCCGCAGGCGCGTCCGCCGGCCGACGAGGTGTTCCCGCTTCAGGAACGCGACGCGGGGCTTCACCCCGGCGTGCAACTCCACGCGGGCGACGTGCCGATCCGGGTGCCCGCACACCACTTCGCCGACGACGGCGAGGAACGACTCCGGGGACGCCAGCCCGCACTTCGCCAGCCACTGGCGGTAGCGCGGGTGAACAGCGACGAACGACCGCTTCGCCGGCGTCGGGTGGATCGGTGGCACCGGCGGCGACTCCACCACGGCCACGGCCTTCACCGCCGGCGGCGCGTCCAGGCGGACGACCCAGGAGGTCGAGGTGTCGGTGTCAACTGGCATGGCGTCGCTCCGTGACGTTTCGATCCGTTCGTTCCACGGTTTCCAAGCTTTCGCGGGTGCGAGTATTGACGGGATCACAGGATGAAAGCAGGGATGGAAAGCATTGGCTTCTGATCCCGTCTTCCATCCTGCGATCCCGTCCATTCCTGCGTGTTCTCCCGCAACAGCCGCTCCGCCGCCGCGACCACTTCGGCCGGTCGCAACCCCGTCATGCAGCGGTGATCCAGCGGGCAGACCCGCAACTGGCACGGGCCGCACGGTACCGCCTTCTGAAGGTGTACGGCCTGCGGGAAATACGTCTCCGTCCAGCCGATGTGCGTCGGCCCGAAGAGGGTCACGACCGGCACCCCGAACGCGGCGGCGAAGTGCCGGGGGCCGCTGTCGGTGGTGACGAGCAGACTCGCCCGGCGGACGACGGCCTTCGTCAACCCGATGCTCGGCGTGGCGTCGGCCAGCGACACCACCGCCGGCCGGTCGGCCAGCGCCGCGATGCGTTTCGCCGTCTCCCGCTCGCTCGGTCCACACAGCACCACGACCGCGCACCCGCGCCGATCCGCCAGCGTCCGCGCGACCTCGGCGAAGGACTCATCCGCCCAGTGTTTCGATGAGCCGAACGCGCCGCCGGCGTTCACCGCCACGACTTCGCGGAACCGGTGCAGCCCCAGGCGAAGCCATTCGCTCTCGGCGGCAGCTTCGTCGGCCGGCGTCGTGAACAACTCCAACCGGTGGCCGGGGTCGGGCACGCCGAGCAGTTCCGCGATGCGGTTGTAGTCGTCGAGGGCCGGCACGGGCTTCGGCTTGCCATCGGTTCCGCGCACGGGGTACAGCCGCTTCGTCAGCAGCACATCCCGGCCGTAGCGGGCGAAGCCGTAGACCCGCCGGCAACCACCGAGCCGCGCCACCAGCGCCGCGCGGAAGGAGTTCGGGAACAGCACCGCCGCATCCGGCGGGTCGGCCCGCAGCGCCTTCACCGCCGCGAGCGGCCGCATCTTGTCGAGGAACAGTGTGTCGTCGAACCACGGCGACCCGGCCAGCACGTCGGCCACATATGGCTTGCACACGGCGACGAATGAGGCGGCGGGGAAGTGGTCGCGCAGCGCCCGAATCGCCGGCGTGGCCATGACCACGTCGCCGATCCAGTTCGGCAGGAACACCGCGAGTCGGTTCATGGTTGAAAAGCCCGACCGACCACAGAGGCACAGGGGCACGGAGAGGACAAGATCAATGAAGAGTTTGGACAGGATAACAGGATGAAGAGACGGATGATTTCAAAGATTGATTCATCCGTCTCTTCATCCTGTTATCCTGTCCAAACTCTTCTCCGTCTCTCTGGGGTTAATCATCTCCCAAGTCCGGTAACACTTCCCTCAACATCGTCCGGAGTTCGACTTCCCCACTCGTGAACCGCACGCCGACCCGCACGGCCCGGAGCGGACGGCCGCCGAGTTCGCCGACCCTCAACTTCACCCAGTCCTTCTGCGTGGTGGCGAGGGTCGCGTCGGCGGGCAGCTTCGCGGCCCAGGCGCGGAGCGCGTCCACGTACGCGCGGGTGTACGGGTGGTGGTCCGCGAAGGCGCGGAAGTCGACGACCGTCGCGCCGAGGTCGGTCAGTGTTCGCCGGAACGACTCCGGGTTGCCGACGCCGCAGAACCCCGCCACCGGCTTGCCGTTCAGCAAGTCCACCGCTTCCGACAAAGTAGCCGAATGCCCGTCGCTGACGCTTCCGGCTCGGATGAGTTCCACCGGCCGATGCACGCACGTCGCCTGCGGCAACGTCGGGAGCCGCTTGGTCAGCCACGCCCGCTGTTCGGCCAGCGATTCTGCGGGCACTTGATCGCAGCGGGTGAACACCGCGAACCCCGCCCGCTTCAGCCCGTTCACCGACTCGCGGAGCAACCCGCGCGGGAACAGGTATTCCTTGCGGATCGGCCGCGTCGCATCCAACAGCACGATATCCAGATCGCGGTACAACTTGCGATGTTGGTAGCCGTCGTCCAGCACCAGAATTTCGGATTCGAGTTCCTCGACGGCCGTGTTCGCCAACGCCACCCGATCCGCGCCTTGCAGGTGCGGCACGTCGGGCAGGTTCTCCTCCAGCACCAGCGCCTCGTCGTTCGCCCCGCCCGTGGTGCCGTAGCCCCGGCTGAGGATCGCCACCGCCTTGTCCAGTTCGCGGTAGAAGCGGGCGACGTACTCCACCATCGGCGTCTTGCCGGTACCGCCGAGTGTCAGGTTGCCGACGCAGACCACCGGCACCGGGACGCGCGCCGACCGGCGACCGCCGTCGTACCGCCAGTTCCGCACTCCGACGCCGACGGCATACGGCAGCCGCGCCCACCACAGCCCGGCGCGGGCGAGGGCCGCCAACGGCCCGCGACGGCGGCCGGACACCAGATCGTGGAACGAGTCGGCCGACGGCACGGGGATGACCACCTCGACGGGATGCGGACGGGAGGTAAAGTACCGGCGTTCGGAAGCCGCTGTCAACCGCGACTCCAGATCACCAGCCGCGCGCCTCACCCGTGGAGCTGTGCGATGAACGACCACGAACTCCCCGATCACCTGCACGACCACATCAAGTCCCTCTGCCGAGACGGAGACGACTTCGCCGAGAAAGGACTCGACAAGGAAGCGTACTCGGCATACGCGGAAGCCTGGGAGTTGATCCCCGAACCGAAGGCGGAATGGGAAGCGTCAACGTGGGTTCTCTCCGCCCTCGGCGACATCGAGTTTTTGAGGAACGAGTACGATGACGCGAAGAACCTCTTTTTGCGAGCCGTCCAGTGTCCGGGTGGACTCGGCAACCCCTACATCCATCTCCGAATCGGCCAGTGCCAGTACGAGTGTGGAAACCTGGAGGGCGCGAAGCAAAACCTGACCCGCGCGTACATGGGTGGTGGTAGGGAACTGTTCGACGACGAAGACCCGAAGTACTATCAGTTCCTCCTCACGTTCCTGATCATTTGAAGCGGGTCCAGCGCCACTTCGGGAGGATTCTGTCCATGCAACGGAACAAGACGCTGTACGACCTCGCCCTCGAACGCAACCTTGAGGAAGGGCTTCAGAAGGGCATCGAACTCGGGGCCGAGGAAGGGGAAACTCGCGCGTCGCGGGCGGCCGTGACGGAGCTGGCCGAGGCCAAGTTCGGGCCGCTCCCGGCGGAGGTATCGGAGCGCGTGGCGGCCACCGACGACCGCGCGCTCCTGCGGCGGTGGCTCATCGCCGCCGGCACGACCGCCGCGCTCGCCGAGTTCCGCGCAGTCACCGGGTTGTAAATCGATGAGTACCTCCGCCGCCGCGCCCGATCAGGCCGCCGTGTTCCGCCGGCTGCGGTCGCGGCTCGTCCGCAACACCCTCGGCGTCATGCTGAAGACGGGGAAGGTGCGGCTGTTCACCATCCTGTTCAGCAGCGCGCTGGTGGCCGCGTTCGTGTTCGCCGTCGGCTGGTTCGGCTTCGGCGAACTGTTCGGGTACAACGTGCCGGCCAAGGGGGTCATCGTCGGCAGCCTGTTCGACCTGATGTTCTTCACCCTCGGCGCAATGCTGCTGCTCAGCACCGGGATCATCCTCTACGCCAGCCTGTTCACGTCGCCGGAGGCCAAGTACCTGCTGGCCACGCCGGCGCTGGCGGATCGCATCTTCGCCGCCAAGTTCCTCACCGCCGTCGGGTTCAGCTCGTGGGCGTTCCTGGTGCTGGGGATGCCGATCCTGGTGTCCTACGGCATGGTCGCCGGGGTGCCGTGGTATTACTACCCGCTGCTGCCCGTCGGCCTGTTCGGGTTCGTGCTGCTGCCCGGTTCGGTGTCGGCGCTCGTCTGCCTGCTAATGGTCCGCTACCTGCCGAAGAACCGCAAGCAGGCCCTGCTGCTGATCGGGCTGGTGGTCGTGGCCGTGGCCGGGTTCTGGCTGGCGCGGATCGGCCTGGCCGCGAAGCGGTCGCTCGCGTCCGGTCGGACGAACGACGTGGAGGGGCTGTTCGACCAGTTCGCGCTCACCCGCCACCCGCTGACGCCGAGCCACTGGATGACCGAGGGCGTGATGGCCGCCGCCCGGCCCATCCCGGACGACCCCGACGGTCGCCCCGCCGCCGTCCGCGAAAAGGCGTCCGACGTGCTGACCCCGCTGGCGCTGCTCTGGAGCAACGGGCTGCTGGCGTACCTCGCCGCCGCGTTCGCCGCCCGCCGGCTGTACCGCACCGGGTTCGACCGCATCGCCGGCGGCGGCCGCAGGAGGAAAGTGTACGGCAGTCACCCGCTCGACCGGCTCATGGAGGCCCTCGTCTTCTACCTGTCGAAGCCGACGCGGGTGCTGATCGTCAAGGACTTCCGCACCTTCCGCCGCGACCCGATGCAGTGGGTGACCCTGTTCATCTTCGCCGGTCTGCTGCTCTTGGGGGCGTCGAACTTCCGCCAGTACTACGGCAGCGACTTGGGGCTGCTGGACAAGTACGTCCTCAGCCTGGTGAACCTGGTCGGGCTGGCAATTCTTCTGTGCGCCGGGCTGAGCCGGTTCATCTTCCCGCTGGTCAGCCTGGAGGGGCGGAAGTTCTGGATTCTCGGTCTGACGCCGGTCACGCGGGAGCAAATCTTGTTCGGCAAGTTCGCCTTCTCGGCCACCGGGTCGGCCGTCGTCGCCCTCGCGCTCACGTTCTTCGGGGACGTTTTGATGGCTCTGCCGCCGCTGGCGCTGGGCATCCACCTGCTCACCGCGCTGGCGGTGGCCATCGGGTTGAGCGGGCTGAACGTCGGCCTCGGCGCGTACCTGCCGAACTTCCGCGAGACTGACCCGTCGAAGATCGTTGCCGGCTTCGGCGGCACGGTGAACATGGTGGCCGGCTTGCTCTTCCTGCTGGTGGTGATCGCGACGATGACGGTGCCGATCCACGCCGCCGTACTCGCCAACAAGTTGCAGGGCGGCCCGGCGGACCTGCCGGCGTGGGCGTTCGCCGGGATTCCGGTGGGGCTGGCGCTCACCGCCCTCGGCGTCTGGTTGCCGCTGCGGGCCGGCGCGCGGGCCTTGCGGCGGACGGAGTTCTAACTGGTGGGAACGTCCCGAAACTTCTCCCACAGCAGCAAGGACGTGATCGTCTTGGCGTCCTTGATCTCCCCGGATAGGCACATGCGGATGGCGTCGGCGAACGGGATCACCTTCGGCTCCAGTTGCTCGTCGGCTTCCGGCCGCATGTCGCCGGCCGTCAACTCCTCGGCGACGAACAGGTGCAACTTCTCGTCCAGCACGCCGGGCGAGGCGTACAGATACCCCAGCGACCGCCACCGCGCGGCCGAGTACCCGGTTTCCTCGATCAGTTCCCGCCGCGCGCAGGCTTCCAGCGGTTCGTCCGGCTCGACGGTCCCGGCCGGCAGCTCCCACAGCGTCTCGCCGAGGACGAACCGGTAGTTCCGCAGCAGCACCACGTTCTCCGCGTCCAGCACCGGCAGGATGACGACCGCGCCGGGGTGGAAGATCATGTCCCGCCGGATGACGGAACCATCCGGGGCGGTGGTGGTGTCCACGGCGACGCGAATCCGCCGGCCGACGTGGACGATCTCGCGGGGCATGAGTGCGGCTCCGGGTTAGGGTCGGGTCAGTTTATCCGCGTGGCGCGCGACCGGACCTGGCCGTAGAATACTCCGGCAACTTCCCCCTTCACCGGCGGTGCGATCATGGCCCAGTTCGAAGGCGTCGAGACGTTCGCCCTGCCGGTCTCGACGGTGTTCGCCAAACTGTCCGACGCCGGGTTCCTCGCCGGCTGCCTGTCGGGCGCGACGGTCGGCCTGGCCACGCCGGACAAGGCCGAGTGGAAGGTGCGGCCGAAGCTGGCGTTCCTGTCCGGGTCGCTGGACACCACCGCCGCCGTCACCGCCCGCGAGCCGGACGCCCGCGCGGACTACCAGATTCACGCCAAGGGCATCGGCGCGAGCAGCAGCGTGGCGGCCGTGCTGACCTTCGCCCCGACCGCCGACGGCTGTGCGGTGAGCTGGACCGGCGACATCACCGCCCGCACGGGCTTGCTCAAGCTGGTGCCGTCGTCGCTGATCGAAGGGTCGGCCAAGAAGGTGATCGCCGACGTGTGGGCCGACGTCCGCGCGAAACTGGCGGCGGGGTGAGACGCCGCGCGCCCGTCGGCCCGATGGGCGCGGCGAACCGGGAGAAGCTGAAGGGCGTGCTGACGGCCGCCGGGCAGATGCGACGCTCGGCAATATCACCCCGTCATCGACTGCCACACCCGCTGCAACTCCCGACAGACAGGGCCGGGCCAGGGGAAGTCGCGGCGGGTGAACTGCGTGGCGCACCGCGACACGCCGGCGACGCCGAACCCCGACCCGGCCAGCAGCACCTCCGTCACGCGGTCGGCGAACGTGCCGCGCTCGACGGGATCGACGGGCCGGCACAGCCCCTCGAAGTCGAACGCCGTTTCCTCCCAGGTCAGACCCAGCGCCGCGCACGCCTCTTTCGCCACCAACAGGCTGATCGAGTCCTGCACCCGGCCGACCGGCGAGCGGTACACCGTCGTCCCGGCCACCGCCAACACCCCGCCGAGGGCGGTGTCGGCGCTGGCCCCGTGCGTGTCCACCAGCACCGCCACCGCGCCGGGGTGCTGCTCGGCGACCAGCTTCTCCGCCATCCACCAGTGCAGCCGGCTGCGGTGCTTCACCCCGCCGGGCAGCACCGACGATTCGGGCAGCGTCCCGGCCACGGCCAGTGTCACCCCGCTGTCCGCGAACCGGGCGTACCGCTCGACCGGCAGGCGGAATGTGTGCATCACGACCGTCGGCGGGCCGCAGTCGGCGGCTTCGGCCATGTATCCCAGCGGGCCGGGGGTGGCGAAGGTGACGACCGCGAACTCGTCGTTGGGCGCGAGGAGCGCGGCGTTGTGGGCGAGCAGGTGTTCGGCGGCGGCGGTCCGTTCCTCGTCGGTGGCGTTCAGCGGGATGTGGCAGGCGGCGCAGTCGCGGCGGAAGCGGGCGAGGTGATCGGGCCAGCGGAACAGCCGGCGGCCGTAGGTGCGGGCGAAGTCGGTGACGGTGGCGGCGGACACGAACCCGGCGTCGTGGAACGCCACCGCCACCTCGGAGCGGCGGACGATGCGACCGTTGTGAAAGGCCAGCGGTTCGGGTGTCATGCGGGACATGGTAGCCGATCCGCCCGGCGGTGCGAAAGCGCTAGTCCCGCCAATTTCGGCCGGCCGCCGGCGAATACTCTACTACCGTCCGATACGCCCCGGAGATTGGCCATGAACTGGGACAAACTGCTCGACGACATCCCCGGCCGCAGCATCGGCATCCTCATCGGCATTTCGGCCGGCTGGCTGCTCGGCTGGCTGTACCTCCGCTGGAAGCGGCGGCGGGAGCGGCTGAGCGTGCTGTGCGGGGACGCCCGCGAGACGGTCGTCATCCAGCAGCACATCGTCGAGCGGGGCACCCGCGCCGACGGCACCCACTACCCGAAGTCGCTCCGCATCCGCTCGCTCGGCCAGTCGCCGCTGCGGATCGTGGTGCCGAACGGCCACCTGTCGGGCGTGCTGCTGCACCGCGCCCACGGCGTCACCGCCCGCCACACGCTCATCGGCATGGAGGGGTCGGAGGGGTCGTACCTGCTGGAGACGCTGACCAACTTCGTCTGCGACCGGGTGGCGAACGAGCCGTTCGACCACGACCTGTACGTCATGGCCCCGTGCTGCGAGCCGGTCGAACTGACCGTCCACCAGCCGATCACGGTGCTGCTCATCCGCGTCGGCGACCTGGCGCTGTTCCGCCACTGGGCCGACGCCAAGGCGGTGTGCGGCGAACACGGGGCGGACGGCGGGCGGGTGCTGACGCTGACCGAACTGGCCAAGCGGTACGACCTGGAACAGGCCGACCTGGCGCGGCGGCGGGCCGCCGGCGAGCGGAACCGGCACGTCGAGACCATGTACGTCCTCGACCTGAGCCTGGACCAGCGGGCGGCCGCGATCCCGCTCAAGCCGATCCCGTGGACGCGGTTCGCGGCGGTGCTGGCGGAGATGGGGTTGGAGTGAGGCGCTTCGTGTAGGTCGCGGTCGAAGTTCCCCAGAGGGGAACGAGGCCCGACACCGTGCCGGGACCGAATCCGGCGCGGTGTCGGGCCTCGCGGTCCTTCGGACCTGCACGACCGCGACCTACTTCTTGGCCAGCGCGCGGAAGGCGTCGCAGATGACCTTGGCCGCGTCCGGCCCGCAACTGTTCACCTCGCCGTACTGGCTCTTCTTCAGGCCGTAGCAGTACGGCGGCTTCTCGTCCCACTGCCGCTTCGGGATGAAGTAGCCGAGTTCGTCGTTCGCCAGGCCGATCAGCATCTTGTGCTTGCCCGTCATGCCCTCGTAAATGGCCGGTTCGGTCGGCGCGTCCGGGAAGTCCGCGCCGGGGTCGGCCGGCGTCTGCACCTTGCCCAGCACCAGCTCCGGGTAGATTTCGCCGGGGATGGCGGCGATCTCCAGGTCGCCGAGCTTCACGAAGCCGACTTCGGTCTTGATGCCGACGGGCTTGGAGGCGTCGTCGCTCTTCGTCCACTCCTTGGGCGACGGGTCGCCGGCCCAGGCGTACATGTCGCGGTTCAGCACGCCGACCTGCTTGGCCAGGCGGTACAGGCCGTTCTCCACCGGCACCAGCACCGCCTTCGTGCGGAGGTCGAACGGCACCAGCGTGGCATTCACCGCCGCCGCCAGGGCCTTGTCCGTCAGCTTGCCGACGGCGACGCCGTAGGCGTCCGTCTTCTCGAAGGTGCCGTCCTTCAGCTCGTCGCCGCGGTCGTTCTTGATCGTCACCTTGAGCGAGGTCATCAGTCCGCCGACGGTGCCGGTGAAGTACGCCGCCGGGCACCGGTACTTGTCGGACACGTGCTTCACCGTGTAGCCGACGAAATCGGCACTCAGTTCGGCGTTCTTCTCGGCGAGCGTTTCCGGGTGGCAGTTCCACTGGATCAGGATGCCGAGCGGTTTCGCCGGCTTGTCCGAGTTGACCGGGTCGAAGCGGATGGCGACCAGTTCCTCGTGCTTCACCACGGGCAGCCGGTTGTCGTTGACCAGGTCGCCGCCCATCGCCGTGCCGACCTTCGCCACGGCCGGCTGCTTCGCCTTGTCCGCCGCCGTCACCGCTTTGACCACCCCGGCCTCCACCGCCTTCAGGTAGTCCGGATCGACGCCGGACGAGAACGGGTTCGGCCCCCACAGGCCGAGCGTGTCCGGCCCCTCGTGGTTGTGCGTGCTGGACACGCACACGTAGTCGAACCCCTTCAACTGGCCGCGAATGCTCTCGATGACGGGGAAGAACAGGCCGACGACATCGACCGACACGAGGGCGATCTTCTTGGTGCCGTCGGTCAGCACCACGGCGCGGGCCATGATCGGGTCGTGCAACTTCTTCGCCTGTCGGTTCATGCCGAACCCGGCCATGTACACCGGCTTCTTGCCGAGAATCGGCGACACGTCGGCCTCGCCGAACCCGACAGCGAGCTGCGGCTCGGCGGCGAACGCGAGCGCGGGGAGGAGCAGGAGGGAGAGGAGGCATCGCATGGGAGGGTGTCCAGGGGAAGGGGAGTACGATCTTCGCCGCGACCGCAGGGAGCGAACCATCGGCTCACTCGCATTCGCGCATGTAGCGGATACTCTCGCGGGCGATGGTGTCCGGGTCCGGGGTGTAGTCGAACACCTCCACCGACACCCAGCCGGTGTACGCGGTCTCTTTCAGTGCGGCGAAGATCGGCTTGAAGTCGATGGCCCCGAAACCGGGGCCGCGGAGGTTCTCGTCGTTGGCGTGGAAGTGGTAGGTGTGCGCCGCGTTCGCTCGGATCACGTCCGGCCGCGGCTTCGGTTCCGCCGCCATCGCCTTCACGTCGAGGTGCAGCTTCACGTTTGGGTGCGCCAGCCGGCCGATCATCCGCACCGCGTCCTCGACGGTCGTCATGAAGTCGGTTTCCTTCGGCGTCAGCGGCTCCAGGCAGAGCGTTACGCCGGTGTATTCCAGCGTTTTCAGCACCCCGGACAGGCACTCGACGGCGAAGTCCTCGGCCTGCGACGCGGTGAAACCGTCGGGAATCTTCCGCTGCGCCGGCGAGCCGAGGACGAGGATGTCGCCGCCGAGTTCGGCCGCACAGCGAGCCAGTTCGACGAAGTAGTCGGCGGTGATCTTGCGGACGGCGGCATCCGGCGAAGTCAGGTGGAAGCCGGTCGTCTTCGCCAGCAGCCAGTGCAACCCGATGATCTGCACCCCGGCGGCCTCGGCTTGGCGGCGCAACTCCGCCCGCCGCGCGGCGGTCACGTCGGTGATGCGCGGGGCGAGCGTGAACGGGGCGACCTCCAACCCGGTGTAGCCGAGTTCGGCGATCCGCCCGCACACGCGGGCATGATCCCAGCCGTCGAAGGTCTCGTTGCAGATGGCGTAGCGCATGAGGCGAACCGTGATGGTGTAGGTCGCGGTCGAAGTTCCCCGCAGGGGAACGAGGCCCGACGGCCAATTCCTTTGGGGCCAGAGGTGGTGCGCTGTCGGGCCTCGCTTGCCTTCGGCAGGCATCGACCGCGACCTACCACCGCCCCTCTTATTTATTCGGTTTCTCCCTCCCAATAAGAATCCCGCATGACTTCTTCCGCCCCCACCGGCCGGTTGGCCCCGTCGCCGACCGGCGCGCAGCACGTCGGCAACGCCCGCACTTACCTGATCGCGTGGCTGAGTGCCCGCGCGCGGGGCGGCACGGTGCGGCTGCGGATCGAGGACATCGACGTGTGGCGGAACAGGCCGAACGCCGTCGCCGAGGCGCTGGCCGACCTTCGCTGGCTGGGGCTGGACTGGGACGGCGCGGCGGTGATGCAGTCGTCGCTGTTGCCGGCGCACGAGGCGGCATTGGAATCGCTGAAGCGGCAGGACCTCGTCTACCCCTGCACCTGCACCCGCGCCGACATCGCCTCGGCCGCCAGTGCCCCGCACGCCGACCACGAGGGGCCGACGTATCCCGGCACCTGCGCGGGTCGCCGCGCGGCCGACGCCGACGGGCTGACGCGGCCCTTCGCCTGGCGGTTCCGGGTGGCGGACTCGCCGGCGTTCGCGGATTCGTTTCGCGGCCCGACGCATGTGGACCTCAAGCAACTCGGCGGCGACTTCGTCGTCTGGCGGTCGGCGAAGGTGCCGGCGTACCAGCTCGCCGTCGTGACCGACGACGCGGCGGCGGGCGTGACCGAAGTGATTCGCGGCGACGATCTGGTGTCGTCCACGCCCCGACAGTTGCTGATCTATCGCGCGCTCGGCCTCGCCCCGCCGAGTTTCGCGCACGTCCCGCTCGTCGTCGGCGAGGACGGCAAGCGCCTGGCCAAACGGCACGGCGACACGCGCCTGAGCGACCTGCGACAGCGGGGTGTCACCGCCGAGGCACTGCTGGGATTGCTGGCGTGGTCGTGCGGCTGGCGGCCGACGGTCGAACCGGTCACGGCGCGGGAATTGACACCGCTCTTCCACCTCGACGCCATCCCGCGCGATCCGTTCGTGCTGACGGCGGAGTTGCTGCGCGGCATCGGCGGCTGACGGGGTGCGAGGACGGCGAACCGCGACCGGTAAAATCTGCCCGGCGCGGATTGCAACAGTTGCCCATCGACTGGCGGAAATCGCCGGGTATAATTCCGGCGAAACCAGCCGAGTCGGCACCCCCGGCGGAGTCGGTTCCCCAGATCGACGGCGCGGAGTCGCGATGCCCGCACATTCGCTACAATCGTTCTCTACAGCCCTGCCGCTGTGGGCCGACGCACCGCCGCCGGGCGTCAATCCGCCGCGACCGCTGCTGGAGAACACCGACTTCCTCATCGCCTGCGGGCTGATGGCGGTGGTGCTGTTCGGGTCGGCCGCCGTGCTGTCGTACTTCGACCGCCGGAGGAAGCGGGCCGAAACCGCATTCCAGGACTCCACCTCGCAACTGGAGTCGTACCGCGAACTGTACGAGAACGGCGAGATCACCGAGCGGGAGTACCTTCGGGTGCGGGACCGCGTGGCCGGGAAGATGAAAAAGGAGGTCGGGCTGCCGGACGCGCCGCCGAAACCGCACCCACCCGTCAAGCCGCCCGATCCGGAAACTTGACGCAGTTTCCGCAAAGGCCGAAATCGGTCGCGTCGGCGAAACCCTTGCTCGCTGCGCGGCCGGCGCGGAAAGCCGCCGCCGACCGCGAAATCCCGCCGCCGGATGGGAATCGCTGAAGGTATAGTGCAGTCGTCGTCGGGGCCGCCGGTCGCAGACAGTCGCGGAACACCGTCCACTTTCACACAGACAATTTCGGGGAGACCGAATGGCGGAGCGCAGCACCGGTGACGGCGGGGGCCGGAAACCCCCCGGCACCGCGGGTCGGAACCGGAACGCCTACTGTTCGTTCTGCCGCCGCAGTCACCGCGACGTGGGGCCTCTCGTCGAGGGGCCGAGCGACGTGTACATCTGCGGCGAGTGCATCGACCTGTGCCAGTCGATCATCGACCAGGAGCGGAAGCGGCGGGGCGGGCCGAAGTCGAACTCGCCGGCCACCCCGTCGCCCCGCAGCATCAAGGAGAAGCTGGACCAGTACGTCATCGGCCAGCAGCGGGCGAAGAAGGTGCTGTGCGTCGCCGTCCACAACCACTACAAGCGGCTGAACCACCAGGACGGCAGCCGGGTCGATGTGGAGATCGAGAAGAGCAACATCCTGCTCGTCGGGCCGACCGGCAGCGGCAAGACGCTGCTCGCCCGCACGCTGGCCAAGGTGCTGGACGTGCCGTTCGCCATCGGCGACGCCACCACGCTGACCGAGGCCGGGTACGTCGGCGAGGACGTGGAGAACCTGCTCCTGAAGTTGCTGCACGCCGCCGACTTCGACATCGAGGCGGCCCAGCGGGGCATCGTCTACATCGACGAGATCGACAAGATCGCCAAGAGCGGCAACAACGTCAGCATCACCCGCGACGTGTCCGGCGAGGGCGTCCAGCAGTCGCTGCTGAAGATCCTGGAGGGGACCGTCTCGAACGTCCCCCCGCAGGGCGGCCGCAAGCACCCGGAACAGCAGTACATCCAGCTCGACACGAGCAACATCCTGTTCATCGTCGGCGGCACGTTCGTCGGCCTGACGGACATCATCTCGAAGCGGATCGGCCGCAAGACGATCGGCTTCGGGGCGGCCAGCGAGGACCGGCGGGACAAGTCGGTCGGCGAACTGCTGAACCAGGTGACGGCCGACGACCTGATCGAGTACGGTCTGATCCCGGAGTTCATCGGCCGGCTGCCGGTGCTGGCCCCGCTCGACCCGCTCGACGAGGAGACGCTCGTCCGCATCTTGTCCGAACCGCGAAACGCGCTGGTGCGGCAGTACCAGCGGCTGTTCGAGATGGAGGGGGCGGAACTCGACTTCGAGCCGGACGCGCTCCAGGAGATCGCCCGGCTGGCGAAGGCCCGCGACACCGGCGCGCGGGGGCTTCGCTCCATCGTCGAGGACATCATGCTGGACGTGATGTACGAGCTGCCGGAGATGGAGGGGAAGGGCAAGCACGTCGTCACGGCGGACGTGGTGCGGAAGAAGGTGCCGCTGCTGATGCGGCTGCCGGACGTGGAGAAGAAGAGCGCGTGACGGGTGGGTAACGAACGCGAGCCGGCCCGCCCGAATGGGCGGGCCGGTTGGTTGGTGAAGTCACTTCTTCGCTTTCGCCACCGCCCGCGCGCACTCGTAGGCTTCGCGGTAGGTGTCTTCCGGCTCGAAGTGCAGCGGGGCCGTCATCGTGTACGCCTTCGCCTCCGGCTTCGCTTCAAACTTCACGGCAAATCGGGCCGGGTTCGTCGTCAGCCCGGCGTACCCGAACCCGTGGACCGCCCCGTCGATGTCCCGTAGCACGCCGTACACCTTCCGCTTCGGGTCGTCCCAGATGGGGGTGATCGTCAGCCCGTCCTTGCCCTTCGGCACGCAGGCGAACACCTTGCCGGCGCGCGTCACCAGGTAGTCGGTGTAATCCTTCTCGCCGACCCGATACGCGGCGAAGTGGCCGTCGAACCCGGCCGGCAACTTGCCCACCCGGAGCTCGCGGGCGGGGGCCTTCGGCACCTCCTCCTTCGGCGTCGGGAGGGGCAACCCGAGGTAGTCCGGTTCGACCGACACGAACAACTTGCTTTTAACGGCGTGGAACAGCCGCACCGTGTTCGGCCCGGCGATCTGAAGGCTGAACCGGGCCTCGCGGATGTACTCATTCATCGCTTCGATTTGGCGGA
>JAYTTN010000339.1:0-6044 GCA_043745295.1 Fimbriiglobus sp. | reverse complement strand
CGAAGGACGAGGCGAACAAGCTGGCCGACCGCCAGGCCAAGGTCGAGTTCGACACCCGCGACGCCAAGAAGGCCGTCGAACAGGTGTCGAAGGAAGTCGCCGCCAAGCTCGCCCCGGCCGAGTCCGAAATGCGCCGCGCCCAGGACGAACTGCGGAAGAACACCGACACCAAGCAGGCCGCCGACGCCCAGGAGAACGCGACCGACCGGCTGAAGGAGGCGAAAGAGCAACTGGACAAGCTGATCGCCGCCGCCGAACTCCAGAAGTCCGACCCGCTGGAAGCCAGCAAGAAGGCGCTGGCCGAAGTGGAGAAGGCGATCAAGGACCAGACTGCCGCCAAGGACGACACCAAGAAGAACGAGGACAAGCCGGACGCGCTCAAGCCGGCCGCCGACGCGCAGAAGGACGTGGCCAAGAAGACGGACGACATCAAGGCGCTGCCGCTGCCGGAGAACAAGCCGCTGAAGGACGCGCTGACCAAAGCCGCCGACGAGGCCAAGAAGGCTGCCGACGATCTCGCCAAGAAGGACGCCAAAGCCGCGCAGCCGAAGCAGGACGACACCCTCAAAGCCCTGAACGACGCCAAGAAGCAGTTGGAGGACCAAGTCGCCGCCATCGAGAAGCGCCGCGACGACTTGGCCAAGCTGGAAGACGCCGCCAAGAAGCTGGACGAGATCATCAAGGACGAGAAGGCCGTCGCCGCCGACGCCACGAAGGCCGCCGACATGGCCAAGGACGCGCCCAAGCCGGCCGACACCGCCGACAAACAGGACAAGCTCACCCCGCCGACGAAAGAGGTGGCTGCCAACGTGAAGGACGCCGCCCCGGACGCGGCCAAGAAGATCGACGACGCCACCAAGAACCAGGACATGGCCAAGGCCAACCTGGACGCCGACAAGCCGATGCCCGCCGCCGCCGACGCCAAGAAGGCCGCCGACAAGCTGCAAGACGCGCAGAACGACATCGCCAAGAAGATCGACGAGTTGAAGGCCAAGGAGATCGCCGACCAGGCCGCGCTCCAGCCGAACAAGGTGGACCCGGCCCAGGCCGCGAAGGACGTGGCCAAGGCGCTCGACGAAGCCAAGAAGGCCGCCGACGAGGCCAAGAAAGCCGCCGACCAACTCGGCAAGCCGATGGACCCGATGACGGGCGACCCCATGAAGGGCGAGCCGATGAAGGACTTGGCCGAACTCCAGAAGCAGGTCGCCGAGCAGGCCGAGAAGCTCATGCAGCCCGACGCCGCCAAGGACGCCGCCGACGCCGCCAAGGCGCTGGAAAAGGGCGACATCCCGATGGCCCTGGAAGCCCAGCAGAAGGCCCTCGACAAGCTGCAAGAGGCCGCCAAGGCCATGCCGATGAAGGGCGAACCCATGAAGGGCGAACCCATGAAAGGGGAGCCGATGCCCGGCCAGCCGATGAAAGGTGAACCCATGATGGGCATGGGTGAGCCGATGATGGGGATGGGCATGGGGCAGCCGATGCCCGGTCAAGCGAAGGATCCCGGCCAACTGGCGAAGGCCCAGCAGCAGTTGAAGGACGCCACCCAGGCTCTGCAACAGTCGCAGCAGGCGAACCAAGCCGCGCAAGCCGCCCTGCAACAGGCTCAGGCCCAGGCCCCGATGGCCGTCCAGAACCAACTGCAACAGGCCCAACAGAACCTGCAACAGGCCCAGCAGCAACTCGGCATGGGTCAACCCGCCCAGGCCGGCATGAACCAGCAGCAGGCCGCGCAGCAGCTCCAGCAGGCCCTCGACGCGCTGAACGCTGCCGCCATGGCGATGGGTCAACCCGGTGCCCAACCCGGCATGGGTCAGATGGCGATGGCCCCCGGCATGGGCATGGGTCAAGGAATGGGGATGGGCATGGGCATGGGCATGGGTGACGGCCAGGAGAAGAACGAAGGGCAGGGCAACGGCGACCGCCAGGGCGAGGCGAAGTTGAAGAACGCCGCCTCGTCCGGGAAGGCCGCCGAGGGGACCAGCGGGTTCATCAACCTACAAAAGCAGGAGCGGGACAAGGTGCAGCAGAACTCGGAGGCCGCCTTCCCGGCCGAGTTCCGCGAGCTGATCAAGCAGTACAACATCAACATCAAGACCAGCGACAAGGCGAAGTCGCCGGGCAAGTGACGTCGGGGCTATTACGGTTTTCCGGTAGGGGCACCCCTCGTGGGTGCCCTGTTCCAATTCGGCGGGCACCCACAAGGGGTGCCCCTACAAACTGGATGCCTCCCATGCGTCTGCTCGCACTCGCCACGGCCGTCGCCCTCTGCCTCGTCCCCACCGCCCGCGCGGAGGAAAAGGTGAAGATCAGCGACGAGACCAAGAAGGCCATCGACAAGGCCCTGGAGTGGCTGAAGGACAACCAGGAGAAGGACGGCGGGTGGGGCAACAACACCGCCGTCACGTCGTTCGCCCTGCTGGCGTTCATGTCGCAGGGGCACCTGCCGGGACAGGGCAAGTACGGGCCGGAGGTGGCCAAAGCCGTCCGCAATCTGCTCGCCGCCGCCCGCGAGGACGGGTACCTGGTCGGCCGCGGCGGGAACATGTACTGCCACGGCATGGCCGCGCTGGCCCTCACCCAAGTGTGGGGCATGACCGGCGACGAGGAAGTCAAGAAGGTGCTGAAGAAGTCCATCGACCTCATCTGCAAGTGCCAGAACCGCGAGGGCGGGTGGCGGTACGAGCCGCAGCCGACGGGGGCCGACATCTCCGTCACCATCATGCAGGTGATGGCCCTGCGGGGGGCCAAGGACAGCGGCCTGAACGTGCCCAAGGAGGTGCTGGACAATGCCATCGCGTACATCAACAAGTGCCACGATCCCCGCACCGGCGGGTACCTGTACATGCCCCGCTCGGCCGGCCCCGGCTACGCCCGCACCGCCGCCGGCGTGTGCGTGCTACAGCTGTGCGGCGAGTACGAGGCCAAGCAGATCGACGGCGCGGTCAAGTACATGGAGACGACCGGCGAGGACCGTGGCCACTACTGGTACGGCCTGTACTACGCGGCCCACGCCTTCCACCAGGTGGGCGGCAAGAAGTGGGAGGAGTTCTACGCCAAGATGAACAAGAAGCTGCTGGCCACGCAGCAGGCCAACGGCGGCTGGCGGGATGCCCGCGAGGCGCACGTCGGTCCGGCTTACCAGACGGCCATCGCCGTGCTGGTGCTGTCGGTGCCGTCGCATTATCTGCCGATCTACCAGCGGTAGGCCACACGGCGACTTTTGGCCGTTCCGAAAGCCGAAGGTCCGCAATGACCAGTATCGAGGAACTGTACTCTGCGCGACGGTGAACGAGCTTTCCTTTGCCGAGCGGATCTGCTTGGCCTTGGTCCGCCGACGACCACGCTGCCGTGCCGCCGTCAAGCGATACCGGATCGCCGACCGCCTCGAGCAACTGAGCAGCGGGCAGGTCGGGGGAGAGGATGGCAACCCGTTCGGTCCAGTCGTACAGTGGCGCATGTCGGGACGTGGGCGTCGCCCGCGACGGGAAGTGCGGCAACCTCGGTCCGTGCGACACCCGTGCCCCGCCACCATCCCGCCTATTCTGACAGGGGTCGGGTGGGGGGTGAAAACCCTGGAAAGCCCGACGACCGACCCCGACAAAGTGGAAAGGGCTGAAGCCGTGAATGCGTTGATGCTGGCCACCCTGCTCGCCCCGTTCCAGCCGACCCCGTCCCCCGACCGGATTCGGAGACTGGCCGAATGGGCCTTCGCCGCCGGCGTCGAGACCCGGTCGGACGCGGCGGCCGCGCGCAAGCACTTCGCCACCGCCGGAGCCGGGTTCGACACGCACTGGCAGGGCGGAAACCGCTCGGCGCTCCTCGCCGTGCAGCGCGGGCGGAGCCACTTCCTCGCCGGCAACCTGCCGAAGGCGGTGGTCGCCTTCCGCGCCGGTCTGCGGGAAACGCCTTGCGACCTCGACCTCCTGCGCGGCCTCGCCGAGTGCCGCGCGGCGATCCCGTACCCCACTCCGGCCAGGGCCGAGGAGCGGCTCCGCCCCGACCCGCCGAGCGGCTGGCGACACCGCGTCGGCGAGTGGGACGCGTTCCGGCTGGCCGCGCTCTCGGCGGCGCTGGCGGTGATCGGCCTCGCCCGGCGGCTCACCGCCCGCGACGGGTGGGCGATACCGGTCGCGGCCGTCGGCGGCGTCGGGGCGCTGGTCTGCTTGGCGGCGGCGCTCGAGTTCGGCGCGGAGGCAGCCGCCGAGGTGGAGCGGCCAACGCTGGTGGTGACAGCCGAGGTGTACTTGCGGAAGGGGAACGGCCTCAGCCACCAACCGCGAATCGACGCGACCGTGCCGCGCGGGACGGAACTGGCGGAGCGCACGCGCCGCGGCGACTGGGTGCAGGTGGAAGTCGCCGGCGGCGCGGTCGGCTGGCTGCCGGAGTCCGCCGTGGTTGCGGTGGAGTGAATTCACCACTCCAACTCGCTCTCCTCCCGCTTCTCGAATCCCGGATCGCCGGTCGGTTCCATCCATCCGCGACGCACCGCGTCCGCCGGCAGTCGTACTTGCCGCACCACCGGCTTCCCCGTGTCGCTCCGCCGGCACGCGAACCCCGTGATCCCGCCGCCCTCCTCGCAATCCGGTAGGCTCGAAATCTCCGACGCCGGAACCGCGTCCGTTTTGTCAATCTGCCGCGTGCAGGTCACGTTGCTCGACGGGTTGAAGTTGAAGCCGGTGGTGCCGCCGGAATTTCCGCGTGGGGAACCGAACCCCATCGAACTCCCGCGGCCGAACGCGAACGTCGTCTCGACGACCTCCGCCTCGACGGTGGACCGCGACGCCGACTCGCCGCCGAGCCGCAAGAAGATGCGGTGCGCGCGGGCCGCCGTGATCTCGTGCGCGGTGTTCTCGCCGAACGCCTCCTTCGGGCCGAGGTCGTCCCGGAACCCCAGCACGGTGCGGACGCCGCGCGACCGCCCCTCGTCGATGAAGTCGGCCAGCCCCGGCACCTCGCCGAGTTCCCGCAACTCGTCGAGGATCATCCCCGTCCGGTCGTTCGCCTTCCACTGCTCATCTGCCACCTCGTCCATCGCGATCTCGGCCAGCCGCGTCAGCAGCAGTTGGTTGACGACCCGCAGCGACTCCGAGTGCGTGTGGTTCGCCCCCGGCAGCAGAATGGCATCCGGGGATTTCACGAACTCCCGCAGCGACACCCGCCGCCCCAGTTTGCGGGCGGCGCGCCGCCGGGAAGCAATCGGCAGGTACTCGAACAGCTGCGTTGTCAGTTCGGCGACGACGTTGTCCTTCGTGGTACCGGACCCCAGGGAGCCCCGCGCCATCACGACGCACGGGTTCCTCGCGGCGGCATCCCGCAACCCCGTCAGCACCTTCCCGTTCGGGCAGTTCAACACCACGTCCGCCATGTCCCACCGGCCCGGACACGCCTGCGCGTTCGCGGCGATCACCCCACGAGGACGGCGGCGGCCTTCGGGAAGAACGGCTGCCGATGCCCCTCCGGGCAGGGGATCATCGTCTCGGCCAGTTGAAAGGCATCGGCCGGGGTCGTGTAATCGGCGGCAATGTCCCACGCCGCGCACCGGCGGTCGAACGGGTTCAGGATCGCCAGCCGGTCGGCCGGCACGCCTATCCCACGCAGGATCGGGTAGAACTCCAACTTCGGGTCGTAGATGACGGCGCGATCCGTGCCGCCGAGGGCTCCCCACACGTTGCCGGCGAACAGCGACAGTAGCAGCAGGTGGAAGGAGAGCGTCTTGCCGGTGCCCGGCACGTCGGCGATGAAGAAGTGGAGGTTCGCCCGGTGCAGCGGAAGCGGCAGGCCGACCCAGTTCACCTGTGGGATACGGGTGTTCTCCGCCGAGAGCGGCCACGCCCGTGGGTCTTCGCTGTAAAAATCCAGCGTGGCCGGTGCGCGAGCGATGCCGCGCAGCGTCGTGGGCTGGCTGTTCCCCGTCAGCCGACATGCTAGTGCGTCACCGCACGAATTATTTGCCGCAGTCCGTAGCATGATCCCCACAGGAGGTGGGGCATGGACGCGAAGCGTTCCAAAAAGCACGCGGTGCGGCTGACGGCGGGCCAGCGGGC
>JAYTTN010000338.1:0-22975 GCA_043745295.1 Fimbriiglobus sp. | reverse complement strand
GGCGGGGCTGTGGGAGCTCGGATGGCGTCCCCGGACCAGTCGCCTTCGGCAGGGTGCAGGTGGCGACAACCTTTCCGACCGCCTCCGCGACGCGAGCGCTGTCACGTCTCGGCGGTCGGCCGAACTTGTTATTCGATTGCGCCGGACTTCGGGGACAGTCGCCGGTAATGTACGCCGGAGGTTGACCCGCAATCAAGCCCAAAATTCGCCTCGCGCGGAAATTTCCGCTCACGGCTGATCCAATGGGCTTCGCACCGCCCGGCCGCCCTTGTTCAGGATGTGCGTGTCGATCATCGTCGTTCGCACGTCGTCGTGCCCCAGCAATTCCTGCACCGTGCGGATATCGTACCCGGCTTCCAACAGATGGGTGGCGAAACTGTGCCGGAAGCTGTGGCTGGTCGCCCGCTTGCCGATCTTCGCCGCCGTCACCGCCTTCGTCACCTCGCGTCCCAACGACCCCTCGTGCGCGTGGTGCCGCCGTTCCACCCCGGAGCGCGAACCGCCGCTGTAAGAATGTCGGAAGCAGCATATTGAACAATTGTACCGAACCGCCGACCCGCAAATCAATCCCCCGCCGGAAATTTCCGCGAAACTTTCGCGGATGGCAAAAGCTTCCGGGCCGAGTTGGCTCCGGACGACCGCCATGAACCTCGTCCGCGTATGCGGTGTGGAACTGCCAACCGACGGCGCGACGACTTCCGGACCCGCACCCATTCCCGTGTTTGAGAATATTTCCACTTTAATTTGACAAACCCGAAAACGGAACGTATATGTACATGCATCCACATCTGGCTCGCCGCGTCGGCCAGCCCGAGCGTTGCCGCGCGGGGGGACGCTCCGGCGGGCAGGCCGGGTTCGCCAAGAATCAGTCGGCGGATCCAACGGCGTTTGACAGCGCAACCGCCGGCGGGGTATACTTCCTCCACTCACCCACTCGCGGTGAAACTTCGTCGGCTCCTCCGGCCCCACTTCGGCCAGCCGACGACCGGCCCGACCGCCGTTCCGCTTCCGCCGGGGTGCGCCAGGAATGCCCGCGCCGACCGACCCGCCGAACTCGTCGCTCGTCCCGCTGAAAACGGCGGACGGGGACGGCGTGCCCACGGTCATCGGCCAGTCGATCCGGCACCCGGTCGCCGAAGCCCTCGCCCTCGCCGCCGGCAGCACCCTCGCGCACTTCGAGGTCATCGCCCCGCTGGGGGCCGGCGGCATGGCGACCGTGCTGAAGGCCCGCGACACCCACCTCGGCCGGCTGGTGGCGCTGAAGATCCTGCCGCCGGAGGCCGCCCGCGACGGCGACGGAGTAGCCCGCTTCAAGCAGGAGGCCCGCGCCGCCGCCAAGCTGGACCACGAGAACGTGGCGCGGGTGTTCTTCTCCGGCGAGGACTGCGGGCTGCACTTCATCGCCTTCGAGTTCGTCGAGGGCGAGACGCTGCGGGCGCGGATCGAGCGGCTCGGTCGCCTGACCCCGGCGGAGAGCGTCCGGTTCCTGCTGCACTGCGCCGCCGGCCTGGGGCACCTGAGCGAGCGGGGCGTCGTCCACCGCGACATCAAGCCGAGCAACGTCGTCGTCACCCCGGACGGGCGGGCCAAGCTGATCGACCTCGGCCTCGCCCGGCACACGGAATCCGTCTCGGTGAACGGCGGGGTGACGCAGTCCGGCGTCACGCTCGGCACGTTCGACTACATCTCGCCGGAGCAGGCCCGCGACCCCCGCACCGCCGACGTGCGGTCCGACATCTACTCCCTCGGCTGCACCTTCTACCACGCCCTCACCGGCCGCCCGCCGGTGCCGGAGGGGACGGCGGCGGTGAAGTTGTCCGCGCAGCAGCTCTCCGCCCCGACCGACCCCCGCGAGCTGAACCCGGACGTGCCCGACAGCCTGGCGATGGTGCTGAACCGGATGCTCGGCAAGGACCCCGCCCGGCGCTACCAGACGCCCGCCGAGTTGATCGCGGAACTGTCCGACGTGGCCCGGCAACTGGGCGTCGCCGTGGACCGCACCGACCACCCCGCGACCGCCGGCTCCGCCACGCACCCCCGCTTGCTGGCCGAGCCGCCGCGCGTGCCGGTCAGTTGGATCGTCGCCGGCGTCGTCGTCCTGGCCGCCGGGCTGGTGGTCGCCTCGCTGATCGGCGGTCGCGGGCCGGCCGGGTACGCGGTGCCGTGGGACGAGCCGCCGGTGTCCAAACCCGTCTCGCCGTTCGAGGGGGTGGGGAAGGACGACCCGCCGCGAAAGGTGGTGCCACCGACCGGCCCGCAAGCGGTGGCGACGGCCGAGGAGTTGGTCGCCGCCGCCCGCGCCGAGGTCGCCCCGATCACCCTGAAGCCGGGTGTGGTGTACGACCTGTCGGACACGGCCGGCGTGTTCTTCGTCGGCCGCAAGCTGTCGCTCGAATGCCCCGACCCGCGAAACCCCGCCGTCGTCCGCGTGGCGGTGTCGCCACTGGCCGACCCGCCGGCGGCGCGCGAGGGCGGGTTCACCGTGGGCCGCGCCGAGTCGGTCACGCTGCGCGGCATCCGCTTCGAGTTCACCGAGAAGGCCACGGCCGGCGAAGACGACGGCCTGGAACCGGTCGGCGTCGCCGTCGTCGGGGCGGGCAAACTGGACATCCAGGAGTGCGTCTGGGACGAGCCGGACGGGACGGTGAAATCCGCGCACGTCACGGCGCTGCACGTCGGCCGCTCCGGCACGGCGAAGCCGACGGAGTTCGCGGCGAAGCACGCCTACTTCGGCACCCGCCGGTGGACCGGCGTCGAGTTCGACGGGCCGGTGTCGGGCACTGTCACCGAGTGCGGCTTCGCCACCGGGAAGACGGCCGTCCGCCTGTCCGCCGGCGCGGCCCCCGCCGCCGGCGAGCCGGCCTCGACGCTCGACTTCAAGCACTGCACGTTCCTCCTCGACCACCGCGCCGCCGCCGTCCTCGCCGACGCGGTGAAGGCCGCCGTGACGGTCGGCTTCTGCGTGTTCGCCGCCCCCGCCCCGCCCGACCCGGCGGCGATGATGATGACCGAACCCGACCGCAAGCCGGCCGCCCTCCGCGTCCTCGGCGACGCGCCCGCCGTCGCGTACTCGGCCGTGCCGAACGAGCCGAGCACGTACTTCCGCACCGACATTCCGGCCGGGGCGGTCGGGGCGGATTCGACGGACCTCGCCGCCGCGCCGTGGAAAGCCGTTCCGCCGCCGGCGGACAAGGCCGAGCCGTGGAAGGTGCTGGAACTGAACCCGGCGGTGCGGGCGGTGCGGGTGAGCAAGCCGGCCGGCGTCCACATCCTCGGGGCCACCCGCCTGCCGACCGCCGGCGGCCGGCTGTACGCCGACTGGCCACCCGGCAGCGCGTCGGCCCACTCGCCGAAGCCGGGCGTGAAGGTGTGGTACCCGAACCCGCCGGCGGCCGAGAAGGGGCAACTCCCGAAGGGCGTGTTCGACGACCTCCAGAAGGCCATCGACGCGCTCGGCGCGAACGACGTGCTGCACGTCCGCGCGACCGGCCCGGTCAAGGTGCCGACGGCGGTCCTGGCGAAGGTCGGGGCGCGCGTCACCATCCAGCCCGAAGACGGCTTCACCCCGGTGCTGGTGCCGGCGGCGGACGGCCCGCTGTTCCGCGTGGAGGAGGGCGAACTCCGGCTCGAACGCCTTCACGTTCGGCTCACGCGGGCCGCGGAATCGGCCATCAACCCCGCGTCGGCCGTCGTCATGGCCGGCGGCAAGCGGTGCGTCTGGAGCGACTGTTCCGTCACCGCCGACGACACGGCGGGCGACCTGTCCGCCGTCGTCCTCGTCACCGCGCCGGCCGGCCGCGCGGCCACCGACCTGCGGCCGGAGGTGCGGTTCGAGAAGTGCCTGATCCGCGGCACCGGGCGGCTGGTGCGAATGCCCGCCGCCGCGCCCGCGACGGTCGCCGTCACCAATTCCGTCCTGGCCCTGAGCGGCCCGGTGATCGACCTCGGCCCGCCCGACGCCAAGCCGGCGGACGGCGCGGCGGTGCGGGTGCAGCTCTCCCGCGTCACCGCGCTGCTGTCCGGCCCGCTGGTGGAAACCGCCCTCACCGACACCGCCGACCCGACGTTCGTGGCCGTCCAGGTCGAAGCCGACGCCTCGCTGTTCGCGCCGCTGGACAAGCCGGGTGGCCCGCCGTTCCGCGCCGTCAACGGCGACTCGGCGGCGGCGGCGCGGTACTTCCAGTGGACGGCCGTCGCGCCCAACCGCTTCGCCAACTTCGCCCCCCGCGCGGTGTACCTGGAAGTCTTCCCGAAGAAGCTGGAATCCGCCGACTGGCTGGCGTTCTCGAAGGAGAAGAAGGCCGCGCTCGGCGGCATCACGTTCGCGTCCCCGCCCGCCGGCGTCCGCGGCCTCGCCGCCGTCACCGCCGCCGACCTGGCCGCGACCGACGGCGACGCGGCCGACGAGTTCGGCGCGCGGGTGGGCCAACTGCCGACTCCGCCCGACCCGCCGGAGAAGTGACCGGCAACCGTCATGTCCGCCCCGCCGGTTCGCCGATACAGTGTGCGCTTGCGAACCGCCGACCGGACCGGGGCCGCCGAATGACGCCGATGATGCAGCAGTTCCGGGCCGCCAAGGACGCCCACCCCGGCATGCTGGTGTTCTTCCAGAACGGCGAGTTCTACGAGCTGTTCGACGAGGACGCCGAAGTCGGGCACAAGCTGCTCGGCCTGACGCTGACGAAGCGGGAAGACCACCCGATGGCCGGGTTCCCGCTCGCCAAACTCGACCACTACCTGCGGCTACTGTTGGGGGCCGGGCAGCGGGTGGCGGTGGTGGAGCAACTGGAGCCGCCCAACGACGGCAAGAAGATCATCCCGCGCGGCGTGACGCGGGTGGTGACGCAGGGCACCATCACCGAAGACGAATTGCTCGATCCGCAGCGGCCGAACCACATCGTCGCCGTGGTCCGCGCCAAGGCCGGGGTGTGCGGCCTCGCCTGGGCCGACCTGACCGCCGGCCTGTTCCGCGCCACCGACTGCACCGACGCCCAACTGGCCGACGAACTCGCCCGCCTCGCCGCCGCCGAGTGCGTCATCCCCGACGACGGCACCGTGACGATGGAACTCGCCGCGCGCGCCTCCTATCCCCGCCCGGCGTGGACGTTCGACCCGACGACGGCACTGGAAACGCTGAAGGCGCAGTTCCACGTCAGCACCATGACGGGGTTCGGCTTCCACGACGACCAGCCGTGCCTCCGCGCCGCCGGCGGGCTGCTGAAGTACCTGCAAGACACGCTGAAGGTGCCGGTCGCCCACTTCCGCCAGCTCGCCCGCCACCGGGCCGACAACTACCTGATCCTCGACGAAGTCACCCGCCGGAGCCTGGAGCTCACCCGCACCCTGCGGGACAATCTGCGGGACGGCTCGCTGCTGTCGGTCATCGACCGCACGGTCACGCCGATGGGCGCGCGGTTCCTGCACGACGCGCTCCTGGCCCCGCCGAACGACCGCGTCCGCATCGAAGAGCGGCTGGACGCCGTGGGCGAACTGCTCCGCGAACACGCCCTCCGCGGCGACCTGCGGGAACTGCTCGACGCCACCGCCGACCTGCACCGGCTGACCACCCGCGTGGCCACCGCCCGCGCCAACCCGAAAGACCTGGCCGCCATCGCCCGCACGCTCCGGCTGCTGCCGCGGCTGAAGGCGAAGCTGACCGGCCGCACGGCCGCGCTGCTGAACCAACTGGAAGGCAGTCTCGAACTGGTGCCGGACGTGCGCGCCGCCCTCGACGCGGCGCTGATCGACGACCCGCCGTACTCGCCGAAGGAGGGCGGCGTCATCCGCGACGGGTACTCGCCGGAACTGGACGACCTCCGCCGCCTGTCCCGCGACGGCAAGGCATGGATCGCCAAGTTCCAGGCCGACGAGATCACCCGCACCGGCATCCACAGCCTGAAGGTGGGGTTCACCGACGTGATGGGGTACTACATCGAGATCACCAACGCCAACGAGACGCGCGTTCCCGAAAACTACATGCACGAACGGACACTCAAGAACGCCAAGCGGTACATCACACCTCTGCTGAAAGAGTACGAGGAGAAGGTGCTGACGGCGCAGGAGAAGAGCCAGGCGCTGGAGTTCGAGCTGTTCCTGAAGCTGCGGGACGAGTGCGCCGCCCGCACCGAGCGGCTGCTGCAAACCGCCGACGTGCTGGCGCAGGCCGACTTCCTGGCGGCGCTGGCGGAGTTGGCCGCCGCGCGGAACTACGTCCGCCCGGTCATCGCCGACGCCCCCACGCTGCACATCCGGGACGGCCGCCACCCGGTCCTCGACCAGACGCTCCCCGCCGGCACGTTCGTCCCCAACGACACGCACCTGGACACCGCCGACGGCCTGTTCTGGCTCGTCACCGGGCCGAATATGGCTGGGAAAAGCACGTTCCTCCGCCAGACGGCGCTCGTCACCCTGCTCGCGCACGTCGGCAGTTTCGTGCCCGCCTCCGCCGCCACGGTGGGCCTGACGGACCGCATCTTCACCCGCGTCGGGGCGAGCGACGAACTGACGCGCGGGCAGAGCACCTTCATGGTGGAGATGACCGAGGCGGCGAACATCCTGAACGGCGCGACGGCGCGGAGTCTGGTCATCCTCGACGAGATCGGCCGCGGCACGGCCACCTACGACGGCGTGTCGCTGGCGTGGGCCATCACCGAATACCTGCACGACGTGACCGGCTGCCGGGCGCTGTTCGCCACGCACTACCACGAACTCGCGCAACTGGAAACCACATTGCCGAATCTGCGATGTTATACCGTGCAAGTGCAAGAGATGGACAAGGAGATCATCTTCCTGCACAAGATCGCGGCCGGCAGCGCCGGGAAGAGTTACGGCATTCACGTGGCGAAGTTGGCGGGCGTTCCGGAGGCGGTGCTGCGGCGGGCGGAAGTGGTCCTCGCCACGCTGGAAGCGCCGAAGCCGGTCGAGAAGAAGGCGGTGCCGAAGAAGGCCCCGCCGCCGACCGAACTCCTCGACCCGCCGGAGCGGGCCAAGCGGAAGGCGAAGCCGACCGTGGCCGGGCCGAATCTGTTCGACGAACCGGGCGAGTAACGGCCGTGCCGTCCACGTCTTGTACACGCACCCGGTGACGTGGCCCCGCCCCGGAATGCCCGACATCGCTCGCCTTCCGCACCCGGCCTTGCCCGCCGCCTCGCGCGTCCGCACGTCTCGCAGGTCGCCTTGACGCGGGCCGTGAGGGTATGGCTAAAATAGGTGGTTCCCTCGCGTCCCGACCGCGAGGCCGCGTGCCACAGACCCACCGCCGGCGGTTCCCCGATGCGTAACCCCATGACCCCGACGATCCCGTCCCGGCCCCGCTTCCGCCCCCGACTGGAAGCCCTCGACGACCGCATCACGCCGGCGCTGGCCTTCGGCACCCACCAGGCGTTCGACACCGGCGGGGCGAACCCGACCGCCGTGGCGGTGGCCGACTTCAACGGCGACGGCCGGCCCGACATCGCCGCAGTCAACGGCGGGGCGAACACGGTATCGGTGCTGGTGAACACGACCCCGGCGGGCGGCACCCCCACCTTCACCACCACCATCGGCTACCTGACGGGCGCGGGACCGGGGGCGGTGGCGGTCGGCGACTTCAACGGCGACGGCCGGCTGGACCTCGTCGTCGCCAACAGTGCGAGCAACACGATCTCGGTCCTGCTGAACACCACCCCGTTCGGGTCGGCCACGGCGACCTTCCGCGGCCAGCAGACGTTCACCGTCGCGGCGAACCCGGCGGCGGTGGCGGTGGGCGACTTCAACGGCGACGGGCGAACCGACATCGCCGTCTCCGACGGCCAGCTCTCGGTCCTGCTGAACACCACCCCGCTGGGGTCCATCTCGTCCGCCTTCTCGGGCGCGCAGGCGGTGGCGACCGTGGCCAGCCGCGGCGCGCTGGCGGTCGGCGACTTCAACGGCGACGGGCGGGCCGACCTCGCCACGTCCGACACCGTGGCCGTGACCGGGGGCGTCGTCAACAGCGTGCGGGTCTGGACGAACACCACGGTGGCGGGGGCGGCCAACCTGTCCTTCGGCGCGACCGCCGCCTACACCGGCCCCGTCGTGGCGACCGCCGTGGTGTTCCCTCTGGCGGTGGGCGATTTCGACCGGGACGGCCGGCTCGACTTGGCCGTCACGGCCGGCGGAAACAACATGTCGGTGCTGGCGAACACCACCGCCGGCACGTTCGCCCCGACGTTCGGCGGCCCGCAGGGGTTCAACTTCGGAGCGGCGGTGAACGGCTCCGCCTCGGTCGCCGATTTCGACGGCGACGGGCGAGCCGACCTGGCGGCCGCCGCGGCCGGCAACGTGGTGTCGGTGCTGGTGAACACCACCCCCGCCTTCACCTCCGCGCTCACCTTCGCGGTGGCGCAGGTGTACCCCGTCGGGGCCAACCCGGCGGCGGTCGCGGCGGCCGACTTCGACGGCGACGGGCGAGCCGAAGCGGCGACCGCCAACGGCGGTGCCAGTACCGTGTCCGTGCTGCCGAACACGTCCACCGGCGGGACCGTGACCGGGCCGTCGCTGGTCGGGCAGTTCGGCAGCGCCGGCGTGTGGCGGTACAACCGGGCCGGCACCTGGGACCAGCTCACGCAGTCGAACGCCACCGCCCTCGCCAGCGCGCCGAACGGGACCGTGGTGGCCAACTTCCCCGGGGCGGGGGTGTGGTACTTCAACCCGGCCTCCGGGTGGTATCAGATCAACGGGAACCAGGCCGCCGCGCTGGACCTCGACGGGCTGGGCAACGTGTACGCCAGCTTCCCCGGCTTCGGCGTGGCCGTGTACCACCAGGCCACCGGCTGGTCCGCCGTCCTCACCCCCTCGGTCGCCGACAAGATCGCGGTGAGCGCGAACGGCACCCTGGCGGGCAACTTCCCCGGCTTCGGCGTCTACCGGTTCACCCCCGCCACCAACTGGCAGCGGCTCAGCGCCGTGAACGCCCTCACCCTGGATGTCGCCGACAGCGGCGACGTGGCGGCCAGTTTCGCCACCTACGGGGTGAACCTGTACCGAACGACGACCGGCTGGCAGCGGATCAACGGGTACGACGCGAACGTCGTGTCGTTCGCCGGCAACGGCGAAGTGGTGGCCAGCTTCCCCGGCTTCGGGGTGGCCAAGTTCATCCTGTCCATCGGCTACTGGCAGACGCTGCACAACTCGCTGCCGGCCCAGACGATCGCGACGGACCTGTACGGGAACGTGTTCGCCTCGTTCGCCGGGTACGGGCTTTACGAGTTCAACCCGTACTACGGCTGGCGGCTGCGGACGCAGAGTGCCACCAACCTGATCGGCCTCGGCGCATGAGCTGGGTCGATCCGGAAGCGGGAGCGACGGTGGTTGGAAGACTCGGTCCGAGCCGGAAGCGTGAGCGACGGTCTTCAAATCACCGTCGCTCACGCTTCCGGCTCGGACCGAAACCGACGAGGGCGGCTCCGCATCAGTTCTTCTTCGCGTCGGCCTCGATGGCCTTCCGCAGGTCGTCCTTGTTGGCCAGCGCCTTCTTCACCGCGAAGTCCATCACCCGGCCGGTCAGCTTCGGCTGCTTGTCCAGCGCCTTCTGGCCGAGCGGCGTCTGGTAGAACTTGGCCAGGTCCAGCAGTTCCGGCTCGGCGAACTCTTCCATGTAGGCGGCGATCCACTCCTCCTTCTGCACCTCCCACGCCAGTTGCCGGGTGAGGTACTGCTTCAGCGCCGGCCGGTAGGTGCCGACGGCCGGGTTGGTCTTGATGAGGGCGTCGATCATCGGGTCGATGGTGTCGGTCATCGCCTTTTCGACGCGCAGGGTGACGAGCAGTTGCTCGGCGGCCTTCTTGTGGGTCTTCTCGTCGGCCGACGCCAGCGGGGCAACGGCGAGGACGGCAGCGGCGGCAGCCAGGGTACGGCGGAGGGTCATCAGGGGGAACCTGCGGGATGAAGCGGGCTGGGAGTGCGGGCGGAAGACCTCACCCGGCCCGGATTTGTTAGCCCGCCGCCCAGCAAGGGCCGTGAAGGTCAACGGCCCTTGCTGGCGCGGCGGGCTAACACACACCGTTCGCACCTTGAACACCCCCTCTCCGGGACGGGGAGGGGGCCGGGGGGTGGGGTCTTCGACAACGCTAACCTAAATGAGACGACCGACGGCGGCAATCGTCACCGCCCGCTGAACAGCACCTTGCCCGGCCCCAGTAGCATCTCCAGTTCCTCCACCCGAACGGCGGCCGGGTCCACGAAGTGCTCGAAGCTCAGTTTGAACTGCGCCGCCCGCCCGACCGGGTCGCGGACGGTCAGGTACACCGGGCACGGCCCCGGCGACTTCTTCAGCGTCCGCCCGATGGCCTCGAACGTGTCCCGCCCGTCGGCGTCCGACCGGTAGTCCATCCGCAGGATCAGCCCCTTCGTCAGGTCCTTCCGGGCCTGGTCCATGGTCATCACCTTCTCGACGATCACGTCCGGTTCCGTCGAGCCTTCCCGCCATTCTACTTTGCCGTCGAACAGCAGGATGGCGTCGGCCGTCAGGTCGTCCTTGAACCGGGCGAACTGGTCCGCCCAGAAGATGCACTTGACCGCCCCGGTGAAGTCCTCGACCCGGACGATGGCCCACCGGTTGCCGGCGTTGCGGCCCTTGCTCACCAGCTTCGGGATGAGTTCGACCACCATGCCGGCCAGCCGCACGTCGGCCCCGGCGTCCAGCTTCGCCACCTGCGCGGCGTCGTGGCTGCGATACCGCCGGAGTTGCTCGTCGAACTGCGCCAGCGGGTGCGACGAGATGTAGAAGTCCAGCACCTCTTTCTCGTACTTCAACTTCTCCAGTTCCGGCCACTCGGGCACGTCGGCGACGGCCATCGGGCCGAACCCGAACCGGCCGCCGTCGTCGGGCGTGTCGTCCGCGCCGTCGAACACGTCGAAGATGTTCTTCTGCCCCTTCTTGCGGTCGGACAGCTTGTCGCCGGCCCCCTGCACGGCCCGCGGCAGCGTCTGGAGCAGGGCGTTGCGGTTGCGGGTGCCGAAGCAGTCCATCGCCCCGGCCTTGATGAGCTTCTCGATCTGCCCCTCCTTCAGGATGCGGGGGTCGATCCGCTCGCAGAAGTCGAACAGGTGGCGGAACGGCCCGTCGGCCTCGCGGGCACGGACGATCTCCACGGCCGCCCCCCGGCCCAGTCCCTTGATGGCGGTCAGGCCGAACACGATCTTGCCGGTCACCACGTCGAAGTCGGGTTGGCCTTTGTTCACGTCCGGCGGGTCCACGTCCACGCCCAGCTTCCGCGCGTCGGCGATGTGTTCGACCATCAAGTCCCGCTTGTTCCCCTCGTCCATCTCGGACGACAGCAGCGCCGCCAGGAATTCGGCCGTGAAGTGCGTCTTCAGGTACGCCGTCTGGTACCCGATCTGGGCGTAGGCGGCCGTGTGCGACTTGTTGAAGCCGTAGCCGGCGAAGAAGACGATCTTCCCGAAGATGTCGTCGGCGACGGCCTGCGACACGCCCTGCGTCAGACACCCCGAAATGAAGTCCGCCCGCCCCGCCTCGATCTTGTCCTCCAGCTTCTTGCTGATGGCCTTGATGACCGCGTAGGACTTGCTCAGCTCGATCCCGCCGAGGCGGTTCAGGATGCGCATGATCTGTTCTTGGTAAACGATCACGCCGTACGTCTCGTCCAGAACGTCGCGCAGCACCGGGTGTTCGTACTCCCACTTTTCCTGGCCGTGCTTCCGCTTGATGTACGTGTCCACCATGCCGGACTTCAGCGGGCCGGGGCGGTACAGCGCCAGCACCGCGATCAGGTCGCGGATGTTGTCCGGCTTCATCTGCTTGAGCAGCTCCCGCATCCCTTCGCTTTCCAGTTGGAACACGCCCTTGGCGTCGCCCCGCTGCAGCAACTGGTACGTCGCCGGGTCGTCGAGCGGGAACGTCATCGGGTCCACTTTCACGCCCCGCGTCCGCGCGATCATCCGCACGGTCTCATCCAACACCGACAGGTTGCGCAACCCCAAGAAGTCCATCTTCAGCATGCCGACCTTCTCGACGACGCCCATCTCCCACTGCGTGGTAATCACCACCTCGCTGCCCTTCTTGTCGCCGTCGTCGCCGTCGCCCTTGCGAACGACCCGCTGCACCGGCACGTAGTCCGTGATCGGCCCGCTGCTGATGACCACCCCGGCCGCGTGCGTGCCGGCGTTGCGGTTCATGCCCTCCAGCTTGCGGGCGATGTCCACCCAGTGCCGCACCACCGCGTCCGACTCGTACTCCTTGCGGAACTCCGGCACCTCCATCGCCTCCTTCAAATCCTTGGCGATGGCCCCCTGCATGGGCACCAGCTTGCACATGTAGTTGACCTTCGCCAGGTCGATGCCCATCACGCGGCCCACGTCCTTCAGCGCCGCCTTCGCCGCCAGCGTGCCGAACGTGCCGATCTGCGCCACGCTGTCGTGCCCGTACTTGTCCTTCACATACTGGATGACCAACTCGCGGCGGTCCTGGCAGAAGTCGATGTCGATGTCCGGCGGCTCCTTCCGGCTCTTGTCCAGAAACCGCTCGAACAGCAAGTCGTACTCCAGCGGGCAGACGTGGCTGATGTACAGAACATACGACACGATCGCGCCGACGCCCGACCCCCGCGCCGTACTCGGGATACCCTGCTCGCGGGCGAAGCGGACGAAATCCCACACGATGAGGAAGTACGCCGAGTACCCCATGTGCTGGATGACATCCAACTCGATCTCCAGCCGGTCGAACACCGCCTGCGCCGGGCTGTCGCCGTAGCGCTCCTTGATGCCCTGGACGCACAGTTCCCGGAGGTAGTCGTCGGCCGTCAACTCGCGGGGCGACTGGAACACCGGGAACACCCGCCGGGTGAAATCGAGCCGGATGTCGCACCCGTCGGCGATCTGCTGGCTCCGCGCCACCGCGCCCGCGAAGTCCGGGAACAGCTTGTACATGTCCCCCGGACTGCGGACGTAGTACGGGTTCTGCATCTTCTCTTCGGGGTACACCTTCTTCTTCGGGTTGTGCTTCTGGCCGGTGGTGATGCAGAAGTACACGTCGTGCGCGATGGCGTCGTCGGCGCACAGGTAATGCGCGTCGGCGGTGGCCACCAGCGGGATGCCGAGTTTATCCGAGATGTCCACCGCCACCGGCGTGCAGCGGTCTTGCAAACTCAGGCCGTTGTTCTGAATCTCGATGTAGAAGTCGTCCTTGAACAGCTTGGCGAAGTACCCCGCCAGCTTCTCCGCGTCGCCGTGCATGTCCTTCAAAATGTACTGGTTGAACTGCCCGGCGAGACACCCGCTGAGGCAGATCAATCCTTCCTTGTGCGCCTCCAATATCTCGCGGTCGATGCGCGGCTTATAATAAAACCCTTCCAGGAACGCAATGCTCGACAGCTTGATGAGGTTCTGGAAGCCGACGCGGTTCTTCGCCAGCAGGGTCAGGTGGCTGGACGCCTCGCCGCTGCTGCTCACCTTGGTCCGCTCCCGCCGGCTGCCGGGGGCCAGGTACGCCTCGTACCCGATGATCGGGTTCAGCCCGCCTTTGCGGCACGCCTCGTAGAACTCGATGGCCCCGTACAGGTTGCCGTGGTCGGTGATGGCGACCGCGTTCATGCCCAGTTTCTTCGTCTGCTCCACCAGCGTCGGGATGCGGTTGAACCCGTCGAGCAGGCTGTAGTGGGTGTGCAGGTGCAGGTGGGCGAACTTGCGGTCGGACATCGGGGCCACCGGGGAACCGTGAACGAATGTGCGAGGGGAAGGGAATTCTACCCAGTTGCGGTCGCGCTTTCGAGGCGAACCGTACCCGCCGCCGCGGTGTCCGCTTGATTGACGCCGGTCCAACCCGACCGTAAGCCAACTCCCTCCTCGCTTCATCGCACCGGGCCAGCCATGCCGAGTTTCAACCCCGCCGACATCGAACGCCGCTGGCAGCAGTTCTGGGAGGCGAACAAGACCTTCCGCACGCCCGACCCGGACGAGCCGAGCGTCGCCGGCAAGCCGAAGTACTACATCCTCGACATGTTCCCGTACCCCAGCGGCGCGGGCCTGCACGTCGGCCACCCGGAGGGGTACACGGCCACCGACATCCTCGCGCGCTACAAGCGGATGCGCGGCTTCCACGTCCTGCACCCGATGGGGTGGGACGCCTTCGGGCTGCCCGCCGAGCAGTACGCCATCAAGACCGGCCAGCACCCGCGCGAAACCACCGTCCGGAACATCGCCACGTTCCGCCGGCAGATCAAGTCCCTCGGCTTCAGCTACGACTGGGACCGCGAAGTCGATACCACCGACCCGGCGTACTTCAAATGGACGCAGTGGATCTTCCTGACCATCTACGGCACCTGGTACGACCCGGAGATGCGGAAGGGCCGGCCGATCAGCGAGTTGCCCATCCCCGACGAGATCGCGGAGAAAGGCGACATCGAAGTCAGTCGCTACCAAGACGACCGCCGCCTGGCGTACATCGGCGAGCAGCCGGTGAACTGGTGCCCGGAAATGGGCACCGTGCTGGCGAACGAGGAAGTCATCGACGGCAAGTCCGAAGTCGGCGGGTTTCCCGTCGTGCGGCTGCCGCTGAGGCAGTGGCTCATGCGCATCACCGCGTATGCCGAGCGGCTGATCGACGACCTGGAGCCGCTCGACTGGTCCGACGCCATCAAGCAGATGCAACGGAACTGGATCGGCAAGAGCGAGGGTGCGGAAGTCGATTTCAAGATGGCCGCCGTGAGCGGTAGCGATGCGCTCATTCGTGTCTTCACAACTCGCCCCGACACGCTTTTCGGCGCAACGTACATGGTGCTGTCACCGGAGCACCCACTCGCGCGGTTCGTAGATCCTCGCAATCAAGACGAGGTGGACGCCTACCGCGAAGCAGCCGCGCGCAAGAGCGACTTCGACCGGATGAACGACAAGAAGAAGACCGGTGTCTTCTCAGGTCTGTACGCGGTGAACCCAGTCAACAACAAGCAGATCCCCATCTGGATCGCGGACTACGTCCTCGCCACCTACGGCACCGGGGCAATCATGGCCGTGCCGGCGCACGACGACCGCGACTTCGAGTTCGCCAAACAGTACAAGTTGCCCGTCAACACCGTTGTTATGCCGAACGCGAACTGGTTGGAGAGGACCGGCAGCACCATCGACAACTTGACGGAAGCCTACACCTGTGACGGCGTGGCGATGAATTCGAACTTCCTCGACGGCCTCGACACCGAACAGGCGACGGCGAAAATCATCGGCTGGTTGGAGGAACGAAACCTCGGCACCCGCCGGATCAACTATAAGCTCCGCGACTGGCTGTTCAGCCGGCAGCGGTACTGGGGCGAGCCGTTCCCGGTGCTGCACGCCCCGGACGGCAGTGTCATCCCGCTGTCAGTGGACGACCTGCCGGTGCAACTGCCGGAGATGACCGATTACAAGCCGACCGGCTCGCCGGACGGCCCGCTGGCCAAGGCGACCGAGTGGCTGACGGTGGAACGCGACGGCGACACCTTCCGCCGCGAGACGAACACCATGCCGCAGTGGGCCGGCAGTTGCTGGTACTACCTGCGGTACATCGACCCGCGGAACCCGCAGGCGTTCGCCGACGCCGGCAAGCTGAACCACTGGCTGCCGGTGGACCTGTACGTCGGCGGGGCCGAACACGCCGTGCTGCACCTGCTGTACAGCCGCTTCTGGCACAAGGTGCTGTTCGACCGGGGGTATGTGAATTGCCCGGAGCCGTTCCACAAGCTCGTCAACCAAGGCATGATCCTGGGCGAGGCGGAGTACCACTGCTCCGTACCGGACTTCGAGAAGAACAGGGACGCGCTCGCTACCGCCGGAATCGAAGCTGTGCTGCGCAAGGCCGAGGACGAAGACGAGCCGGATACGTTCGTCCTGAAGTTGCCGGGAGTCGAGGCGGAGAAGCTGATCGACCTGCCCGACGAGTTGCTCGTGAAAGAAAAGGGGACGTTCTTCCTAAAAGCGCCGCGCATCAAACTGAAGGCGAAGTCCGAGAAGATGTCGAAGTCGCGCGGCAACGTCGTCAGCCCGGACGACGTGGTGAGGGAGTTCGGCGCGGACTCGCTGCGCCTCTTCGAGATGTTCATGGGGCCGCTGGAGGCGGTCAAGCCGTGGAACATGAAGGGCGTCGAGGGCGTATACCGCTTCCTCGGTCGCGTGTGGCGACTGGTGATCGACGACGAGGCCGAGGCCGTGAAGTTGAACGCGACCGTGCAGGCCGTAGCCCCCGGCAAGGAGACATTGCGCGAACTGCACCGTTGCATCCAGAAGGTGACGGAGGACACCGAAGGGATGCGCTTCAACACCGCCATCAGCGCCATGATGGAGCTGACGAACCACCTGACCAAGCAGGAGGTCCGCCCGCTGTCGGTGCTGAAACCGTTCGTGCTGCTGCTCGCGCCGTATGCGCCGCACGCCGCCGAGGAACTGTGGGCGGCGCTCGGCCACGGCCCCACGCTGGCCTACGAGCCGTGGCCGGCGTTCGACCCGGAGTTGGTGAAGGCCGACGAGATCGAAATCCCGGTGCAGATCAACGGCAAATTAAAGGCCAAACTGCTGGTGCCCGCCGGCATCGACACCGCCGGCCTGGAGGCCGCCGCCTTGGCGGACGAGGCGGTGAAGCAGGCCCTCGCCGGGGCCACGCCGAAGAAGGTCATCGTCGTCCCGAAGAAGCTGGTGAACCTGGTGGTTTGAATCATGTAGGTCGCGGTCGATGCTCGCCGCAGGCGAGCGAGGCCCGACATCGCACCACCTTGCGGCGCGGACGTGGCTGGCTGTCGGGCCTCGTTCCCCTTCGGAAAACTTCGACCGCGACCTACATGATTCACGCCGCCTTCGCGTACAGGTCCGACTTCGCATTTCCCAATACCATCCCGAACACTTTCTTGATTTGCTCGTGGCCGTCGCGCAACAGGAAACTGCCGTCGCGGCCCTTGCTCTTCGCGCCGAGGATGTAATACCCCGGCTCGTCAGTCTGGATACTTCCCGCCGGTTCGGCGATGCGCAACTCCGCCGTCATGTTGACATCCGGCCGGTAGCCGACGTTGGCGATCACCTTCTCGACTTCCCAACTGGTGGCCTTGCCGCCGACTCGCGCGGCGACGCGAAAACCCTTGTCCGGCCCGTGGCAGACCACCTCGTCGACCTGCGCCTGCGCGTGGTATTCGAGGTTGCCGTCGCACCGGGTGGCGAGCGAGTTCGCTTTCGCCGCCAGGCGGTCGCGTTCCTTCAGCGGGTCGTTGGCGATGCGCGGCAGCGGTTGCGTGCGGTTTCCGTGCGCCAGCCAAATGACCCACGTCGCTTGGTTCTCCAGGGCCAGTTCCGCGAGGTCGCACAGCGTCGAAGCGGCCGAGTAACCGCTGCCAATGAGGATCACACTCTTCCCGGCATACGCCGCCTTCTTCGCGCCTTTTACGTCTTCCAGCCAGTACGGAATCTGCGGTCGTGCGGCGATCTCGCCGGCCGCCGGGATGCCGCCGTCGCCGACCCAGTTCGGCCGCGCGTAGGTGCCGGTGCAGTCGAGGATGATGTCGGCGGTGTCGAACCGCTCGACGTTATTCGCCTCGCGGATCAGCAGCTTGAACGGCGGCAGCGGCTTGCGCGGGTCGGCCGGGTCGGTCTTCCGCCACCCGGTACGACCGACGCTGAGGACCGTTGATTGCGGGCGGACGACATCCTTCAGCACCGACGACGCGGCGAGCGGGACGAGGTAGGCGTCGCGGAACTCGCGGCCGGTCAGGTACTCGGTGTCGGCCGGCAGATCGACGGGCGGACGCTCCTTCAGTAGCGTCATCCGGCCGAGGGACGTGACGTTCATGCCGAGCGGTGTGAACAGGCGAACGAACCCCCACCGGTTCAGGTACTCGGCGGGGTTTCCCTGCTCGTACACCGTGACGGGGAGGCCGGCGGTCTTCGCGTACAGCGCCGCCTCAAGGCCAATGGGCCCGCCGCCGAGAATGGCGATCCGTTGCGGTGCGGCGGGCTTGGCCATGTCCGAATTCACCGGCTTGGCGGCGGGTCTTGTTAGCCCGAAGCGCCAGCGAGGGGCGTGAGCGGCTGGCCCCTCGCTGGCGCTTCGGGCTAACAAGTCCTCACGAGGTGCTGCCGACGGGCATCGGTTCACTGGCGGCCGGCTCGGTAGCGGAAACCGGCTTCACCGGCGGCACCGCGCGGTCGCCCACCCGTCGCAGCCACTCCCATCCGGGCATCCCGTAAGGCCGGAACTTTTCGGGCCGCTCCAGCCCCTCCTCGATGAACAGGGCGCGGGTGCGGCCGAGCTTGCTGGCGGCGGGCGTGTCGATGAGCTGGCTGGAGTCGGTGGCGCTCATCTGGAACAGCACGCGGAGGGTGAACTCCTTCATCGCCTGGCGGTCGAGCGCCCGGTTCAGGTTCGTCACCGAGTCGCACCAGACGACAGTGTGGACGCCGACCGGCGGGCCGTCGCGGAGGATGGCGGCGAACTGCTCGCCCGGCGAGACGGTCTTCTCCCCGCGCCGGCCGAAGCCGAAGTCGTCTTCGGACTTTCGCAGTTCCCGCAGCCGGTGCAACCCGAACACGAACAGGAAACGCGGAGTGCGGTCCACCGATTCGCCCTTCAGCCGTGCTTCGACTTCGGCGGCAAGGCCGGCGACGGTGGCCGCCACGTCCATCCGTTCGACGAGAATTCCCGGCGAATTCAAGGTCTTGCACGCGGTGCGCAGCCCGTCCGCGCCGTCGGCGTCGTCCGGCGTGCCGTCGATCAGCGACAGCGTGCGGCCGAACACATCGGGCCGCAGGCGAGCGAGCAGGCCGGCGACGGCGGTGGCGAAAATCCCCCGCGCGGCATCCTCGTGTTGCCCCAACAGCAACAAGTTCGACCCCGATTGCGGGCGGAACACGGCGGCCGTCGGGTACTTGATGGCGATGGCGTCGCCGAGCCAGATCGTCGGCGGGCCGAAATCGTTGACGGCGTCGTGCGGGGCGTCGATGAGCCGCTCGAGAGTGGTGTTTTCGGTCACGTCGCCGACGGAACTGCCCTCGAACACCAGCATCGGCCGGTCGTCGGCCCCCGCGCGGGCGTGCATCTGCCGCAGGTACTCCGCCCGCTTCTCCTCGCCCAGCCACACCACCTGGAACGGGTCGTTGCCCTCGACGAGGCCGTTGGCGTCGTTGTAGATGGCCTCGCCGGGGCGGGTGAGCAGCCGCGCGGCGGTGTTGTCCTTGTTCAGGATGAGTTGCGCGTCGGCCTCGGAGCATTGCAGGGCGATGCGGACGGCCATCTGGTCGATGGTGCTGCGGGCTAGCGAGTACGCGCCGCCGAGGGTCTGCGAGCCGAGCAGCACGTGCACGCCGAACGCCCGGCCCTGGCGGACGAGGCGGTCGAGCAGCAACCCGGCCTCCTGTGCCAGCTTGTCATCCTCGGTGAAGAACTCCTGGAATTCGTCCACGACGAGCAGGATGCGGGGCAGCTTCTCGTCCGGCCGGGCGTCGCGGAAGCCGGCCACATCGTTCACCCCCAGGTCGCGGAAGCGGTCGCCGCGCTCGCGGAGGATGCCGTCCAGCCGGCCCAGCACGCTCAGGCCGAACTCCCGCTCGCTCTCGATGGCCACCACGCGGGCGTGCGGCAGGTGCATGGCCGCATACATCTTGAACTCGACCCCTTTCTTGAAGTCGATCAGATACAACTCCGCTTCGTCCGGGCTGTAATGCAATGCCAAGTTGGTAATTAAGGCGTGCAACAACGTGGACTTGCCGGAGCCGGTCTTGCCGGCGACGAGGGCGTGTTGCGCGGTCCCCTTACCGAGCATGAACATCTGCCGGCGGGTGGCCCCGGCGCGGCCGACGGGCACTGCGAATCCGTCGCGGGTGCTGCCGGCCCAGACCTTGTCCGGCGCGGGGGCGATGAACTCGAACGGCACTTCCACGCGGGCGGCGGTGAGGCTGGCCTCGCCCGCCCGCTTGGCGATGGCGGCGATGGCGGCGGACGACGGCGGCGCGTCCACGGTCAGCGGGAACGGCTTCAGCGCCGGGTCGGTCGGGGTGAAAACGCCGTCTTTCCAGTGCAGGTTCAGCGCCACCGCTTCCAGGTCGGCCAGGCGGAAGTCGCGGGGCATGCCCATCGCCGCGTCCACGCCGACCAGCGTGCAGACGCCGCACGCCGGGCCGCTGCTCATGATGCTGACCAGCCGGCGGGCGGCGTCCGGGGTGAAGCTCGTCGGGAAGTTGGCGATGACGAGAACCCGGTACGGCTCGGCCACCTCGCCGGCCGCGCGGTTGTACTCTTCAATACTCTTGTACTGGTTGCGCAAATACTTCTGGATGACGGTCTCCATATGCTCCGTCAGGTCGGCCAGCTTCTGTTCGATCTGCGCCGGCTCCGTCCAGATACGCGACGACACCAGTTGCTCGTCCGAATCCGCGAGGTGCATGAACGCGCCGAAGTTCTCGCCCAGCCCGACCGGGTCGATGATGGTGAACCGCACCTTGCCGGCGGGCAGGCCGACGAGGAACCGGAGCATCATGGCCTGCATCAGAGCGACCGCCGCAGCACGGCCGTCGTCGCGGGCCTTCAGCACGACGGCGGACTTCTCCGGGAACGGCAGGTACGCCGGCAGGCACAGGTCGAGCGGATCGCCGCGGACGAACTGCGGGTCGGCGGAGACGCCGTCCGGTAGCGCGGCCTGCCCGACGCGGTATTCGCCGAAGCGGATGCCGGCGGGGACGGCGGTGGCGAGTGGGGCGGACCCGTCGCGGAGGGCCGGCCAGTCCGGGAAGTGCTTGGCCGCGAACACCGACAGTTCGCTGAACCGCCCGGCCACCTCGTCCAGGCCGCCGAACCAGATCGACTTGAGGAGCTTCCACTCCAGCGCGCGGTCGCGGGTGGCAGTCTCGGTCGCCTGCGCGAAGGTCATTTCCGCCGCCGCCAGGTCGCCGTCGAACTTGTCGGCCAGCGCCCGTTCCCGCCCGGCGAAGTCGGCGGCCGTCGCGCCTTCCTCGGAGGTGCGGGTGATGGAACGCGCGGTCGTTGTCGCCGCGTGGTCGGCGGTCAGCTTCTCGACGACGGCAATGCCCTGCTTCACCAGGGCTCCGATGCGGGGCTTGAAGGAGTCGTCGGCCTTCTTCCGACCGGTCGCGTGGTCGGCGGCGAGTTGCTTGCGGCGGGCGGCGTGGCCGTCGGTCGCCCACTGAATCAACTGCTGACGGGAGCGGTCGGTCTCGGCGAGGAACACCGCGGCGGCGGTGCCACGGTCGCGGACCTGCCGGCGGGCGAGAAAGCCGAACAGGAGGCGGAGGAGCAGCCCGCCGACCACGGCCCCGCCGCCGATGACGCCGGCCAGCACCGCCGGTTTCACGTCGAGGGTGCCGAACGCGATGCCGGCCGCAAGCCCGCCGGCCAGCAGCACGCACAGCATCGTGCCGGCGACGCCGGTCAGCTTCGGCCAGAAGGCGGCGGCGAGCCGGTCCACGGCGGCCGTCGAGTCCTCCAGCAGCTTTTCCAGCTTGCCTTCGGGGTCGGAACTCGCCCGCGGCGACGGCAGCCGCTTCACCGGGAACTCGATCTCCTCCCGCTTCACCCCGACCGCGCCGGCGTGCCGGTCCATTCGGTCCCACAGCGTTTCGATCCGACCCTCGGCGGTGGCGGCCGTCCGCCGCAGCGATTCCTTCGCGTCGGCGGCTTCCTTCTCCCCGGCCTCCAGCAGCGAATCCACCGTCCAGAGTTGGTCCTTGTACTCCGTCTTCAGTTTCGCTTCGGCCGCGCGGTACTGCTGTTCAGTTCGAGTGCGGATGTCGGCCAGGGTGCGATCCGCGGTCGATTGCTCGCTATCAAACCGCGCCGCCAGCCAGCCCTCGGCTTCTTGGCGCGCGGCCGCCAGTTCGTCGTCGGCGCGCTTCCGCTGGGCGGCGATCAGCTTGCGGCCGCGCTGCACGTCCCGTTCGGCGGCGTCGGTGGCGATCAGGAACGTCTCGGCGGCGGCCTTCTCCCCGCCGGCGCGGTCGCGGACCAACTGCTGGAGTTTGGCCAGCGCCGCGTGCTGGGTGGCGAAGAGGGACGCGCTATCCACGGTGGGAAACCTCGTGCGTTGATGGCGGCGGGCACCCACGAGGGGTGCCCCTACAGTCGGCGTTTGTAGGGGCACCCCTCGTGGGTGCCCGCCATTCAATCCTGGTACTCCACGCTCTGCCGCACGTCGGCGAACAGGACGCCGAGTTGGTCCACGGCCCGCAGGACGTGCGTGACCAGTTGGTCGAGCGGTTCGACGACGGCCTCGGCGTGCCGGCGGCGGGCGTCGTCGTCCCACGTCTCGGTGGCGACCGCCCACTTGACACGGGCGGTCTTCTGCGCGTCGTACAGTTGGCTGCGGCTGGCCCCGAACTTCATGGCGTTGCCTCCCCACCGGCCTGGAAGCCGGTGCCACCAGAAGGAGGTGCCTTTGTGGCACCTCCTTCCGAGCCGGTGGGGCTGGGTTTTGTGGCACCGGCTTCCAAGCCGGTGTGACTCGGCGCGGAGGCGAAGTCGAGCCGCGTTTCAGTGTAGCGTTCCAGGGCTTCGATCTGGCGCTGCAGGGCGGCGACCGCGCCGGGCACGTCGGTTTCGAGGAACGTGTTCAGCCGGTGGCTGGCCCCGGTGAACGTCTCGTCGATCAGCTTCGGCAGTTGCGTCATCCACTTGCGGCACTTCACCACCTGTTCCTCGCAGTGTTCCAGCCGGGCGACGGCGCGGCGGAGGTTCCGTTCCTGCACGGTGGTGTCGGGCATGCGGCCGTCGAAGCCGGGGAAGCGGCGACCGGCCAGTTCCGCCTTCGCCTGCGCCACTGCTTCGTCGGCCACCCGCACCGCCCGCTGCCACAGGTCGAGTTGCCGGCTAACCCACTCCCGACCGCGGTGGATTTCGATGCGGATGCCGCCGAGCGCCTCGCCGGCGTCGTGCTGGTACACCTGCAACGCCGCCAGCCACTCGCGGAGGGCGGGGATGTCGCGGACGTCGGCCCCTGTGGTCATGGCGCGGTCCCGGCGAGCGGGGGGCGTCAGCCCCCTG
>JAYTTN010000337.1:0-6101 GCA_043745295.1 Fimbriiglobus sp. | reverse complement strand
CTCACGCTTCCGGCTCGGATCGAACCGTGGGCGGCTCGGCGGGAGCCTCGCCCTCCCGGTGTGATGTCACGTCCCGAACGACAGGTGTTCGGCGATGGGGCCGAGGGCCGCGGCCGGCAGGAACAGCAGCGCCCCGACCAGCAGGATGGTGCCGAGCAGCACCGCGCCGAACGTCGTCGTGTCGGTGCGGAGGGTGCCGGCGGTGAACGGCGTCGGCCGCTTCCGCGCCAGACTGGCGGCGATGGCGATGGGCGCGATGATCGGCACGAACCGGCAGATCACCATGATGACCCCCGTCACGATGTCGAACGCCCCCGCGACGTGGCGGGCTGTCAGCCGGTCGTCCCGCTTCTTCTCGTCCTTCAGGTCGTCGTCGTTCTCCTCGGTCACGCCGACGGTGTCGGCCAGGCCCTCGAAGCCGGACCCGTTGTTCGCGCTGGAGGAAGTCATCTCGTACAGCGTCTCGCTGAACCCGTGCGGGCCAGGGTTGTTCTTCGCAGCATCAGCCCACCCCATTTGGCAGAACAGGCCGGTCGGCGCGAGGATCATGAGCGGGTGGATGAGCAGCGCCAGCATGGCCAGCTTCATCTCGCGGGCCTCGACTTTCTTGCCCAGGTACTCCGGCGTGCGGCCGACCATCAGCCCGGCCAGGAATACGGCGACGATCAGGTAGACGAACAAGTTGATGAACCCGACGCCGACGCCGCCGAAGATGCAGTTCAGCCACATGCCCGTCAGCGGCACGGTGCCGGTCAGCGGGTTCAGGCTGTCGTGCATGCAGTTCACGGAGCCGTTCGACGTGCAGGTGGTGGCGGCCGTCCACGTCGGCCCGGCCCCCGGCCCGAAACGGAGCTCCTTTCCTTCGAGGTTGCCGGCCGCTTGATCCACCGGCAGTCCGGCGAGGCCGGGGTTCGGCTTCGCTTCCAGCAACACCGCCGTAACCGTGAGCGAGGCGAGCAGCAGCAGGCAGACGAGGAACAGCATCCGCGCATGCTTCTCGGCCTTCAGCATCCGCCCGGCCATCAGCAGGCAGGCCATCGGCAGCATCAGAATCGCCACGCACTCCAGCAGGTTCGTCCACGCCGACGGGTTCTCGAACGGGTGGCAACTGTTCGCGCCGAAGAAGCCGCCGCCGTTGGTGCCGAGCTGCTTGATGGCGACGACCGCCGCCACCGGCCCGCGGCTGATCGTCTGCTCCGCGCCTTCCAGGGTTGCGATTTTCGCCGCCCCGTCGAACGTCATCGGCGCGCCGCCCAGCACCAGCAGCCCGGCCGCGAGCGCCGACAGCGGCAGCATGACGTACACCGTCACCCGCCAGATGTCGAGCAGGCAGGTGCCGAGGTGCGAATCCCCCCGCAGCCCGCGCAGGACGGCCAAGAGCGCCGCCAGCCCGATGGCCGGCGTCAGGAACTGCTTCCACATGACAGCCGTCATCTGGCTCAGGTAGCTCAGGTGCTGTTCGCCGCTGTAGTGCTGGAGGTTCGTGTTCGTGAGGAACGACGCGGCCGTGTTGAACACGGTAGACGGCGCGAGTGGCCCCTTGCCGTCGGGGTTCAGCGGCAGCTCGTGCTGGAACGCCAGCACGAAGAAACCGAGGACGAACACCAGCACGTTGAACGTGAGGAGGGAGAAGCAGTACCCCTTCCACGACTGGCCGCCGGTGTCGAGCAGCCGCTCGAAGCGGTTGGCGGCCGAGCGGTCCAGCACCGCCGCGAGGTAGCGGGCGAGCGGCACGGCCAGCGCCGCCGACAGGCCGAGGACGAGAAGCGGTATCAGCCACATGAGAGCGGACCCCGGTTAGAACCATTCGGGCCGCAGTAGGGCGGCCACGAGGTAGGCGAGCAGGAACACTACGACCACCGCGGCGACGACTTCCATCGGCGAACCCTCCGGGTTACACGCGGTCGCAGAACCACGCGAAGGCGGCCATCAGCCCGATCAGGGCGAGGCCGAGGACGAAGAGGAGCATCATCACGAAACCCTCGGAGAGGACGGGCGGCAGAAAGCACGTCGGATGCCGAACGCGGAACGGCAAGGAATCCAAGGGAAACGCGACGGGTGGCGGACGGAATCCGCCCGCCGTCTTGCACTTCGCCCGGCCGACCTTGCAAAATGCCCGGCATGAACGCCCTCGTGATCGACGACGAACCGACCATCCGCCGCGCGCTCCGGGCCGCGCTGGAAGCGATGGGCCACGCCGTCGTCGAGGCCGGCACGGCCGTGGCCGCCCGGCGGCAGGTGGAGGAAACCGCCGTCGATGTGGCGTTCCTGGACTTGCGCCTCGGCCGCGACGACGGCCTCGCACTGCTGCCGGAGTTGCTGGCAGTATCGCCGGCGCTCGCCGTCGTCGTCGTCACCGCGCACGCCACCATCGGCTCGGCCGTGGAAGCCATGCGGCGCGGCGCGTTCGACTACCTGCCGAAGCCGTTCACCCCGGATCAAATCCGCGTGTCGCTGGAACGATGGCGGACGGTCAGCGGCCTCCGCCGCGAGGTGACGCAGCTCCGCGAGCAGGTGAAACGCGCGTCGCCCGATGCCGACCTGACGACCGACGAGCCGGCGATGCGGCGGCAACTCGATGTGGCGTTTCGAGTCGCGGCGACCGATGCCACGCTGCTCGTCCGCGGCGAGAGCGGCACCGGCAAAGGGGTGTTGGCACGCGCCGTGCATGAGAGAAGTACGCGAACGGCGAAGCCGTTCGTCGTCGTGCATTGCCCCAGCCTCTCGGCCGAGTTGTTGGAAAGCGACCTGTTCGGCCACGCCAAGGGGGCGTTCACGGGCGCGGTGACGGCCACCGAAGGGAAGGCGGCGGCGGCCGACGGCGGCACTCTCTTCCTCGACGAGATCGGGGATTTGCCGCTGCCGCTGCAACCGAAGTTGCTCCGGTTCCTGCAAGACAAGCAGTTCGAGCGCGTCGGCGAAACGAAGACCCGCACCGCCGACGTGCGGCTGATCGCCGCCACCAACCGGCCGCTCGAAGCCGAGGTGAAGGCGGGCCGCTTCCGCGAGGACTTGCTGTACCGGCTGAACGTGATCGAGGTCACGCTGCCGCCGTTGCGGGAACGGCCGAAGGACATCCTGCCGGTGGCGGAGCGGTTGCTCGGCGGCTTCGCGGCGCAGTTCGGCAAGGCGGCGATAGCGTTCACCGCCGAGGCGCGGGAGGCGATCCGCACGCACGCGTGGCCGGGCAACCTCCGCGAACTGCGGAACGCCGTCGAGCGCGGGGTCATCCTGTGCGGGTCGGACGGCGTCGGGGTCGAACACCTGCCCGCGCTCGGCGGCGGATCGGGAACCGTGGAACTTGGCGGCGACGTGACCCTTGACGCGCTGGAAGCCGAACACCTGCGTCGGGTGCTGGCGCGATGCGCCACCCTGGACGACGCGGCGGCGGTTCTGGGCATCGACGCCAGCACGCTGTACCGCAAGCGGAAGAAGCTGGGCCTGTGATCGATCCGAGCCGGAAGCGTGAGCGACGGTTCATGCCGAAGACCGTCGCTCACGCTTCCGGCTCGGATCGGAACGACTCGATGAGGTGACAGTGTGACGCTCCGCCGGCGGTTACTCCTGGCCGTGCTGCCCCTGGGCCTGCTGCTGCTCCTGCTCGGCGGGGCCGGCGGCTGGCTGCTGCTCAACCTCGGCCGCCGGTCGGACGCCATCCTGCACGAGAACTACGACAGCATCCGCGCGATGGTGCAACTGACCGACGCGGCCGACCGACTGGAGCGCGCGGCGCTCACCGCGGATCGAGTGGGCTACGACGCGGCGCGGACGCAGCTGCTCGAGCAACTCGCCGTCGAGAACGGTAACGTTACTGTCATGCCCGACGAGCCGCGACTGGCCGCCGAGTTGACGGCCGCCGTGGCGGAATTCACCGCCGCCGGCGACGCCGACCCACCCCGGCTCGCCGAGGTGCGACGGCTGCTACCGGTCGTGAAGGCCGCCGCGAGCGCCGTGTTGCAACTGAACCAAGACGAGATGGAGCGGACGAGCCGGGCCGCGCAGCGGACGGCAACGCGGTCGCTCGTCGGCTTCGGCATCGGCTTCCTGGCGGCGGCGGCGCTGGCGGTGCTGTTCACCTACCGCGTGGTGGCGGCCGTCGGCCGGCCCATTCGCGAGTTGACCGGGGCGGTGCGGGCGGTGCGCGGCGGCGACCTGACGCACCGCATTCCGGACGGCCGGCGGGACGAGTTCGGCGAACTCGCCTCGGCGTTCAACGACATGGCCGAGCAGCTGTGGCTCATCAAGCAGACGAATTACCGCACCCTCGTCCGCGCCCGCGAGGCCGCCCGCGCGACCATCGACTCGTTCCCCAGCCCGGTGCTGGTGATCGACCCGGAAGGGAAAGTGGAGTTGGCGAACCCGGCCGCGCGACGGCTGTTCGGCCTGACCGCGCCGACCGCCGTCTGGTCTCCACCCGACGCCCTTCGCCAGCCGCTGGCCGACGCCCTCCAGGACCAGCGGGCGTACCTGACGGACAAGTTCGACCAGGCGCTCACTCTCCGCGCCGACGGCGGCGAGCGGGTCTATTTGCCGCAGGTCCGGCCGATCCGCGGCGACCGGGGTGACACCCTCGGCGCGGCCGTGGTCCTGGACGACGTGACGCAGTTCCGGCTGCTCGACCAACTGAAAGGGGACTTCGTCGCCACCGTCGGGCACGAGCTGAAGACGCCGCTGACCGGCCTCCGCATGGCCGTCCACCTGCTGCTGGAGGAAGCCGTGGGGCCGCTCGCGCCGAAGCAGGTGGAACTGCTGATCGACGCCCGCGACAACGCCGAGCGGCTGTTCGCCCTGGTCGAACAACTGCTGGCGCTGGCCCGCCTGGAGGACCGCCGCGAGTTCCTGGCGCTCGAACGGGTTCCCGTCGAAGACCTGTTCCGCCGCGCCGCCGACGCGGTGGCGGTGCGGGCCGCTGACAAGGCGGTGTCAGTGGTCGTCGAGGACACGTCGGCCGTCCCGCCGCTGGCCGCCGACCCGGTGCGGTTCGGCCACGCCCTGGACAACCTGCTGACGAACGCCGTCACCTACACCCCGCCCGGCGGGACGATCACGCTCTCGGCCGAGGTCGCCGACGGCGACCGCGTCCGGCTGACCGTGGCCGACACCGGCGTCGGCATTCCGGCCGACCAACTGCCGCACGTGTTCGAGAAGTTCTTCCGCGTGCCCGGCGACGACCACCCGCCGGGCACCGGCCTCGGCCTCGCCATCGTGCGGGAGATCGTCGCCGCGCACGACGGCGACATCACTTGCGAAAGCACCCTCGGCGTCGGCACCACGTTCCGCATCACGATGCCGACTGGTAAGGAGGGACGGGCATGACGCCGCCGACCGACCGCCCGCGCCCGGAGCATTTCCTCTCCCTCATCCGCGAGCAGAAGCTCGGCCGGCTGAAGGTCTACCTCGGCTTCGCGCCGGGCGTCGGGAAGACGTTCGAGATGCTGCAAGAGGGGCAGCGGCTGAAGCGCCAGGGGGTGGACGCGGTCATCGCCGTCGTCGAGACGCACGGCCGCGCCGACACCGCCGCGCAGGTGGGCGACCTGGAGCAGGTGCCCCGCCGCCGCGTCGAGTACCGCGGCGTCGGACTGGACGAGATGGACTTGGACGCCGTGCTGGCGCGCCGCCCGGCCGTCGTGCTGGTGGACGAGCTGGCGCACACGAACGCGCCCGGCAGCCGCTTCGCCAAGCGGTATCAGGACGTGGAGGAGCTGCTCCGGCAGGGGCTGCACGTCATCACCACCATGAACGTCCAGCACCTGGAAAGCCTGTGCGACGTGATCGAGCGGTTCGCCGGGGTGAAGGTGAAGGAGCGGGTGCCGGACTACGTGTTGAGTCAGGCGCACCAGATCGTCAACGTGGACCTGCCGGCCGAAGACCTTCAGGAGCGGCTGGCGGCCGGGAAGATTTACCCGACGGATCGCGTCGAGCGAGCGCTGGGCAACTTCTTCACCGGGCCGAACCTGAGCCGCCTCCGCGAACTGGCCTTGGAAGAGGTCGCGCACCTGCTCGACCGCCAGCGGGAGAAGGCGGGCGACACGGCGACCACCGGGTCGGAGCGGGTGGTGGTGCTGGTCAGTTCCCGCAGCCCGACGGCGACGCGACTGCTG
>JAYTTN010000336.1:0-1681 GCA_043745295.1 Fimbriiglobus sp. | reverse complement strand
AGGGGGCTGACGCCCCCCGCTCGCCAAAATCCGCTGCCGCACCCCGCCGGGGCGGTTTTGTTTTTATGAACAGTAGTATATATGCGTTCCGTTTTTGGGTTTGTCAAGTAATTCCGCGCGGAATTGCCAAAGTTTACCTGCCGGCGGGCTGGCCGGCAGAGAAAGACCCCACCCCGGCCTTCTCCCCGGCTCGGAGAGGGGTTCTGGAAACCTACTGCATCACCCAACACCTACTCTGACACTTCCCACCCCTTGGAGGCCCCGCCCCATGCGCCGTGCCCTGCTTCTCTTGCTACTCGCGTCCCCCGCCGTCGCCGCCGACCCGGTGCTGACGGTCGGCGCGTTCGCCCAGGACATCACCCCGCCGAAGTTCCCCGTCTCCGTCAACGGCGGGTTCGGCGACCGCCTCGCCACCAAGGCCCACGACCCGCTGCACGCCCGCGCGGTGGTGATCGACGACGGCACCACCGCCGTCGCGCTGGTGGTCGTCGATAGCTGCATGTTGCCCCGCGAGTTGATCGACGCGGCGAAGGCGAAGGCCGCCAAGGCGACCGGCATCCCGGCCAAGAACATGCTCGTTTCCGCCACCCACACGCACACCGCCCCGACCGCCACGGCCGTGTTCGGCAGCCCGGTGAACGCCGACTACGTCCTGTTCCTGACGGACAAGATCGCGGCCGCCATCGGGAAGGCGCACGCCGCGCGGGTGCCGGCGAAGTTGGCGTTCGGCACGCGCGACGAGCCGAGCCAGGTGTTCAACCGGCGGTGGAAGACCAAGGCCGGCGCGACGAACCTCGACCCGTTCGGCGGCACCACCGACAAAGTCAAGATGAACCCCGGCCACCAGAACCCGGCCCTCGACGTGCAAGCCGGGCCGGTGGACCCGCAGGTGTGCGTCATCGCCGCCCGCGATATCGCTGACAGGCCGCTGTCACTGTTCGCCAATTACGGCCTGCACTACGTCGGCGACTTGCCGCCGCTGTCGGCCGACTACTTCGGCGTGTTCGCCGAACTGATCGGGCCGAAGCTGGGCACCGAGAAGGGGTCGAAGTTCGTCGGCATCCTGTCGAACGGCACCAGCGGCGACGTGAACAACGTGGACTTCGCCAACCCGCCGAAGAAGACGCAGCCGGGCGAGCGGTGCCGGGCCGTGGCCGAGGCGGTGGCGACCGCCGCGACGAAGGCCGTGACGGATGCGAAGTATTCGTCGACGATCACCGTCGCGGCGGCCGAGGAGGAGCTGGAGTTCAAGGTGCGGAAGCCGACGGCGGCGGAGATCGACCGGGCGAAGGGCATCCTGGCCGCGCTGGACAGCAGGTCCCCGTCCTCGCCGGAGGAGGTGTACGCCGGCGAGACGCTCGCGCTGGCCAAGTACCCGGACACGGTGAAACTGAAGGTGCAGGCGCTGCGGATCGGCGACCAGGGCATCGTCGCCATCCCATGCGAGGTGTTCGCCGAGATCGGCCTGACGATCAAGAAGGACTCGCCGCTGAAGCGGACGTTCGCGGTCAGCCTGGCGAACGGCTACAACGGCTACCTGCCGACGCCGGCGCAGCACGAGTTGGGCGGGTACGAGACGTGGCGGGCGCGGAGCAGTTACCTGGAGGTGACGGCCTCCGACCGCATCACCGCCACCGCGCTAAAGCTGCTGGCGGCGGTGAAGTAGTCCGAGCCGGAAGCG
>JAYTTN010000335.1:0-6127 GCA_043745295.1 Fimbriiglobus sp. | reverse complement strand
GCGGCGGGCGAACAGGACCGTCCTTGCCCTGTGTACTCCGTTTGAGCCGATCACGCCGGCGGGGCGCGGCGACCGAGCAGCAGCGAGCCGACGAACAGCACCAGGAAAACCATCAGCAGCACGCGGGCGATCCACGCCGCTTCGCCGGCGATGCCGCCGAAGCCGAGCACGGCGGCGACGATGGCCACGATGAGGAATACGACGGCGTAATTGAGCATGGCAGGCACCTGGGTGGGAGTGGGCAATCCTAACCAAGCACGTCTCGTGCCGCACGGCCGCACCCGCCGCGCGTCAGACTTTGGTGATGATCTGGTACTCCTTCGCCCGCTTGCCGGTGCGCAGCGCGATGCGGTGCTGGTTGGCCTTCTTCTCCGGGTCATTCCCGGTAATGAACTTCCCCTCCGCGCGGAGGTGATCCTCCATCGCCACCGGCGACACGAGTTCCGTGTAGCCGTACACGCGGGTGCCCGGCCACAGCTGCATCATCTTGATGAACGCGGCCAGTTGGGTGGTGAACGCCAGCGCGGCCTCGCCGTCCGAGCCGGAGTGGCAGGCGAACACCTTGAGCTTGCCGGCGAAGTCGTCCGGGATCACCCCTTGCAGCATCTCGACCAGTTTCTCGCGGCCGATTTGCTTCGCCAGGTCGAGGGAGTGCAGGTTGCCGATCCCCTTCGTGCACTGCCCGATCACGGTGATGACCCCCTCCGCCGGGTCGCCCTCCAGGATGTTCCAGGCCTCGCCCAACCGCGATTCGGCGTCGGCCGCGTAGAAGAGGTTGGCGGCGGTCGAGTGGTGCCAGCTCAGGACCGGATCGACGTCGAAGGTGATACTCTTGGAATCGTTGCCGACCGTCAGGCAGTTGGCCTTCGGAAACGGGTGAAAGAAGACGCGGTGCGCGGACATGACGCCGACCTCGGAGGCGGGACCGGAAGGGAATGGCCGGGCGCAGGCCACCTGGCCTTACGCCCCGCCGCCCTCCGTTCTTTCACCGCGCGGGGAACGCCGACACCCGCGAAGGGCCGTTCATCGGGAAGTGATACCGCCGACCTCAGTCGTCCAGCAGCTTCGCCCACTCGATGCCGTGGGCGGTGGTGTTGCCGTTGCCGGTGTATACCGTCCCGCCGTCGGCGGACACGGCCAGGGCCTGGATGGGGCCGTCGAACTCGCGGGCCACCACCAGCCGGCCGCTCAGCACGTCCCACACGCGGACGGTGCCGTCGTCCCCGCCGCTGAGCAGGTAGCTGCCGTCGGGTGTGAAGGCGACTGCGTTGATCCGCTCCTGGTGCCCGTTCAGGGCGAACACCTCGGTCTCGCTGGTCAAGTCCCAGACGTGGACGCGGTCGGTCAGGCCGGCCCCGGCCAGGAACCGCCCTTTCGGGTCGAACGCCAGCGAGTAGACGCCGGTGTCGAACGTCATCGCCTTCGCGCCGTTGGCCATGTCCCACACGCACACCGCCCCGTCCCGCTCGCCGGTGCCCAGGTAGTCGGCCCCGCCCACGGCGACGAACTTGCCGTTCGGGTGGACGGCCACCGCCTCCAGGGTGCAGCCGTCCGCCGACTCGATGAGGATGACTTTGGCGTCGCCGGTGCTGGTGGTGTCCCAAATCCACGTCAGGCCGTCGGCCGGACTGCACTGCGCCAGGAACGAGCCGTCCGGGGCGAAGGCGAGCGGGCCGACGGGCGACTTGGTGGCCTCCAGCAGCCGGGGCGCGGCGTCCGGCTTGGTCAGGTCGAACAGCCGCGCGACGATGCCGGTGCCGCCGACCGCCAACCAGCGGCCGTCGGCGGAAGCGGCGACGGAGTTAGCCGGCTCGTCGCCCAGCAGCGGCAGCGGGTCGCCGGTCTCGGTCGCCCACAGGCGTGCGGTCGGCCCGCCGGTGCTGGCCAGGAGGGAGTTGCGACCGGGCACCAAGGCGATGGCGTGCTTGCCGTGCGGGTTCGGCCCGCCCAGCAGCCGGCCGTCGCGGGTGTCCCAGATGTGGACGACGCGGTCCGCCCCGGCGCTGGCCAGCCGCGACCCGTCCGGGCTGAACGCCAGGCAGCGGATTTCGTCGGCGTGGCCGCGCAACACGTGCCGCTCGCGGCCGGCTTCGGCGTTCGACCAGAGGTGGATGTCGAAGTCCGAGTCGGCGGTGGCCAGCAGCTTCCCGTCCGGGCTGAAGGCGGCCGTGACCACCTGATCGGCGTGGCTGTTGAGCAGCATGAGCGGGTCGCCGCCGGTCGGCCGCCACACCCGCGCGGAGGTGTCCCACCCGGCCGACACCAGCAGTTCGCCGTCGGCCCGCCACGCCAGGGCCGGGATGCGGTCGGTGTGGCTCTTCAGTTCGGCCTTTAACTTGTGCGCGTCGGCGTCCCAGACGCGGACGACGCGGTCCTCGCCGGCGGTGGCCAGGCGGTCCCCGGTCGGAGAGAACTCGACGGCCGACACGGCGCGGGGGTGGGCGAGGATGACGCCGAGCGACCGCTGCGTGCGCGCGTCCCAGAACCGCACCTTGCCGTCGTCGTGCCCGGTGGCCACGGTACGGCCGTCCGGGTGAACGGCCAGCGCCGTCACCCAACTGTCCTGGGCGATGCGGCAGAGCAGTTGCCCCTCGGCCGTGTCCCACACCAGCAGGCCGTCGTTCCCGCTGACGAGCAGGTCGGCGTTCGGCCCGAACCGCCACTGCGTTTCGAGGTCGCTGAGGAACGACCGCTTGAGCGGGGTGCCGTCGGCCGCCCAGTGGCGGAGGACGCCGGCCTCGTCGGCGGCCCAGACGGTGCCGTCGGCGGCGAACGCCACCGCCGCGATGTCGCCGTCGGCGTGGAATCGGGGCTGGCCGAACGTGCGGGCGATGAGCGGCGAGGCCTTCGATTCTTCGACGGCCAGTTCGATAGCGGGCGGACGGGCAGTCATCATGACGAGACACCTCACACGGGCGACGGGGAGTCAGGGCGGCGTCGGGGGCTGCGTGAAGAATAGGACACACTTCGGGGCGGGGCGCAAGAAATCGACCCTGATCGTGAAAAAGTGATTGGCGTGGAAAGAGAGCCAGTGAAGACGAGAAAAACGCTACGCCCAGGGACGAAAGTTGAGCGGGCGGCCGAACCCGAACGGGGGATGGGAAGGCTGGGACGGATGGGCGGCGCGGCGAGGTTCGGCCTTGGTAGTGCCTCCATTTGGCCGTTTGTCGGCGTGCGCTCCACGCCCGCCGACAAACTGAGACACTCGGATCAGCGGGCCGCCGTCGGGTTGTCCAGTTCCAGGTTCACGGCCAGCACGTTCACCAGCGGCTCGCCGGCGAGGCCCAGCAGCGGGGAGAACGCCTTCGCGGTCAGCACCGCCTCGATGTCGGCGGCCGACTTGCCCCGCGCGGCCGCGACGCGGGCCACCTGCAACCTCGCGGCGACGAGCGTCAGGTGCGGGTCGAGGCCGGAGCCGGACGCGGTCACGGCGTCGGCCGGCACGCCCGATTGCCCCGCGAAGTCGTCCTTCAACTGCCCTTCGACCCGCTCCCGCAGCTTCGGGTTGTTCGCCCCCAGGTTGCTGCCGCTCGACGCGGCGGCGTTGAACCCGGCGGCCGACGGGCGGGGGCGGAAGTACTTCGCGTCCTTGAATTCTTGGGCGATCAACATCGCTCCGACGAGTTTGCCGTCCGGCCCGGTCACGATCCCGCCGGCCGCCGACGCGGGCGCGACGGCGTGGGCGAACCCCCAGATGAGCAGCGGGTACGCCACGCAGCAGAGGAGTAGGCTGCCGACCAGAAGCATTAGGTGCGACCGCAGGTGAGCGAGCATCGTCGGTTCTCCATTTCGGGGAGCTGTCAGGTGGTGGACGAGAGCGGGCAACGAGCCGGAAACTATTTTGCGACATTCCGTCCAGTTTACTTGACAAAACCAAAAACGGAACGCATATATACCATCATGCAAATCGCGTGCGTCAGACGAGGCCGAGAGCGGACAGCGCCAGGTCGATCAGCTTGATGCCGACGAACGGCACCAGCACCCCGCCGAGGCCGTAGATGAACAGGTTCCGCCGCAGGAGCGCGTCGGCCCCGACCGGCCGGTAGCGAACGCCCTTCAGGGCGATCGGGATGAGCAGCGGAATCACGATCGCGTTGAAGATCACGGCCGACAGGATGGCCGACTGCGGCGAGGCCAGGCCCATCGGGTCGAGGGCCTTCAACTGCGGCAGGGTGCCGGCGAACAGCGCGGGGACGATGGCGAAGTACTTGGCCACGTCGTTGGCGATGCTGAACGTGGTCAGCGCGCCCCGCGTCATCAGCAACTGCTTGCCGATCTCCACGACCTCGATGAGCTTGGTCGGGTCGCTGTCCAGGTCCACCATGTTGCCGGCTTCCTTCGCCGCCTGGGTGCCGCTGTTCATGGCGACGCCGACATCCGCCTGCGCCAGTGCCGGCGCGTCGTTGGTGCCGTCGCCCATCATGGCCACCAGCCGGCCGCCCTGCTGCTCCTTGCGGATGTACGCCAGCTTCGCCTCCGGGGTGGCCTCGGCGATGTAGTCGTCCACGCCCGCCTGCTCGGCGATGCTCTTGGCCGTCAGCGGGTTGTCGCCCGTCACCATGACGGTGCGGATGCCCATCTTGCGGAGGCGGTCGAACCGCTCGCGGATGCCGGGCTTGAGGATGTCTTCCAGCACGACGATGCCGGCGAGCCGGTTGTCCTCGCACACCAGCAGCGGCGTCGCCCCCTGCGAGGCGACGGCGTTCACCCGCTCCCGCACGCCGGCCGGCACCGTGCCGCCGTTCTGCTGGAGGTACTTCAGCACGGCGTCGATGGCCCCCTTCCGCAGCCGGCGGCCGTCCGGCAGGTCCATGCCGCTCATGCGGGTCTGCGCGGTGAACGGCACCGGCACCGAACCGGCGGGAGGCACCACCGGCCCGTTCCCGGCGCGGCGGTGCAGCTCGACGATGCTCTTGCCTTCCGGGGTGTCGTCGGCGGCACTGGACAGCGCCGCGATCTCGCCGAGGGTGGCGGCCGAGAACTCGCCGACGGGCCGAAATTCGGTCGCGCGGCGGTTGCCGAGCGTGATCGTCCCCGTCTTGTCCAGCAATAGCGTGTCGATGTCGCCGGCCACCTCCACCGCCTTGCCACTCTTGGCGATCAGGTTCGCCCGCAGCGCGCGGTCCATGCCGGCGATGCCGATGGCGGCCAGCAGCGCGCCGATGGTGGTCGGGATCAGGCAGACCAGCAGCGCCACCAGCGTCGGGATGTCGGTGCCCAAGCCGGGACCAGCGCCGGAGTAGTCCTCCGCGTAACGGGCGAACGGCCACAGCGCGGCGGTGACGATGACGAAGATGAGCGTGAACGCCGACAGCACCAGTTGCAGGGCGATCTCGTTCGGCGTCCGCTGGCGGGACGCCCCTTCGACGAGCGCGATCATGCGGTCGAGGAACGACTGCCCGGCGGCCGCGCTCACCCGGATGAGGATGGCGTCGGACAGCACCCGCGTGCCGCCGGTGACGCCGCTCCGGTCGCCGCCGGCCTCGCGGACCACCGGCGCGGACTCGCCGGTGATGGCCGACTCGTCCACGGAGGCAATGCCTTCGATGATCTCGCCGTCGGCGGGAATCATCTGGCCCGTTTCGACCAGCACCAAGTCGCCGGTGCGGAGTTTGGTGGACGGCACCGTTTCCAAAAAGCTCCGCGGCTCCCGCAGCCACGCGGCCAGTGAGCCGGGCGGCACGACCTCGGTGTTCGCCACCTTCAGCCGCTGCGCCGGCGTGTCCTGCCGGCTCTTCCGCAGGCTGTCGGCTTGCGCTTTGCCCCGCGCCTCGGCCAGCGCCTCGGCGAAGTTGGCGAACAGCAGCGTGAGCAGGAGCAGCACGTCGAGCGCGATCAAGTAGCCGAGGGTGGCGACGGTGGAGGCCGGGTTCGCCACCTTCACGGCGGTGAATAGCAGCGACAGGATCGCGCCCACCCAGACGGTGAACATGACCGGATTCTTCCACTGCACGGTCGGCCGCAGCATGGCGACCGACTGGCCTGCGGCTTGTTTCAACAGCGTCCGGTCGAACAGCGACAGGGCGCGGCTCTCGCGGCGGGCGGTCTTGGCGTCGGCGGTGAGCATGGGTTGGTATCTTCGTGGGGGGGGCGAGGCTCCCGCCGAGCCGTTCTTGTCCGAGCCGGA
>JAYTTN010000334.1:0-6151 GCA_043745295.1 Fimbriiglobus sp. | reverse complement strand
AGGCCGAAGCGGTCGTCATCGCCCTGGCGTGCAGCCCGGTCCCCGAGGGCCGAACCGTCTGGACCGCCCGGATGCTCGCGCGTCGGCTGGTCGAGTTGCGGATCGTCGAATCGGTGTCCGAGGACACCGTCCTGCGGGTTTAAAAAAAAGCGACCTCGAGCCGTGGCAGAAGACGAGCTGGTGCCTCCCGAAGGGGATCGACGGCGGCTTCATCCACAAAATGGAGGACGTTTTGGAACTGTACGCCGAGCCGCTCGACCCGAGCCGACCCGTGGTCTGCTTCGACGAGTGCAGCAAGGAACTCCACGGTCACGTCGCCGATCCGATCCCGGCGGCCCCCGGGCAACCGGCCAAGGAGGACTACGAGTACGTCCGGCACGGCACCGCCAACCCGTTCGCGATCGTCGAGCCGCTCGCCGGCACGCGGCGGGTGACGGTGACCGAGCGGCGGACGATCCCCGACTTCGCGGCGCAGATGAAGTACCTGTGCGACGTGCTGTACCCGGCGGCGGCGGTCATCCGCGTGGTGCTCGACAACCCGCACGCGCTCGGGTCGCTGTTCGCGACCGACCCGCCCGAGGAGGCGTGGCGATTGGCGCGGCGATTGGAGTTCCACGACACGCCGAAGCACGCCTCGTGGCTGAACGTGGCGGAGTGCGAGTCGAGCGTGCCGAGCCGGCAATGTCCGAACCGCCGAGTGCCGAGCCGGGACGAATTGGCCGTCGAGGTGGCCGCGTGGGTGGCCGGGCGGAACCGGGTGAACGCCGAGATCGTGTGGACGCTCCGGGTGGCCGACGCCCGGAGGAAGCTGGACTTCCTCGACCCGAAGGAACTCGTGCGGTGAACCACTAGTGGACCTTCCGGGTCATCGCCGACCGCGCCGACCAGTGGCCCGTCACCGGGCTGTGCGAGGCGTTGGAGGTGTCGGCCAGCGGCTACGACGCCTGACTCGTTCGACCCGACAGCGCGACCGAGCGGTGCCGGCAGGAACTGGTCGCGGCGGTGCGGTAGGTTCGCGCCGGGAGGAGGCGGCGGTACGGCAGCCCGCGAATGACCGCCGAGTCGAACGCCCGCGGGTACGAGTGCTCGGAGAAGGCGGTGGCGAAACGGACGACCGCGCACGGGATTCGAGCCTGCACGCCGCGTCGGTCCACCCGCGCCACGGACTCGGATCACGGCTTGCCCGTGGCTCCTGAGTTTCTCGCCCGATGCTTCGAACCGTCGGGTCCGAATCGGTCGTGGGGGGCGGATATCACGTGCCCGCCGACGGCCGAGGGGTGGCCGGACCCAGCGGCGGTGGAGGACCCGTTCCGCCGCATGGCGGTGGGTTGGTTGATGGCCGCGACGGTGGAAAGCCGGCTGGTGGTGGACGCGGTGGAGATGGCGATCGTCCGCCGTCGGCCGGACGCGGGTCCGCCGGCGCACTCGGGTCGGGGCCGCCAGTACGCCAGCGACCATTCCCGGCGGGTGTCCTCAGCACTCCGGACGCCACATTGCGGCACCGCGTGCGGATCGTGCCGGCGGCCCGCCGCGGCCGCCGGCACGCCGACATCGCCGCCGACACCGGCACCTCTGCGGGCGTTCGGCGCGAGGCACGGCCTCCGCCTGTCCCGGCCGACGTACCGATTCCTCCGCGGCGACCCGGCCGAGCCGCCGGCGGCGCGGGAGGAGATCTCGGGTCTCGGACGAGGGCGGCCGCCGGGCACCTCGTGCCGTCGAGCCAGGACGAGGCGCGGTTCTCGGTGGTGCCGCCGCTCCCCGCCGCCGTCCACGCCAACCCGGTGGACGGCCCGAAGGATGTCGAGAAGAAGGCGGGGAAGAGCAAGGCGCGACGGAGGCCGGAGGGGTTTGCCGCCCACCGGCGGCCCGTCGCCCGGATGGACCCGGCCGGTACACATCGGGGGGGCTTTTGAAGGGGTTGCGGGAGGGTAAGGGAACGACCCCGCCCGCCGGCCACGATTGGGCCGCCGGGCGGGGCGGGGTGACGAGCGAAGGGTCACTTCTTCTCTTCGCCCTTCTTGTCCTCGGCCTGCTTCGGCTCGTCCTTCTTCGGGTCCGCGCCGCCGGGGCCGGCCTTGCCTTTCGGCGTCGTCCGCTCGGTGTCGCGGGGGAGCAGGTCGGGCATGTTCGCCACCCGCAGGGCCGTCACAGCCATCACTGTCGCGCCCTGGTTCAGGTTCGCCGGCTTGGCGTGGTCGAACGTGTCCGTCTGCGTGTGGTGCGTGTAGCGGTACTCGTCCACTTCCTGGTCGCAGCAGAGGCCCGGCACGCCGGTGCCGCGGAACGACAGGTGGTCCGTGCCGCCCTGGTTGCGCATGTTCAGACCTTTCCAGCCGTTGACTTCCTTCAGGGTTGCCAGCTCGGCTTCGAGGACCTTGCGCACCGCCTCGCGGCCGCCGAGCGAGATGCCCTGCACGACCCCCGTGCCGGTGTCGTGGACGAGGCACATGCTCGTCTTGGCCAGCTCGTCCTTGTGCCGCTTGACGTACTCCTTCGACCCGTACAGGCCCTGCTCCTCGCCGGTGAACAGCACGAACCGGACGGTCCGCTTCGGCTTGATCCCCTGCTTGGCGAGCGCGCCCAGGACGCGGGCGATTTCCAGCACGCTGCAGCTGCCGGTGCCGTTGTCGGTGGTGCCGGTGCCCAGGTCCCACGAGTCCAGGTGCGCGCCGAGGACGACGAACTCGTCCGGCTTCTCGCTGCCTTTGATCTCGCCGACCGTGTTGTAGACGGTGATCGGGCCGGGGACGAACGTGTTGGCGATCTCGACCTCGCACTTCGGCACCGCGTCCCCTTTCGCTTTGGCCAGCCGGTACAGCAGGGCGTAGTGCTCGTGCGTGATGAACAGGGACGGGATCGGCTGCCGGCCGCGGTCGGTGGCCGGCCAGTTGCCGGTCATGGTGAGCAGGCCGTGCGGCTTGGCCGAGTCGGACAGGACGACTGCCGCCCCTTCTTCACGGAGGAAGTCGTCGATCAGCCCGCGGAGCGCGAAGTCCAACCCGCCCGGTCGCCCGCCGCCCGGCTGACCGACGGGCGGCTGGTCCTTCTTCGGTTCCTCTTTCTTCGGCTCCTCCTTCTTCGGGTCAACTTTCTTGGGCGGCTGGTCCTTCTTCGGCTCGTCCTTCGGCGGTTGGGCGGAGGTCAGCTCCTCCTTCTTGGGGTCTTCGACCTTCGGCGGGTCCGTTTTGGGGGTGTCCGTCTTCGGCGGATCCGTCTTGGCCGGCGGCTTCGCACTGATGCCCAGGTAGCTCGGGTCGCCGACGGGGCCGACGGTGGCCGGCGGGCTGCGGAGGATGATCGCGTTCTTCAGCTTGCCCTTGTACTGGGCCAGGTCTTCCTTCGTGCGGACGTTCAGTAGCACCACCGGGCCGGTCACCTTGCCGGCGGTGCCGGGCCGCCAGGCGGCGGACGCGACGGTCAGCGACTTGCCGTTGTCCGGTTCGACGACCTTGAGCGTGGCGATGCCCCGCTCCCAGCCGACGGGGATTTCCCACGGCTCCAGCTTCACGTCGGTCAGGCCGTACTCCTTCATCTTCTCGGCCGCCCACTTGTTCGCCTTCTCCAGGCGGGGCGAGCCGGTGACGCGGGGGCCGATCACGTCGGACAGGTGTTCCAGGTTGGCCATCAGCTTGGAGTTCGCCTTCACCTCGGCGATCACTTTGCGGTCGAGCGCGACGGCCTCGGGGACGACGACCTCCGCCCCGGCCGCGCGCGGCTGCGGGGCGTTCTCGGACGGGCTTCGGCCCGGCGGCTGGGCGACGGCGACGGCGCACGCCAGCAGGGCGAGGGCGGACAGACGGGTGGACATGACTTCTCCGACAAGTTGGACGGCAGGAGAGGGGGTAGGAAGCGAGGTGCCGCTATTCTGCGCGCCCGCCCCGCCGGATGCAACGGACTGCCAGTGAACCGGGGGAAATTCCGCCGCCACCGCTGCCGGGCATTCCGTTCGGATGCGCAGTCGTAAACCCCTTGAAACACCCGGCGAAATCCGGTCCCGATTCGGTTGACACCTTCGCCGAAGCCGTCCTAGGTACTTCGCAGACTCGGTTCGACAGACACCGCGTGTGTCCCGTCCGACCGGTCCCATCCCGTCCGCTATCGAGGCCGCCGCCCCCCCAGTTCCGGACGGCCTGCCGGCACGACTTCCCGGTTTCGTCACCCAACCGCCTCCCCAGAGAGAGTGGACAAGCCATGTCGTTGACGCTCCGCCCGACCGCGCCCGTGTCGTCGTTCCGCGCCCGCCTGCCGCTGGCCGTGGAGCCGCTGGAAGCCCGCGAGAACCCGGTTCAAGTGGTGTTCGACTTCACCTTCGACACCGGCTTCTTCCACAACAACGCCGCCGCCCGGAGCGAAGTCCAGCGGGCGGCCGACGACCTGACCGCCCGCATGCCGACGCTCCTGAGCGGCATCGCCGCCGGCGGCGGCAACTCGTGGACGGCGAAGACGTTCAACCCGAGCAACCCGTCGGCCGACATCCAGGTGAGCAACCTGACTGTGCCGGCGAACACGCTGGTGGTGTACGCCGGGTCGTTCGCCGTCGGCGGCGGCGAGGCCGGACTGGGCGGGTTCGGCGGGTATTCGGCGCAGGGCAGTTCGGCCTGGTTCAACACCCTCGAGAACCGCGGCCACTCCGGGTTCGCGCCGTGGGGCGGGTCGCTGGCGTTCGACCCGACGGCGAACTGGAGCTTCGACGCGAACGGGCCGGCCGCCGGCAAGCTGGACTTCTACACCGTCGCCACGCACGAGTTGGGCCACGTGTTCGGCTTCGGCACCGCGCCGGAGTTCAACGCGCTGATCCTGCCGAACGGCGGCAGTCCGACGTTCAACGGGTCGAACGCCAAGGCCGCCTACGGCGGCGTCGCGCCGCCGCTGTCCTCGGATCAGGGGCACTACCGCCAGAACTCGTCGATCAACGGCGCGGCGGTGTCGATGCAGCCGACGGTGATGGCCGGCACCCGCGTGCCGTTCTCGAACCTCGACTACGCCGCCCTGGCCGACCTCGGTTGGGATGTGACCGGCATCGCGGCGACGAGCAAGACGACGCCCACCACGTCGCCCCAACTGGGCACGCTGACCGGCACGCCGATCACCGTGTCGGGCACCACCGACGGCAGCTTCCAGGTCTACACGGTGGCCAACGGCGGGCTGACCCCGGCGACCACGGCCATCGGGGCGTACACCGACTTCTCCGGGCAAGTGCGGACGGCGGTGGCGGATGTCACCGGCGACGGCGTGCCGGACATCATCGTCGGGGCCGGGCCGGGCGGCACCAGCCGCATCTGCGTGTACGACGGCGCGACCGGGAACAAGGTGACGGACTTCCTGGCCTACCCGGCCGAGTTCACCGGCGGCGTGTTCGTGGCGGCCGGCGACTTCGACCACGACGGCCGGCCGGACATCGTCGTGTCGGCCGACCAGGGCGGCGGGCCGAACGTCCGCATCTTCTCCCTCCAGGGCAGCAACCCGGTGCTGGTGGCCAGCTTCTGGGGCATCGCCGACCCGACCTTCCGCGGCGGTGCCCGCATCGCGGCCGGCGACATCAACGGCGACGGCTTCGCCGACCTCGTGGTGGCGGCCGGCTTCACCGGCGGGCCGCGGGTGGCCATTTACGACGGCAAAACCGTCCTGTCCGGCAGCCCGGTGCGGCTGGTCGGCGACTTCTACGCCTTCGAGCCGAACCTGAACAACGGTTCCTATGTGGCGGTCGGCGACTTCGACGGCGACGGGTTCGCGGACGTGGCATTCGGGGCCGGGCCGGGCGGCGGTCCCCGCGTGCGGGTGGCCAGTGGGAAAACGCTGGTCCAGCAGGGCGGCCCGGCCGCGCTGGCCGCGCCGCTGGCCAACTTCTTCGCCGGCGACGCGAACACGAGCGGCGGCGTGCGGGTGACGGCCGCGGACGTGGACGGCGACGGGCGGATGGACTTGGTCGCCGCCGCCGGCCAGAACACCCAGAGCCAGGTGTACGTGTACGGCGGCAAGTCGGTGGTCGGGGGCAGCACCCCGACGCAGATCGCCGGCGGCTACGTCTTCGGCGGCGCGGCGCTGGCCGACGGCGTGTATGTTGGGTGAATGACTCGGAGCCGGAAGGTGGCGATGATCTTTTCCGAGCCGGAAGCGTGAGCGACGGTCTTCCTGAAGACCGTCGCTCACG
>JAYTTN010000333.1:0-1699 GCA_043745295.1 Fimbriiglobus sp. | reverse complement strand
GACGTTGGCGGGCGAACCTTCCCCGCTGCCGACGGCCAGGTCCGCACGCGAATCTCCGTCGGCATTCTTGACCGCGACGCGCACGCCGCCGCGGTCGTTCGAATTCCCCGCCACGAAGAAGTTCGCCACCGGTTGCGAGAACAGGTTGGGACTGTTCGAAGTGAGCAACGCCCCGGACAGGATGAAGACGCGCGGCGCGCCACCCGGCCCGCCGCCGAAGATCAGGTCGGCGAAGCCGTCGCCGTTGATGTCGCCGAGCGCGGCAAAGATGCCGTTGCGAAGCGTGGCCGCATCCTCGGGGAACGCGAAGAAGTCGTTGCGGAGTTTGGTTCGCGTGGTGAGCAGTGTCGTTCCATCGAACAGCGACACGCGCGGCCCGCCGCCGAACCCGGCCGCCACCAGCAGGTCCGGGGTGCCGTCCTTGTTGATGTCGCCCAGCGCCGAGCGAGCCCCGCCGCGGAAGTTCGGATCGTCGATGCCGAAGAAGTTCACCCTCACAATTGCCGTGCTACCCGCTAGCGAGAAGATCGTGACCCGCGGCCCGCCGCCCTGATCCGGCGTGATCACGATCTCGGCGCGGCGGTCGCCATCCAGATCCGCGGCGGAGACGAACCCGCCGCCGAGGAAGTCTTCGCTTCCCGCGAACGGCGCGGTCGCGGGAATGAGCAGCGTGCTGTTATCGACCCCGCTGACCACGGCGAAGCGGATGGGCGTTCCCGGCCCGGTGATGAGAATGGTGTCCGGGAGACCATCGCCGTTCACGTCGGCGACCGCAGTGCGAACGTTGGCCGAGATGGCCCCGAATGGGCTGATCGTCGCGGCGGGAGATACGGCGAACTGTCCGGCCGAGGTTGAGAGGAACACCACCGCCGAGCCGTTCGGCTGGCCTGAGACGGCGAGCGGCACCGTGGTCGGTTGCACCTCGACGGCCCCGATGTCCACGGTGCCCTTGAACACCCGGAAGTACCCCGGCCCGCGCTGGTCGGTGGCCAGCCCGGCGGCCTCGGCGTTGCTACCCATGTCGATCGCCGGGCCGGCCGCAGGGACCATCGTGAAGGTGAACCCGCCGTTGTTCGCCAGCGTCCCGAGGTTCGGGTTGGCCACCGTGAACGCCGTCCCGGTCACCGTGGCCCCACCGGTGTTGACCACCGCGGCCGAGGCTATGTTCGGCCCGGTGGCGTTGATTGTCGCAGTCCCATTCACCTTCTGATTGATCACATCGAGTAGGCCGGCGGTCGTGTTGGCGAGGATGCTGTTGGCGACGGTGACGGTCGCTATCTGAGAAGGGGTGTCCGTCCCGACGTTGACCGAAGCGTTGTACAGGGCGCCCCCGGCGGCGAAGAAGGGCTGCCCACCGATCCCAGGAGCGACGGCGTTGCCGGCGATGGTGACGTTGGTCAGGCTCATGGTGCCGTTGAGGTTGAACAGCGCGCCGCCGCCCGCATACCCCTGCTGGCCATTACCCGAGGCGTTCCCGCCGCGGGCGGTGTTCACGGTGAGTGTGCTGTTGGCGAGGCTGACGGTCCCGCCCTGGTTGAAGATCGCACCGCCCAGCCCCGCCCCGCCGCCGGACGTGTTGGACGTACCGGCACCGCCAAACCCGCCCGGCCCGCCGTTGCCGCCGAAGTAGACGCCGGCGTCGCCGCCGCCGCCGCCGCCGAAGCCGCCGTTGCCGCCGTTGCCGCCGCTGCCGCCGCCG
>JAYTTN010000332.1:0-6182 GCA_043745295.1 Fimbriiglobus sp. | reverse complement strand
TGCTGAGCATCATGTTGATTTGCTCGCTGCTCAATTGATCCAAGATCGGCGTTTGGATCACCGCTGGGGAAACGCTGTTCACGCAGATGTCGCCCTTGCCGATCAGCTCCTTCGACAGCGACTTCGTCAGGCAGATGACGGCCGCCTTGCTCGCCGAGTACGGCCCCATCTTCGGGTTGCCTTCCTTGCCGGCGATGCTGGCGATGTTCACGACCCGCCCGTACCGCCGTTCCATCATCCCCGGCAGCACCGCCTTGCAGCACAGCACGAGGCCGGTGACGTTGATGTTCATCACGTACTCCCAGTCCTCGCGGACGCTCTCCCAGATGGGCACGTCCCGCCCCTTGCGGCTGGCGACCCCGGCGTTGTTCACCAGGATGTCCACCGGACCAGCCTCGGCGAGAATCTCCGCGAACACGCGGTCGAGGTCGGCCTCTTTGGTCAGGTCGCCGACCAGCGGGACGCCGCCGATGTCCGCCGCCACCCGAGCGGCGCTGTCGGCGTTCATGTCGAACACGCCGACCTTGGCCCCGGCCGCCGCCAACCGCCGGCAGACGGCCTCGCCGATGCCCTGGCCGCCGCCCGTCACCACCGCCACCCGCCCATCCAACCGGAACTGCCCCGTCGTCATGAGTCACCGTCGTGGGAAAAGAGAGGTTGAACTTGGAAGCGCAGTCGTAAGCTAAGCAACGGGCGGGGTTGTGGCCAACCTTCGCGGGTGCGGGTTCGACACGGTTGCCGCGACACGGTTCGCGGGCGGGCGCGAGTCTGGAATGCGGAACGCGGTGCGGCGACGACTGCTGACATCCGCATTCCGACCTCCTGCGTTCCGCGTTCGATCCGGTTGTCGTTCCCCCCGCCGCCGCGCAAGATACCGCCAGACTCGCGGGCGAAATGCCCCCATCGGACGGGAACCGAACACGTCATGAAACACCACCGCGCCGGCGACGGCGAACGCATCCTGGCCGTCTTCATCGACTTCGAGAACTTGGCCCTCGGCTTCGCCGGCCGCCGCGAGCGGTTCGAGATCACGAAGGTCCTGGAGCGGCTGGTCGAGAAGGGGAAGATCGTCGCCAAGAAGGCGTACTGCGACTGGAGCCGGTTCGGCGCGTACGCCGGGTCGCTGCACGAGTGCGCCATCGAGCTGATCGAGATCCCGAAGCGGTCGATGACCGGCAAGAACTCGGCCGACATCCGCCTGGTGGTGGACGCCATCGACCTGGCGTACGGCAAGGACCACATCGACACGTTCGTGATCGTGTCCGGGGATTCCGACTTCTCCCCGCTGGTGTCCAAGCTGAAGGAACTGGGCAAGCACGTCATCGGCCTCGGGTTGCAAGACGCCACGTCGCACCTGCTCCGGGACAACTGCGACGAGTTCATCTATTACGAGGACCTGGACCGCCCGCCGCTCATGCCGATGGTGGACAACTTGCCGCTGCCGGAGGGCAAGCGGAAGGTGTACGCCCTGATGATGGAGTCGCTGCTCGCCCTGCGACGGGAGAACAAGGACACCGTGATGTCCAGCATGGTGAAGGACACCATGAAGCGGAAGCGGCCGCAGTTCAACGAGGAGTACTACGGGTACCGCACGTTCAGCGAGTTGCTGGAGGAGGCGCAGCGGCTGGGCGTGCTGGAACTGGAGAAGCACAAGTCCGGCGGCAGCTACATCGTGACGCGGTTCGGCAGCGAACTCCGCCGCCCGCCGCAGGTGCTGCAGTTGCCGCAGCCGCAGCCGCTGTCGCTCCAGCCGCCGCGCGTGTCGAACCCGCCGCCGCAACTGGAGGAGCGCGGCGACCGCCCGCCCCGCCGCGACGAGCCGCGCCCGCAACAGCGCCCGCCGGAACCTCGGCCGCCGGAGTCCCGTCATGCGGAACCCCGGCCGATGGACACCCGGCCCGTGGAGCCGCGCCGCGACGAACCCCGTCCTGCCCAGCAGCCCCGGCAAGCGGATCGCCCGCCGCCCGCGCCGCGCCCGCCGGTCGTGGTGCCGCCGAGGCCGCAACCCGCGCCGCCGGCCGCCCGTCCGCCCGCGCCGCCGCCGTCTCGCCCGGCCCCGACCCGTGTCGCCGCGCCGGACGACGACGTGGACGACGACGACGCGCCGGCCCTCGGCCGCAACTTGATCGACGACGTGGACGACTTCGAGGACGATCTGGACGAGGTGCCGAGCTACCAGCCGCAGCCGCGGAAGGCGGAGGAGCCGAAACAGGCGTCGAAGCCCGCCGCGAAAGGGCGGAGCGGCAGTCCGCCCGCCGCCAAGCCCCGCCCGGCGCAAGCCCCCAAGGGGACCGCCAAACCCCCGGCCGCCCGGCCGCCGCGGGGCGGGAGCAAGCCGGCCGGCCCGCCGCCCGCGCCGAAACCGCAGCCGAAGCCGCCGCTCCCGGCCGCCAAGCCGAAACCCCGGCCCGTCGAGGACGACGGCTTCGGGTCGGGGCTGGACGAGTAGCGCCGAGTGATCTCGTGGCACCGGCTTCCAAGCCGGTGTCCGGTTCATTCACCGGCTTGGAAGCCGGTGCCACAAGACAAAGTCACGGCTCGGCGGGAGCCTCGCCCTCCCGAACACCTCTCCTGCCGCCTCGGAGCCGCGCCCGTGCCCGTCCTGTTCACCGTCACCGTGTTCGCCAGCGCGCTGCTCCTGTTCCTGGTCCAGCCGATGGTCGGGAAGATGGTGCTGCCCTACGTCGGCGGCAGCTCCGCCGTGTGGAACACCTGCATGGTGTTCTTCCAGGCGCTCCTGCTCGGCGGGTACTGGTACGCGCACAAGCTCACCAGTTTGAAGGACCAGAAGAAGCAGGTGGCGGTCCACTTGTGCGTGTTCGCGGTCGCGGTCGCCGTCCTCGCCGCCGCGCACTTCCTCACGCCCGACGGGTCCGCGCTCTCGGTCGTGAAACGCCTCGCCCCGCGCGGCACCGCCGTGCCGTTCTTCCCGCTCGTCCTGATGCTGGCGGTCGCCGTCGGCATCCCCTTCTTCGTCGTGTCCACGAGCGCGCCGCTGCTCCAGCGGTGGTTCACCGCCACCGGCCACCCGTCCAGCCGCGACCCGTACTTCCTGTACGCGGCGAGCAACGCCGGCAGCCTGCTCTCGCTCCTCGGCTACCTCGTGTTCGTCGAGCCGCACTTCCGCCTGGCCGAACAGACGTGGCTGTTCGCGGGCGGGTTCCTGCTGCTGCTCCTCGCGGTGGCGGCGTGCGGGCGGGCGACCCTCGACCCCGTCCGGCCGCCGGGCAAGCCGTCGGCCGACGCCCCCCGCGCGGCGGCCGCGCCGGCCGCGTGGCGGAAGTGGAAGTGGGCGGCACTCGGGTTCGTCCCGTCCAGCCTGATGCTCGGCATCACCACCAAGATGACGACCGACGTGGGGTCGTTCCCGCTCCTGTGGCTCATCCCCCTCGCCCTGTACCTCGTCACGTTCATCATCGCGTTCGGGAAGATGCCCGGCTGGTTCCGCCTGGTGCTGGTGAACCTGACGCCGGTGGTCACGCTGCTGCTCGTGTTCGTCGAGACTTCCGGCGTGAAGCTGAGCGACTTCGGGCAGGCGGTCCTGCACGTCTCCAACTTCTTCCTGCTGTCGCTGCTCATGCACGGCGAGCTGGCCCACGACCGGCCGGACCCGAAGTTCCTGACGAACTACTTCCTGTGGATCTCGTTCGGCGGGGTGCTGGGCGGGCTGTTCAACGCCCTGCTCGCCCCGCTCGCCTTCCCGCAACTGTACGAGTACCACATCGCCATCGTGATCGGCTGCCTGCTGCTGCCGGCGGTGTCGGCCGCGGTCGGCCGACCGGACCCGGCGAAAACCGCGGCGGGCGCGGCGGACGGCGACTCGAAAGCGGATGACCAGTGGCTCCTGTCGCGGCTGCTGGATTTCGTCGTGCCCGTCCTGATGATCGCGGCCGCCGCCGGGCTGGTCTGGCTGGATTCCTGGGCGCGGGTGAAGGTGGCGACGGCGTGGACGGCGGAGGCCCTCACGGCGGTGTTCGCGCGGGGCGGCTGGCGGCTGGTCGTCGAGCCGGGTACGGTCATGCAGTTCGCCGTGTTCGCCCCGCCGTGCATGCTCTGCTTCCTGTTCATCGACCGGCCGCTGCGGTTCGGCCTGTGCGTGCTGGCGGTGCTGTTCGTCCACCACTACCGCGAGGCCAACCAGGCCGGGGTGAAGATGTCGTACCGCAGCCCCTACGGCATCCTGCGGATCGACGAGGGGCCGGATCGGAGCGAACAGCTCTACATGCCGGCGACGGAGGGCACCGTCCGGGCCGACGACGGCGCGGTGACGAAGGGGTCGGTGCCGACCGGCTACCCCGTGGGCCCACTGATGCGGAGCCTGTCCCACGGCACCACCCTGCACGGGCGACAGTTCGCCGAGGACTTCGAGCTGCCCACCCTCCGCGACCAGGTCCGCGTGCTGGGGGCCTTCTCCGGGCTGGAGGCGCTGGTCCTGCACCGCGCGCCGGAGGTGTGGGACCACTCGAAGGATCCGCTCACATACTACCACCGCACCGGCCCGGTCGGGGCCATCCTCCGCGAGGGGTTCCGCCGCAAGCGGCTGCCGCGGGTCGGCATGGTTGGCCTTGGCACCGGGTCCGCCGCCGCCTACGCCGAGGCCGGCCAGACGATGACCTTCTACGAGATCGACAGGGCGGTCAAGGACATGATCGAGAGCGGGGACGAACTCGGCCCGCAGTTGCTCGGCAAGATGGCCGAACTGAAGGCGGTCGGCGAGAAGGAGATCCGCAGGACGACGGCGGACGGCCGGCCGACCGACGCGGACGAGTCGAAACGGTTGGAGACCATCGAGCGGAGCGTGCGGGAGTACGACGTGGCCCTGGCCGAGCCGGTGCGCGGCCTCCTCCGCGCGGGCGGCAAGATCGACGCCGTCCTCGCCGCCATCGACCGCACGGGCGTCGCCCTCGCGCCGCGGGTCCGCCGCATGATCGCCGGCGGCAGCCGCTCGTTCACCTATGTGACCGACGCGCGGAAGCGCGGGGCCGAGGTGGAGATCGTCCTCGGCGACGCCCGCCTGACGCTCGAGGAACAGCCCGACCGCCGGTACGACCTGCTGCTCATCGACGCCTTCAGTTCCGACTCCATCCCGACGCACCTGCTGACCGTCGAGGCGGTGCGGATGTACCGCGACCGGCTGGCCGCGAACGGCCTGCTGGCGCTGCACGTCTCCAACCGCCACCTGCGGCTGGAGCCGGTCGTCCAGGCCATCGCCGACGAGTTGGGCATGGTCTGCCGCCTGTACGCCGACGACAACGACGCCCCGCCCGGCAAGACGCCGTCGAGCTGGGTGGTGCTGGCGCGGAACGACAAGGAATTGGGCGAGGCGTTCCTCAACCCGCCGCCGCCGGCCGGGTCGTACCGCAAGGACGGCGACCCGCTGCCCCTGACGTGGCGGCCGATCCTGCCCGACGCCCGCATCCCGGCGTGGACGGACGACTACATGGATGTCCTGCGGGTGACGCGGTTCGCCGAACTCCAGGCCGTTCGCCGCTGGTTCGGCCTGCACATCCCGGTGAAGAACTGGGAGGACAAGACCAAGTTCGTGGACCGCCAGTACCGCAAGCCGCCGGCCGACCGGTTGTACGGCTTCAGCTCCCTCACCCCCGACCTCCGCGCGGTGTCGGTCGAACTGGATCGCGTGATGGCCCGCAAGGCCCGGCTGAAGGCGGACGAACTGGCGAAGCCGCCGGACGAACGGCGGTTCACTCTGGAACTGACGAACCCGGACAAGGACACCGTCTCGGATCGCCTGGACGACGAGATCGAGCGGCTGGAGGAACTGGACGCTGCGGCGAAGCGGAAGCCGTGAGCCGTCCCCTGCTGATCGCGGGCGCGAGCGGGCGGGCGGCGGCGGTGTCCGCCCTCCGCGCCGGCTTCGATCCGTTCGTGATCGACCTGTTCGCCGACGCCGATACGAGGCGTCTTTGTCCCGTCTTGAAGTGCGACCCCGCCGACTACCCGCACGGTTTCGTTCCGCTGGCGAGTCAAGCCCCGCCCGGCCCGTGGATGTATACCGGCGGGCTGGAGAACTACCCGGACGTGGTCGCGGCCATTTCCGAAGCGCGGGAGTTGATCGGCAACGGGCCGGAGGTGCTGGCGAAAGTCCGCGACCCGTACCAACTCGGTGCGACCATCCGAGCGAATGGCGGATGTTCTCCCGAAACGATCCCGGTCGGCACCAC
>JAYTTN010000331.1:0-6187 GCA_043745295.1 Fimbriiglobus sp. | reverse complement strand
GGCCGAGGAAGCCGGCGGTGTTGCCGGGGCCGGTCAGTTCGGGCAGCAGGATCGGCCCGTTGACGTGGACCGCCGAGTGCGGGAAGCGGTCGCTCGGCCGGACGCGATGCACCACCGCGCCGAGGGTCGGGAAGTCGTTCCGCGACGCCGGCGGGTTGGACGACTTGCGCGGGTGGAACTGCCCCGTCAGCGCCAGGTAGCACGCCGACCCGTGGTCCAAGTCGTCGTGCGTCATCGACCGGACGACGGTCAATTCGTTCGCCAGTCTCGCCACTTCGGGCAGGTGTTCGCAGAACCGCACGCCGGGCACCGACGTGGCGATGGAGCCGAACGCGCCGCGGACTTCGGCCGGCGCGTTCGGCTTCGGGTCCCACGTTTCGAGCTGGCTTTGCCCGCCCGACGCGAACACCACCAGCACCGACTTCGCGCGGCGGGCGGGCGCGGGTTTGGCGGCGAGTCGACGCGCGAATGTGGCGGGCACGCCGACCGCGATCCAGTCTCGGCGGGACGGGAGCGAACCGACAGGGGCGACGCGAGCGGCGAAGGGGAGCATGCCCGCGAGTTTACCGCGCGCGGAGGGGAATCGGAAGGGGCCGTCTTGCGAGTCGCGACCGCGAGGGAGTGGCATCGCCTCGTCGATCCGAGCCGGAAGCGCGAGCGACGGTCTTCGCAAAGCACCGTCGCTCGCGCTTCCGGCTCGGACGGAATGCCACTCCGTCGCGGTCGCGTCTCGCTCAGTTCAGGTTCGCCACGATGCCGTCGCTCTTCCCGCCGATGGCGTTGAAGGTGTTCGCATCGACGCTGTAGCTGATGCCGCGAACCGACCCGTCGGCGAGGAGGGCGTTGATGCCGCTGGTGTGGGCCGAACCGAACCGGTAGCCCTGCCAGGAACTGGACGCGTAGGAGCGGTCGGGCATGGGGGTGAACCCGGTGTAGCGGATCAGGTCCGGATCCCACCCGTCGCTCCAGCCGGCGTCGTCGTGCCAGTCGCCGGTGGTGTACGCCGCCGGGTTCAACTGCTTGTCGGCCAGCAGCAGGGTGTTGCTCGTGCCGTCGGTGATGCCGGCCATGTTCGACCGGGTGGTCGGCGTGACGGCGCGGACGATGACGCCCCGGTAGTTCGACCCGGCGGGCACGGCCCAGATGTTGCCGTACCAGAACTGGTCCCACGAGTTCGCGGCATCGGCCGGGGTGGCGGCGGCGTAGTCGATCAGCCCGCGGGCGTACGGCCGGGGGGTCGAGTTGCTCCGCCGCGACTGGCAGAAGAAGGTGCTGATGTTGTTGTTGAAGCCGAGGCTGGCGTTCACCGTGATCTGGGTGGCGACGTTGCCCTGCTCGATGTACGGCAGCACCTGGATCGCCCACCCGTCGCCCGCCCACGGGATGGTGCCGCCGCTGGGGAAGTACCCCAGCGCGTCGTGGTGGGAGTGCATGGCGATGCCGAGCTGCTTCAGGTTGTTCTGGCACTGGAGGCGGGCGGCCGCCTCGCGGACCTTCTGGACGGCGGGCAGCAATAGCCCGATCAGGATGGCGATGATGGCGATGACCACCAGCAGTTCGATCAGCGTGAAGCCGCGGCGGCTTCGGATGCGATCCGTCATGAGGGCACCGGGGGAGAGGGAGGAGAGGGAGAACGACGGCCCGAACGGGCCGGGGTCACTTGGTCGGAACCAGTCGGGCGAACGTCGCCTCGTCCGCCAGCGTCATTCCGCCGGCGGCCGTGATGCAGTACCGCTTGCCGTCCTTGCCGGTCTTCTCGTGGGCGATGACCGGCTCCTCGCCCACGCCGGGCACGGCCGACGCCGCCTTGCGGTCGAAGCGGAGGACGTAGGGCTGGTTGTCCCGAGGGGAGACGAGCCACTTGTCCGGGTCGTTCGGATCGATCTTGAGTTCGGACAACTCGCCGGCCGGGAGGGTCCTGACGTAGGCCTTGAACGCCGCGTCCGACGCGGGCGACTGGCCCTTGTGCGTGCCCTTGTAGCGGAGCAGCAGGGAGGCGAACTTTCGGGCGTGGGCGTCCTCGCCGTCGGACGGGGCGGTGCCGCCGCCGGACCCGCACCCGGTCACGCCGGCCGCGAGGATGCCGAACAGGACCGCAATCGCGGCGCGAAAAGCCATGTTCCACCTGAAACTGATCGTCCGTCGGACGAATACAGCCTACCTACGGCTCACGGCACTTGTCAACAAGATTCGACGGATTGGCCGATTGGACAGCACGCGCCTCGCCCGCCCGAAACCGTCATCCTGCCGCCGCGATCCGTCGCAGCACCTCGGACGTGGACAGCCCCGGCCGCAGGGGCAGGTACGCGATCCGCCCGCCGTACCCTTCGACCACCGCGCGTTCGGGCACCGGCTTGCCGTGCGGCGGGGCGTACTCGTCGCCCTTGCAGTGGATGTCTGGCGTCAACCTCGCCAAACTTTCGACCGGCGTGTCCTCGTCGAAGACGATGACGCAATCGACGCACTCCAGCGCCGCCAGCATCGCCGCCCGCTCGTCCTGGTTCAGGATCGGCCGCGACAGTCCCTTGTACGCCTTCACCGACCGATCCGAGTTCACGCCGACCACGAGCAAATCGCCGAGCTCGCGGGCCTGCTGCAAACTGGCGACGTGACCGGGGTGCGGCAGGTCGAAGGTGCCGTTCGTCCAGACCACGACGCGACCGGCGGCGCGGGCGGCCTCGCGCACGGTGAGCAGTTCCGGCCAGGGGAGGAGTTTTCGGCGCGGGGTCCACATGCGGCAGCCTCCATCACGGTCGGGCGAAATCCGGCGAGCCCCTCCGTTCTATAAGGGCCGCGCCGCAAGTTGTCTCGTGGGCAGGTTTCCCGTTGATTCCACTCCCAGCCTCGCCTATACTAGCTTCGGTAAAACTTCGTTATCCCGAACAGGGGTTCCGTCATGCGTCGCATCTGGATCGCCCCGCTGCTCGCCGCCGCCGCCGTGGTTCCGTTCCTGGGGTGCGGGTCGAAGACGACTTCGACCGCCTGGGCCGGGCACACCGCCGGGCCGAAGGTGGCCGTGTCGTTCGCCCCGCTGTACTGCTTCGCGGTGAACGTCGTCGGCGACAAGGGCACCGTGAAGTCCGTCCTCAGCACGCGGGGGCCGCACGACGCCGAGATCGGCACCGACGAGCGGGCCATGCTGGAAACGGCCGACCTGATCTTCCTGAACGGCCTGGAGTTGGACGACAAGATCGCCGACGCGCTCAAGGCCGGCGGCCGTGGCACGGGTACGGTGGTGAAGCTCGGCGACCGCATCCCGCACGGCGAACTGCTGCACGGCGACGAGGACGACGCGCCGCCGGCGAAGGGTGCCAAGAAGCCGGCCAAGCCGGGTCACGCGGGTCACAACCACGGCCCGGAAGACCCCCACGCTTGGCTCAGCCCGCCGCTCGCCATCGATTACGTGAACTGGATCGCCAAGGATTTGAAGGCCAAGCACCCGGAGTTCGCCGCCGACTACGACCGCAACGCCGCCGCCTACGTCGTCAAGCTGAGGCAGTTGGAGGCGGACGGGAAGGCGGCGCTGAAGGGCAAGACGGAGCGGCAGTTCGCCACCATGCACGAGTCGCTGGGGTACTTCGCCGACGTGTTCGACCTGAAAATCGCCGGGTTCCTGCACAAGTCGCCGGGCGTCGAGCCGAAGGCGGACGAGTTGAAGGCGCTGGTGGACAAGTGCGTGGCGAAGAAGGCCCGCGTGGTGGCGGTGGAGCCGCAGTACTCGGCGGCCGGGGCGAAGACGCTGATCGAGACGATGACGCGGGCCGGCATCGTCGATGCGGCCATCGTCGAACTCGACCCCATCGAGACGGCCACCGTCGCCGAACTGACGGCCGACCTGTACGAGACCAAGATGCGGGCCAACTTCGAGGCGCTGAAGAAGGTGCTGAAGTAAGACCGCGAAGTCGTCGCCGCGAGCTTGGGAGCGGTTTGGCTCGACCGCTCGCAAGCTCGCGGCGACGACGGGGCCGATTCGCTCCCGCTACCCCCACGTTCCCCATGACCCTCCGCCCACTGCCCCTCGCGCCCGTCGCCGTCACGCCGCTCGTGTCGCTCGCCGACCTGCGCGTCGAGCGGGGCGGGCGGGCGGTGCTGGCCGGCGTCACCGCCGACATCCCGCGCGGCGGCATCACCGCCGTCGTCGGCCTGAACGGGTCCGGCAAATCGACGCTCCTGCGGACGCTGCTGGGCGAGTTCCCCTTTCGCGGACAGATCAAGTACCGGTGCGGGCACGACCACAGCAAGCCGCGGCCGGAACACGTCGGCTACGTCCCGCAGCGGCTGACGTTCGACGCGCACCTGCCGATCACCGTCCGCGACCTGATGGGGCTGGCGCTGAGCACGTACCGCCCCGGCGTGTTCGGGTACGGCCGGCGGAACGAGGCGCGGATGGCCTCGGCCCTGCGGAAGGTGGACGCCGCGCACCTGCTGAACGTGCCCGTCGAGGGGCTGTCGGGCGGCCAGCTCCAGCGAGTGCTGCTGGCGCTGGCGGTGGAACCGCAGCCGGAGTTGTTGCTGCTGGACGAACCGACGGCCGGCATCGACTTCCGCGACGTGGACCAGTTCTACGACCGCATTTCGGCGCTGAACCGGGAGACCGGCGTGACGGTGCTGCTGGTGTCGCACGACCTGGAGACGGTGCGGAAGGTGGCCGGCCGGGTGCTGTGCCTGCGGGACGGCATCGTGCATTCGCAGGGCACCCCGGCCGAGGTGCTGACGCCGGCCACGGTGTCCGCCACCTTCGGCGTGCGGCGGACGGCGTGAGGGTCTGGGGCGATGCCGATGCGCAACGGGTCTGGCGGCACGAATCCGTGGAGGGATCGGGGATTCTTCACCGCGGAACGGCGGCGGCCTGTAGCCAGGGGTGAGACCCCAGGTTCGCGGTCACAAAAAGCGGCACCACGGTTCCCTCTCACTTCGCCGCCGCGATCGTCCCTTCGGTCGGGCTGCTGGCGGTCGCGTACAGCTTCTTCGGGATGCGGCCGCCCAGGTATGCCAGCCGACCGGCGTCGGTGGCGTACCGCATCGCCCACGCCATCCGCACCGGGTCTTTCGCGCTGGCGATCGCGGTGTTCAGCAGCACCCCGTCGCAGCCCAGTTCCATCGCCGCGCTCACGTCCGACGCGGTGCCGACGCCGGCGTCCACGATCACCGGATAGTCCGGATCGTTCTCCTTCAGGTATTCCAGGCAGATGCGGATGTTGTTCGGGTTCAGGATGCCCTGGCCGGACCCGATGGGGCTGCCGGCGGGCATGACGCTGGCCGCGCCCGCCTCCTTCAGCCGCTTCGCCAGTACCGGGTCGTCGGACGTGTACACCAGCACGCAGAACCCTTCCTTCACCAGCGTTTCCGTGGCCTTCAAGGTGTCGATGGGGTCTGGCAACAGGGTCCGCTTGTCCGCCAGGCACTCCAACTTCACCCAGTTCGCGCCGGGGTTCTCGTACCCCTTCAGCAACTCGCGGGCGAGTCGGGCGTGGCGGACGGCGTCCTCGGCGGTGAAGCACCCGGCCGTGTTCGGCAGGACCGTCAGGCGGGACAGGTCGAGGTGGTCGAGGATGTTGTTGCCGTCGGGGGTGACGAGCCGCTCGCGGCGGACGGCGACGGTCGTCACCTCGCACCCGCTGGCCGCCATGCACTCGGCCATCAGCTCCGTGCTGGCGTACTTGCCGGTGCCGGTGAACAGTCGGGACTTGAAGACGAACGGGCCGACGCGGAGGGGAGTGTCCATCGGCGGGTCGAGTGCGGGCATGGGTACTGTCTCGGAGATAGGGCCCGCTCCCTGCGGTCGCGGCGACGAATTGGCTGTTGCGTCCGGGCTACCCGCCGCCGACGGGGCCGATGATCTCGACCCAGTCGCCGTCGGCCAGCCGCCGCGCGGCGTGGTCCTCGCGCGGGGCCACCTCGCGGTTGACCTCCACCGCCACCCGCTTCGGGTCGGTGCGGAGGAGCGTCAGCAGGTCGGCGACGGTGAGCGGGTCCGGATACTCGTGGGGGTCGGCGTTGACGGTGATGCGCGGCATACGATCAGCATACCGGTGACGGCGGGAAGCAGAAGGGAAAGACCTCACCCCCAGCCCCCTCCCGGCACAGGTTAGGTGTTACGCAGTTGGGGGTATTCGGCTTGCGCGGCGGTCGTTCCGGGGCTATCGCTCGGCCATGAATGCGCCGAAAGTTGAGGCCGGCCAGTACA
>JAYTTN010000330.1:0-6209 GCA_043745295.1 Fimbriiglobus sp. | reverse complement strand
AATGACGGGGGGGGGGCTTTCGTATTTGTACGCCCCGCCGCCGGACGGCAAGGCGGGTTAGTAGTCGGCGAGCGACTGGTTGTCCTTGTAGTTCATCTGCGACGCGGCCGTGGTGTTCGTCCCGCGCTGGCTGTACGGGACGTTCCGGACGCTGCCGTCGCAGAACAGGAACTGGGCCCCGCTGGTGTGGGCCGCGCCCCAGATGTTGCCCTGACCGACGCTGACGGTGTCCTTCTGGATGTCGAAGAAGCAGTTGTTGCTGTTAATGCCGCCGCCGTTGCATCCGCGACCGGTGCCGCCGTAGCCGCCGGAGTAGATGACCTCTTCCCAGTTGCTGCCGTGGTCGCGGCGGTACTCGTTCGGGTTCAGGTAGCCTTCGCCGACGTAGATCGTGTAGGACGTGCCTTTGAGCGTAGTGATCGTGCCCAAGGTGAGGCGGTTCGGGTCGTTGTTGCTGCGGTTGTCGAACGACTCCCAGTTCATCTTGTAGTCGGTGAACGGCCCGTTGAAGCCGGGCGAATTCGCACCTGCGGTCGAGAAGCCGCCGCGGCTACGGGACGGGCAGAGGTAGTTCTTCACCTGGACGTTCTGGACGATCGTGTTGGGGGTGCCGTTCGAGCCGTTGTTGGCGTTCGTGGCCGTGCCGTTCCAGGCGGCCGTGTACATGTTGCCGCCTTCCATGAACGGCAGGATGCGGAAGGCCCAGCACCAGTCGGCCGGGTTGGCCGTGTTGGTGCCGTTGTGGGCCAACCGACCGTTGGAGTCGTGGAAGTTCTGGGCCGCGAGGCCGATCTGCTTCAGGTTGTTGGAGCAACTCATCCGGGCGGCGGCCTCGCGGACCTTCTGGACGGCGGGCAGCAGGAGGCCGATGAGGATCGCGATGATGGCGATCACCACCATCAACTCGATCAGGGTGAACCCTCGGCGAGCGCGAGTCGGGAGAGACAATCGCTATGGAGAGACCTCGGGAAATGAGCAGGAGAACGTATCGGTGTCACAGACGTGAAGGAGAGTTTGCGCCCCCCCCCCTCATGCTTCTATACCGACCCAACTTGCGAATCAACAACAAAGGGCCAAGATTCTCGAATTATTCTCCAAACCGGGGGGAAACAGGTCCGTTGGCTACTTGACCTGTCGGAAATCGGCGCACGCGAAGACGGCGTGAAACAGGCCCGCCCAACCCTCGGACGGCGTGGCGGTTGCGGCCAGAAACTTCGCCGCAATTGCCCGCTCGCCGGCGGTCGGGGTGCGGCCCAGGCACCGGAGGTAGAGGCGATCCAGACGCGCCTCGTCGCTCGGCAGTTTCTCCATCAATAGACGTTCCGCCGCCGCCTTCGCCTGGGAGATCGGGAACGGGTCGTTCAGCAGGTACAGCGCCTGCGGGGCGACGGTGCTGACCGACCGCGCGCCGACGACCACGCTCGGGTCGGCGAAGTCGAAAGCGTCGAAGATCGGCGGCAGGGCGTTGCGGAACACCGGCAGGTAGACGCTGCGGCGGAGCGACGTGTGGGCATACCCGTAGTCGGCGTTCACCGTGGCGGCGAACGTCGGCCCGCCCCGCGCCGGGTCGAGTTTGCCGGACACGGCGAGCATCGCATCGCGGAGACTCTCGGCGTCCAAGCGCACGCGGTTGGCCCGGCCGAGCAGCCGGTTTTCCGGGTCGACCGTCACCAGCGGCGAAGCCGGGTCGGTCGCGCTCGCCCGGCGGTACGCCTCGCTCAGCACGATCCGCTTCACCAGCTTCTTGACGCTCCAGCCGTCGGCGACGAACCCGGCCGCGAGAGCGTCCAGCAACTCCGGGTGGCTGGGCGACTCGCCGGTGGTGCCGAAGTTGTCCACGGTTCGCACCAGCCCGCTGCCGAGGAGCCAGTGCCAGGCGCGGTTGGCGAACACGCGGGCGGTCAGCGGGTTGTCCGCCGAGGCGATCCACGCGGCCAGCTCCGTCCGCCCGCTCCGGTTCGCCGGCAGCACGGGCATCGGCCCGACGGTGGCCACTTGCAGGAACCCGCGCGGCACCGTCGCCCCCTGGTTGCCGACCAGCCCGCGGATGTGGACCTTCGCGTCCTCGATCTTCGCTTCCTCCACGACGGTCATCGCCAGCGGGCGTTTCGGCCCGGCGGCTTGCGCCTTCTTCAACTCGGCGTCCAACATGGCCACGTCGTCGGCGGGCTTCGCCTTCGGGTCGGCTTTCGGCGCGTCCTTCTTCTTGTCCAGACTCAGGAACACCACGGCATCGGGGCAGACGTGGCCTTTCGTGCCTTCATTGGAAACGAGAACGTAACTCTGCCCGCCCTTCTCGAAGTTGAACTCGCCCAGCGAGACGAACCGGCCGTCCAGCGGCGGGGCGGCCTTCATGTTCACGGCGATGTCCGTCTCGCCGTCGGCGCTCATGACCGTGACGGGCACCTTCTCCGCGCGGTTGGTGCCGGGCGAGTACGCCAGCCGCACCTCGTACTTGCCGGTCGGCAAGTCGGCGGCGAAGGTCAGCGTCTTCTCGCCCTTGCCGCCGTCCTGGTCGTGGACATAGCCGTCGCCGATGTAGACGCCGGAGTGCGTGGACGGCTGCCAGGTGCCGACCTTTTTCGCCGCCGTATCGTCGATGACGACACCGGGGACATCCGCGACCGCCAGCACGCCTTTCGCCGCCGCAACGGCCCCGCCTTTGGCCTTGGCGGCCTTGAGGCGGCCTTGCAGCCAGGCGACTTTCTCCTCGTGCGCCTTGTAGTCGGCTTCGGCGACCGGGTCTAGCGGCAGCGGCACCTCCACCCACTTGGACACGTTGGCATGCTCCAGCGTCTTGGCGTTCCGCAGGATGCCGGCGAGGGCGTAGTAGTCCGTCGTCGGGATGGGGTCGAACTTGTGGTCGTGACAGCGGGCGCACGTCACCGTCTGCGCCAGGAAGCCTTTGGTGATCACGTCCAACGTCTCATCGACGTGATCCATGCGGAGTTGCTTCTTGTCCTGCTCTTCCAGGTTCGTGTTGCCCAGCGCGAGGAAGGTGGTGGCGACCAGTTGCCGGCGGCGGGCGGCGGGGTCGGCGGCGGGCAGCAGGTCGCCGGCCAGTTGCTCGCGGACGAACTGGTCGAACGGCATGTCGGCGTTGAAGGCGTCGATGACGAAATCCCGATACCGCCAGGCGTCCGGCAGGATGAAGCCGCGGAGCGTCAGCGACTCGCCGAACCGGGCCACGTCCAGCCAGTGCCGGCCCCACCGCTCGCCGAACTCCTTCGACGCCAGCAGCTCATCGACCAGCTTCTCGTAGTCGGCCGGCCTGAACGCGGCGAGTTGCTCCGGCGTCGGCGGCAAGCCGGTCAGGTCGAAGGACAGCCGGCGGAGGAGCGTGGTGGGGTCGGCCGTCGGCGCGGGCTTCAACCCGGCCTTGTCCAATCGCGCCCCGATCAGGGTGTCGATGCGATCCGCGCTCCCCTTAACCGGCTTGTACGCCCAGAACTTCTTGCCGTCCTCGACGGTCATGCCGATCTGCCGCTTCCTCGCCTCGCCGGTGCGGGGGTCGGCCGCGCCGTCGGCGATCCACTGGCGGAAGTCGGCGACTGCCGCGTCGGGCAGCTTGCCCTTCGGCGGCATCTTGGTGTCGTGGTCGTAGGTCAGGGATCGGAACAGCAGGCTGTCGGCCGGCTTGCCGGGCACCACCGCCGGACCGCTGTCACCGCCGGCCAGGATGCCGGCGCGGGTGTCCAGCAGCAGCCCGCCCTTGAGCTTGTTGGCCTTCGCCGCCGCTTCGCCGTGGCACTGGCCGCACCGCTCGGTCAGCACCGGGCGAATCTTCTTCTCGAAGAACTCCAATTGCTTCGGCGTCGGCTCGGCGGCGGCGAGGGCGGGCACGGCAAGCAGCAGTAGCACGGCGCGAGTCATGGCGGGCGGCCTGGCGGGGAGAGGTGTCGTCAGTCTACCAGATGGCCCGGCGGAGTGAGAAGGGGGGTCCGCGTCGGCGGAATCGACGAACCGACGCGTGCGCGAGGTGTTGCGGGCGCAACCGCCGTCCGCGACGAGCAGAGGAGCGGAAGGCCGTCGCGGCTCAGCTCACGGCGGACGGCTCGCGGCTCAACGCCGGCCCCGGCAGGAGCTGCTTCTCGATGTCCGGCGGCATCTCGAAGTCCTGGGCGAGCGCGGAGATCGGCTCGCCGAGTTGGGGGATGTCGGCCTCCGACAGTCGGCCGAGGCGCTTCTGGTGGGCCAGCACCAGCGTCGGCAGCCGCTCCGGCGGCAAACCCATCAGCCGGCAGCAGGTGGCATCCACCGCCAGCAGGTCGTGACCCATGACCAGTGCCCCGACGTGGCGGGCGGTGCCGGCCAGCGGGCCGTCGCCCTCCATGCCGACGATGCCGTCCACGATGGCCAGGTGCGGCGTGCGGCTGAGCGCGATATCGACGATGCTGTTCGGGATGCCGCGCCAGTGCAGCTCGTTCTTCGGCCAGCCGTAACAGATGCCGGGCAGCGTGCCGAACAGGTTCTTCAGGCTCAACGTCGCCCCGGCCCAGTGGTGCGTCTTCAACTTCGGGAGTGAGATCAACACCTCCGCTTCGACGACGGTTCTGGAGAGGTACAGGGATTCCAATCCGGTCGTGCGGCCGAGGTTCGTCACCTTCACCGGCTCGTCGTGGTTGACATCGACGAAGCGGACGTTGCGGCGGCGCAGCACGTCGCCCAACCCGCTCGAATTCACCAGGAATTGCACGTTCCGGCAGTGGCCCGGTCCCTCGGCGACGATCACCTCGGCCGCGCCCTGCCGCTGTAGAAAGTCGATCACGGCGTCGATGAACCGCGGGTCGGTGTTGATGACCTTGTCCGGGTTGAACTCCACCAGGTTCGGCTTCAACACGACTCGTTTGCCGGCGACGGGCACCAAGAGTTTGAAGTGCTCGTATTGCGCCGTCAGGATGTCCGCGAGCGGGGCGTCGTAGTCATCCGCCTTGGCAATATGGATTGCCGACGATTGCGGGAGCGGTCGCATCGCCGCCAGGCCGTTGACGAACACGTTGCGGAATCGCTGGCGGATGCGGCCGAGGAAGCCGGTCTTCTCCCCGCTCGCCCGGCTGGGCGCGTCGGCGGCCGACTGCCGGGTGCTGCCGACGATGGCGGAGGCGGCCACGGTCGGCGTGTCGGTCAGGCGGAACGGGTTGCGGTTCGCCGTGTCCAGCGCGAGCGCGGCGAGCGCGAGGCGGAGCGGCCCGGCGGTCAGGCCGGCGGTCGCGGTCGTCTCGAAGTCCAGCGCCGCGCGAATCTTGCCGTCCAGTTTCGGCAGCCACTCGCGGGTGGCGGTGTCGTCCGCGTGGCAGGCCAGGGAGATCTTGATCCAGGCGAGGTTTTCCAGGTCCACCGTCCGTTCGGCGATCACCCGGAGGTAGCCTTTCGCGGCGTCGATGCGGGGCTGGTTCGTCACCCCCTGCACCGCCAGCAGTAGCGCCGCCGTCGGGCCGGGCATCGGCTCCGTCTGCTTGCCGAGGATGACGCGGCTGCCGTAGTTCGCGCCGCCGTGGTCGAAGGCGCGGTCGATCAGCAGCCGCAGCCCTTCCTGCACGCGGGGGTGCGGGCCGAACCCGGCGGCGCGGAGCGCGAGGCACGCCCAGGCGGTCGGCTCGGTCCACGAAAAGGTGTCCTCGGCCCACGGCCAGCCGAGCAGCCCGGCGTCGATGTCGCCGGCGTCGGACTGCTCCGCCCGCACGATTTTCGCCTCGATTTCCAGCAGTTTCACGGCGGTCCTGCCGAACGGCCGCGCCAGCACGACTTTGGCGAACAGCACCTGGGCCGTCGGCCAGACGGCTTGCGGCCGGCCCCGCGCCAGGCGATAGCTGCCGTCGGCGTGGGCGTGCGCCTCGACGGCCGCCAGCCCCCGCGCCACGGCGGCGGCGTGGTCCAGCTTCGCGGCCAGGGCCAGGACGGCGAAGCAGGTCGGTTCGACGTGCGCCGGCTGGTCGGGGCGATACCCCCAGCCGCCGTCGGCGGACGCGGCGGTGGCGAGCAGTTCCAGGGGCGAAACCATCGACGGCACTCGTTTCGGAACGGAAACCGAATTGAATGTAGAACAGAATTCAGAAGCCGGAGGTTTCAAGAAGAGGGACGCGGATGACGCGGATTTCAGCGCGGATCAACGCGGATGAAGACAGGGAGAGATTTGGGAAGATGGAACCCAACACCGCTCTGTTCTCTGATCCTCTTCATCCGCGCTGAAATCCGCGTCATCCGCGTCC
>JAYTTN010000329.1:0-6217 GCA_043745295.1 Fimbriiglobus sp. | reverse complement strand
CCGCACTCGGAGAGTGCGGACGACCTTCGGGTCTGGGTCGGCGGACCCGCACTCGGAGAGTGCGGACGACCTTCGCTCACTTCTTCTCCAGCTCGTCGAGCTGCGCGACGAACGCGAAGTCGCCGTCCTTCACGATGCTGCCGCTCATGGTGCGGGCGGTGGTGTCGCCGTTGGCGTCAAACGACCACTTGCCGAGCGCGCCGTCGAAGTCCTTGATGGCGAAGCAGGCGTCCCTGATGGCGGCGCGGTCCTTCTTGCCGGCTTTGCGGATGGCCTCCAGCGCCACCTTCCCGGCCTCGTACCCGTACATCGCGTACCCCTCCGGCATCGTCTTGAACTTCGCCTTGTACTTGTCCACGAACTCCTTCCCCTTGCCGGTCGCCTTGTCCGGGGCGGTGCCGCCGAAGGTGACGTAGCACTTCAACGTCTTGAACGTGTCGGCCCCGGTCTGCTGGATGAACGTCGGTTCGTAGCACCCATCCGGCACCATCATGGCCACGCCCGGCAACAGGTTGGCGATATCCTTGGCCAGGTTCGGCCCCTTCGTCTGGGACGTGCCGCCGAAGTAGATCAGGTCCGGCTTCTCCGCGGCCGTGATCACCGTCAGCTTGTCGCGGAAGCTCGCCTTGTTGGTGTCGATGCTGTCCTGCTTGCCGATCACCTTGATCCCCAGTTCCTTACACTTCGCCGCGAACAGGCTGGCGATGCCCTTGCCGTAAGTGCCGTTGTCGTCCAGCACCACTACCTTCTGGAAGCCGAGCTGCTTGGCCCACACCGCCCCTAATGGCCCTTGCAGGTCGTCGGCCGGGACGATGCGGGTGAAGTTCTTGCCGTTCATCTGGTACATCTCCGGCTCGCCGCGGTCGCCGAGGCCGGGCTTGGTGAACCCCGGCCCGGTCACGGCGGGGGAGATCATCAGCACACCGCCGGCGTTCAGCACGGGGACCGACTGCTTGGCCGCGCCGGAGTTGTACGGCCCGATGTAGATCATCGTGTCCGCGTCCTTCACCGCCTGCTCGGCGTTGGCCGTCTCCCGCTCGGCCGTCCATTCGCCGGCGGCGGCGGTCGCGTCATCCAGGTCCTCGTACACGATCTTGAAGTCGCCGACCTTGTAGTCGGCTTCTTCCAGCGCCATCTTGATGCCGTTGACAATGGCGTCCGTCTGCCCCTTCGCGCTGCCGGTGCGGGGCAGGCTGGACACGATTTTGATCGTGTTCTTGTCGCCACCGCCGCCGCCGCAGCCGGTCAGCCCGACCCCGAAGGCGACGGCGAGCAACGCGACTGCGGGCAGCACCCGAAATAGATGGTTCACGGCAAACCCCGGCGGAGGAGTGTGGGTGCGGACGAGAGGGATTCTTCGCCGAATCCTATGCCGGCCGTCCGACGGCGTCAACGAAAACATTGCCGGGGTGAGCCACAGGGCCATTCCGTCGTTGCGGCGGCGCGACCCCCGGACGGGCCGCGACCGCCAGGGTGCGTCGGTCTCCACCGAGGAAAGGCGCTCCCCGGCGGTCGCGGTCGGTCGTTCCGGTTTCCGCGCATCGCCCGCCCCGTATGCGCCTCTATCATCCCGACATGGCCACGCTCGCGCGACTGCTGACAGCCCTCCTCCGGCGGACTCCGCCGGTCGGGGAACCGCTGTCGGACGCGGAGCTGCTGGCCCGGTTCGTCAACGCCCGCGATGCGGCCGCGTTCGAACTGCTGGTCTGGCGGCACGGGGCGATGGTGCTGGGCGTCTGCCGGCGGATGTTGCGGCACGAGCAGTCGGCCGAGGATGCGTTCCAGGCGGTGTTCCTGATCCTGGCGAAGAAGGCCGGGGCGGTGCGAACGCAACTGGCCGGCTGGTTGCACACCACGGCCCGGCGCGTCTGCTTGCGGATGGGCAAACGAACCGCCTTCGCGGTCCTGGAAGCGGAACCGCCGGCGGCGGTTCCTCCGGACGCTCTGGCGAATGCGGAACTCGCCGCCCTGCTCGACGCCGAGATCGCCCGCCTCCCAAAGAAATTCCGCCTCGCGGTCGTCCTCTGCTACCTCCGCGGGCTGACCACGGAGCAGGCGGCAGCGCAACTGAACGTCCCCCGTGGGACGGTGCTGTCCCGCCTCGCTTCGGCCCGCAAGCGGCTGGTCGAACGGCTGACGGCGAAGGGCGTGACGGTACCCTCCGCGTTCCTGACCACGGCCGTGACGACTGGCGAACTCGCGGCCGACGTGTGCGGGCGGACGGCGACGGCAGCCCTCGGCTTCGTGACATCCGACCTTGCGGTAACGGTCCCTTCCCAACTGGCGACGGAGGTTCTGAGCATGACGATTCACAAGACGGTTCTCGCGGTGGCCGTGGCGGTGGTGCTGATGACCGGCGTCGGCACCGGCCTCGGCTGGGTGCTGGCCGACGGCGACCAGCCGGGCGACGCGCCAAAGCCGGCGGCGAAGGCCGAGCAACCGAAGGCGAAGCCGGAGTCGCCGGAAGAGCGACTGCGGGAGGAGAAATCGACACGGGACGCGACCGAACGGGCCGAAAAGATGAAGGCGATCAGCGATCTACTGGACCGCGAACGTCGCGAGTTGAACCTCATCCGGGAGGTTCAAGCCGTCCGGAATATGGACTCGGATGCGGTGTTCCTCCGCAAGGCGAACGAGGAACTGCTGGTGGAGGTCGCCAAGCAGGTGTTCGCGGCGGAAGTGGCTGTCGCCGATGTCAAGTTCGATTTCGACCGGGCAGAGAAGGCATACCAACCGTACCAGGAAGGCATGGCCGAGCGGCTACGGCTCTCGAAGCTATCGGCGGACTTGGCGCAGCGGCGGCGAGACATCGAGGAAAAGCTTCGCGCCGCACAGGCGGAGTTCGTCAAACTCGCGCAGGACGCGCCGAAGTTCGTGGAAGCTAAGAAACTTGTGGACGCGCTGTCGGACGAGTCGCGAACCGTGGCAGCGGAGCGTGACGCACTCGACAAGAAGAGCCAGAAACTGCCTCGCATCTCTAAGCTGGAAAACGACCTTGCCGATGCCGGCGCGGTGATGCGGAAGAAGCAGGCCCATGTCGATCACCTCAAGATGCGTCAGGAACGGCTCATCGGCGAACTGGCGAAGGGGCGGAAGGGGGACGTGTGGGGGGAGCGGATGCGGGACGCCGAGATCGACATGCGAATCGAGCGGATGCGGAAGCTACGGGAGCTGTCCTTCGAGTTGGAATTACAGAAGTCCGGACTGACCGCGACGCCGGGTGGCATGGCTGCGGAACTGGAAGAGTTGCGCCGCGAGGTGAAGAAGCTGCAAGCCGAGCGGAAGTGAGCGCGAACTAGAGAGGTGCCGGTCGGGTTCGGGGACGCTGCCAGCCCCTTCACCGACCGGCACCTCTACCCACACGATGCGCCGGCCGCCGAAGTTATTGCCACCGGCCGGAAAAATCTGGTAACTTCCTCGGCTGCCCTCTTCCGGGCGAGCGGGGGGCGTCAGCCCCCTGTCTCTCGAACACAACAGGGGGCTGACGCCCCTCGCTCGCCCGATCTATTCCGCTCAGGAACCTCCCCCATGCTCTCCCGTCGTGACTTCCTCGCCGCGTCCGCCGCGGCCATCGCCCTGCCCGCGCTCGTTCCCGCCGCCGACGCCAAGCCGAAGTTCAAGCTCGGCCTCGTCACCTACAACGTGCCGGCGACGTGGGACTTACCCACCATCTTGAAGACGTGCCAGACCGTCGGCATCGCGGCGGTCGAGTGCCGCACCACTCACAAGCACGGCGTCGAGCCGTCGCTGACCGCCGACCAGCGGAAGGACGTGAAGAAGCAGTTCGCCGACGCCGGGGTGGTGTTCTGGGGCTGCGGCAGCGTGTGCGAGTTCCACTCGGACCAACCCGCCGTGGTGAAGAAGCACGTCGAGGACTGCAAGGCGTTCATCGGCCTCGTCAAGGAGGTGGGCGGCACTGGCGTGAAGGTGCGGCCGAACGGCGTGGCCAAGGGGATGACCGAGGAGGCCGCCTGCGCCCAGATCGGCAAGGCGCTGACCGAGTGCGGCAAGGCGGCGGCCGACGCCGGGGTCGAGATCTGGGTGGAAGTCCACGGCAATCCGACGCAGAAGCCGAAGCTGATGCGGGCGATCATGGACGCCTGCGGGCACAAGTCGGTCGGGGTGACGTGGAACAGCAACCCGACCGACTTGATCGACGGCAAACTGGACACCGGCTTCGACCTGCTGAAGGGGTTCATCAAGTCGTGCCACATCAACGACCTGACCAACGACAAGGCCGGCAAGTACCCGTACCGCGACCTGTTCGCCAAGCTGCGGGGCATCGGGTACGACCGCTACACCCTGTGCGAAGTCGGCAAGAGCTACTCCCCGGAGGAGGGCCTGAAGTTTCTCGCCGACTACAAGAAACTGTGGGACGAACTCGCCGCCGGGTGACACCGCCTGGACACGACTGTCGGCCGGTCGCTCCGCTCCCGGCGACGATTCACCCCTCCGGGGAAATCTCGTCGAACGGGATTTCCCACTGGCCCAGCCCGACGCTGACCGTCACCGTCTGCTTCTTGGCGTCCACCTTCACCACGCGGCCGACGCTGTCGAACCGCGTCACGCGAACCTTCTCGTTCGCCGACAACCCCGTCCGCCACTCCTTCAGCGCCACCTGCTCCGCCGCCTCGCGGTCCATGGCGGCGATCTTCTCCTCGTACTCGGCCTTCTGCTTGTCGGCCTCGTGCCGGGCGGCGAGCGCCGCCTCGCGGGCCTTCTCCGCCTCCTCGCGGAGCTGCTGCAACCGCACGAGTTCGCCGGTCTTCCCCTTCTTCCGCTTCAGGTAGCGGCGGGCGCGCTTCAGTAACTCCTTCGGCAGCTTCAGCCGACGGGCGATGCGGAGGGCGTTGCTCATCCCGAACTGGCCGATGTGCAGGCGGTACGTCGGCCGCAGGGTCTCGACGCTGAACTCGACCGCCCCGTTCTCCGCCCGGTCGTTGTTGAACGCATACGTCTTCAGGTCGCCGAGGTGCGTCGTCACGATGGCCCGGCAGCCGAGGATGTCGAGCTCGTCCAGGATCGCGCGGCCGAGCGCCGCCCCTTCGGTCGGGTCGGTGCCGGCCCCCAGTTCGTCCATCAAGACGAGGCTGTTGCCGTCGGCCTGGGCCAGAATGGCGGCGATGCGGGTGACGTGCGAGCTGAAGGTGCTGAGCGACTGTTCCAGGCTCTGCTCGTCGCCGATGTCCGCGAGGATGTGCTTGAAGACGGGGACCGTGCTGCCGGCCTGCGCGGGGATGTGCATCCCCGATAACGCCATGATCGACAGCAGTCCAGTCGTCTTCAACGTCACCGTTTTGCCGCCGGTGTTCGGCCCGGTGATGATGAGCAGGTTGAACCCGACGCCGAGCCGGATTTCGATGGGCACCACCGTGCGCGGCGCGGCGACGGTCTTGGCTTCCAACTTGAAGATGTGTTCGAGGATCGGGTGGCGGGCGTTGCGGAGCCAGAGCTTGCCGTCGGTGTTGATCTCCGGACAGCCCATATTGTACTCGCGGCTGAACGTGGCCTTGGCGGTGACGAGGTCGAGCCGGGCGATGACATCGAGGGCGAAGATGAGCGGTTTGGCGACGCGGCCGACTTCGGCACTCAGCCGGCGGAGGACGCGCTTCTCCTCGCGGTCCTCCTCGGCCTTCAGCGTGATCCGCTCGGCGCTGAAGTTGGCGACGCTGGCCGGCTCGATGAACACCGTCTCGCCGGTGCCGCTGACGCGGTGGACGATGCCCTGTACCTTCGCCCGGTGGTTCGCCGACACCGGCAACACATAGTGGTCGCCGTTCACCGTGGCGTTCGGGTAGCTGAGGATTTTCCGCAACTCCGGGTCGCGGAGCAGCCGCTTCACCTCGTTCTTGACCTTCTCCTCCACGTCGTACAGCTTCTGCCGCACCGCCGCCAGCTCGCGGCTCGCCATATCCAGGATGTGCCCGCGGCCGTCGATGCACCCGCCGATGGTGCGGGCCACGATGCCCATGTCCTCGACGCCGTTGAGCATCTCGATGAGCCGCTGCCACCGGCTATCCAGCCGCATCCGGTAGCGATAGATGGCCCCGGTGCAGGTGAGCGTTTCCGACACTTGCAGCAGTTGTTCGGCGCTCAGCATGGTGCCGATGGCGGCGCGGCGAACGATCAGCCGGACATCGTGCAATCCGGTCAGCGGTGGCGGCTGGCCGTGGTCCAGCGCCGCGACCATTTCGGACACGAGGCCGAGTTCCTCGCG
>JAYTTN010000328.1:0-1709 GCA_043745295.1 Fimbriiglobus sp. | reverse complement strand
TTGGGTGGTGGCATCGTCCGCCGAGGCGGCGGAGCCAGCCCCGCCCCACCTCTCGCCCCGCGCAGTGGGGGAGAGGTCGAACGCGGTGCGCAGCACCCGTTCGGGTGAGGGGGCTTTTTTCCGGCAACCCACGACTGCGACAAACCGGACAATTTCCCCCTTTTTCCACCACCGCCTCTTGACTTGCGCATACCGGAAAGGATAAGGCTCAAGTGTTCACATCCCTGGCCTGCTGCCGAGGTGCCGCATGTCCCGCCCCTGTGCCGAATCCGCCGCCGTCGGTGCCGAGTTGCTCGCCACCGTCGCCGTCGCCGTCACCGCCCTCCGCCAACACCTGACCGACCCGGACCCGAAGACCGCCCTCCGCGCCGTCGCCGAACTGACGAAACTGCTGGGCGTGTGCGCCCGCCACGGCATCGCGGTCGAAGCGGCGGCGGAAGTGGACGTCGTTCCGCCGCCCGTTCCGGTTCCGGCCGCCGCCGATTCCGCGGACGTACTCGGCTCGCTCCGCGAGCGGTCTTCCTTCGCCGATCAAGAACCGCTCGCGGAGCGAGCAGAGCGAGCAGAGCGAGCAGAGCACGGGATGCCACTCCCTGGCGGTCGCGGCTCGCAAGGACAGATGCCACCCGGCGGCAAGCGGCTCACGTCGTTCCTCGGTTCGTCCGCCGCGAAGCAGGAAGCGGGTTGATCGCCCGTCACGCGCCACCGACAGCGAACCGCGCATTCCACACCCCGTGCAGGCGGCAGAGTTCGGCCGTCGTCCAGCCCTTGCCGTAGTACCCAGAAGCGTCGATCTCGGTCGCACCCGTGGCGAACTCCGCCGCGTACCGCGTCACCGCCGACAGCGGGCTGCCAGTTGCAGTCGCCACGACCGCCGGAGATTTGCCGTCGGCCAACAGGGCCAGGGCCATCAGCGCCTTGCCCTTCGCCGTGCGGGTCGGCTCGGTCAGGTAGCGGTAGCGGCGGAACAGGAAGCGGAAGGCCGGGTCGTCGGCCACGTACCGCCGCTTCTTCAACGAGAGACCCACGCGGGCGCACTTGAAGATCGGCCGGTTCGCGTCGTCCGCCGTCGTCAGGCCGAGGAGTGCGCCTGGCTGCCAAACAGGATGCGTCCCGCACGCGGCATCCAACGAAGCAACCGTGCGATGCCCGGCGGCGGCGAGCAAATGATCGACCGTGACGGACGGCCCATCGATGAGCGTGCCGTCGGGCGTCTCGAGGCCGCGAATCAGCACCCCGGCGTGGGCCGCGCTGCCGCCGAAGGCGAGGTCCAGCCCCTTGAAGCTGCCGCCGCGGTACGTCCCGCCGGTGCGGTGGAAGTACCAGCGGCCGACGTGCAACTGCGCCGGGTCGCGGTGGGCGAACGGGTCGGGGTGGTCCGGCGAGTGGTAGTAGACCTCGACTTCAACCAGGCGGTGCAGCTTCCCGCCGACGACCAGCCGGGCGCGGTTCAAGAGATGCGCGGCGATGCGGTCGAACCACGCGGGGAAGTCGGTGGCGGGCGTCGCGAAGAGCGCCGGCCAATCGAAGTCGGGCATGGCGACCTCCGAAATGGGCGGTGTTCGACGGGGGAAACTTGCCTCTTGGCGTGGTGGAGAGGCAAGTTCGATGGTTTCCAGAACCCCACCCCCCCTCTCCCTGTCAGGGGTAGGTCTACTGGCGGGCGTCGAACTGGGCCTCGGAAATCCTGGGGATGCGCTCGATGCCCG
>JAYTTN010000327.1:0-1711 GCA_043745295.1 Fimbriiglobus sp. | reverse complement strand
TCCCGACGCGGCAGGGCTGGCTCTACCTCGCGGCGGTCGAAGACCTGTACTCGCGGCGCGTGGTCGGCTGGTCGATGGGGGCGACGATGGAGAGCCGGCTGGTGGTCGATGCGCTGGAGATGGCGGTGAAGCAGCGCTTCCCCGACGCGGGTTTGGTGGCGCACTCGGATCGCGGGAGCCAGTACGCCAGCGAGCACTACCGGCGGGCATTGGCGGACCGGGGCATCGAGTGCAGCATGAGCCGCCGGGGGAACTGCTACGACAACGCGCCGATGGAGTCGTTCTTCGCGACCTTGAAGAAGGAACTCGTCCACCACGAAGACTACGCGACGGTCGAAGCGGCGAAGGCGAGCGTGTTCGAGTTCATCGAAGTGTTCTACAACCGACAACGTCGACACTCGTCGCTGGGGTACGTCGCCCCGGCGGAGTTCGAATGTTCCGAACATCCTTAACTGCGCGCCCGTTTTCCGTGGGGAACTCCACCTTGGTAGTCTTGGAGCAGGCGTTCGAGGAGTGCGACGGCGGAGGAGAAGTGGTAATCGAGGGCCTGGAGGAGGTCGATGGTGTTGTAGTTTTTCCCGCAGTGGAAGCAGTAGCCGAGGTTGTTGCGCTGGTTGACGGTGGCGCGCATTTCGCCGCAGCGGGGCAGAGGAAGCGGAAGTACCCTTTGCTGATTATGGCGGGCGGCCCGGCGCGGCCGAGTGCGGCGATGGCGACGGGCATGGGGAGATCGTTGCGGATTCGGCGCAGTAGTTCGGGGGCGATCACGGTCTTCTCCGGGGGGTGGGTATTTCGGTGTCCACCCGTTGTTAGGCCCTGTTGACGTTTTCGCCCCTGCGGGCGTAGGATTCCTTTGAGGAACACACCGTCGCGCCGGCAGGATTCGCCATGCGGAAGATGCTCACCAACGCCCTGTGGGATGTCATACGACCCCACGTCCGACCCACCGGTCGCCAACGCTGCGGGGCCAAACCCCGAGTCTCGGACCGGGTCTTCTTGGAAGCCCTGCTTTACATCGCCCGCACCGGTTGCCCGTGGCGGGATCTGCCCGCCCCGTTCGGCGCTTGGGACGCGGTCTACAACCGCTTCCGCCGCTGGGTCGCCGGCGGACGGCTCCGCAAGCTTTTCGAGGCCCTCACCGACCACCCCGAACTCGGCGAGATCCCCCGCCTCTTCGTCGATTCCACCGTCCTGCGGGCCCACGCCCACGCCGCCGGGGCCGCGCGAAAAAAAAAGGGCTCGGGGCCGAACGCTCCGCGGAGAAGCAGGGGCTCGGCCGCAGCCGCGGCGGATTCAGCACCAAAGTCGGCCTCGCGGTGACCGACGAAGACACCGCCATCAGCTTCGTGGTCGTCCCGGGCCAGCAGCACGACGCCCCGCTGTTGAAGCCCCTGCTCAAGGTCGCCGTGGGGCGCGTTCCCGCCATCGAGGAGGTCGTGGCGGACAAGGGCTTCGACGGCGCCCCGCAGCGGCAGGCCTGCTTCGACCTGGGAACCATGCCCCAAATCCCGGGGCGCCAGAACCAAGCCGAACCGGCCGAGGTCTACGACGAAGCCTACCGGGAGCGGAACCGCGTCGAGAGGTTCTTCGCCAAAATGAAGCAGTTCCGCCGCGCCGCCACCCGCTACGAGAAACTGAAGGTCACCTTCACCGGCTTCCTGCACCTGGTGTTCGGATTCATCAAAGCACGGGCAATCGTCAACACGGCCTA
>JAYTTN010000326.1:0-6233 GCA_043745295.1 Fimbriiglobus sp. | reverse complement strand
CGCTTCCGGCTCCGACTGTCACCAGACCTCGTTCAACACCAGCCCGACGCCGAACGAGGCCAGGTTCGCCGCCGCAATCGCCGCCAGGTCGCGGAGCGTCGCGCGGCGGTTCGACGGCTGGCCCCGGATGAAGACCAGCCAGAAGAGCAGGCACTCGATGATCGGAACCAGCGTCTCGCCCACGAGCAGGTACAGCCGGTAGTTGTCGAACAGTGGTGGCAGCACCAGCCACAGCACCGGGTAGGTGCAGGCCGTCAGCCAGAACCCGGCGAACAGCTTGACGCGCGGCGAATGCCGCCGCGAGAGCGCGACCCACAGAACGGGCAACTCGACGGCCACGGTGATGAGGTAGTACAGCGGCATCCACGCCAACTGGTCCTCGGTGAGCGTCACCGGGCCGGTCGGCTGGGTCAAAATCCGGTACGCCTCCCGCAGCAGCTGCCCCGCGCCGCCGACGTGCAGAACGACCGTCGCCGTGAGGCCGAGGAGCAGCGGCACCGCCAGCCGCTTCGACAGGTCGGTCGCCTTCACCCCGGCCAGCGTCCCGCACATGAGCGCCACCGCCGACACCGGCGACAGCGTTCGCCCGACCGCCGACCCGACCGACACCAGCGCGCCGATCTCGTCCGGGTTCACGCCGACCGCGACGGCCGGATCGTAGAAGAACGGGTACAGGCTCTGCGAGCTGGCGATGCCCGACCCGCAGACGGCGGCGAACAGGCACGGCACGGCCGCCGCCAGCGGTTCGAGGGTATTCGGCGCGCCGCGAATCCAGTGGCCGAGTTCCGCCGCCAGCCCGACCTGTGCGAGCGCCGTACCGAAGCACTGGGCGATGACGATCAGGCTGACGATGTTGGTGAACCCGTACCCCGCGCCGTCGAAGAACGCCGTCATGCAGCCGGCCGCCTTTCGCGGGGCTGCCAGCGCCGCCGCCAACACCCCCACGAGCATGGCCAGCCCGATGAGCCGGCTGTTCGTCACCCGGCTCGGGTTCGGCGTGTCGGGCGCAGCGATGGCGACCCAATCGGCGGGAATTGGCAGCCAGTTCAGCGGCGGGCCGGACAGGAACAGCAGCAGTAGCGGGACGAGCGGGACGGCGGCCTGGACGAGGTTCCGAGGACGCGGGTGGGGACCGCGATCACCCCCCACCTCTCCCCGCTGGGGAGAGGTCGAATCGTGCGAAGCACGAGGCGGGTGAGGGGCGTCGGCCACCGCCGGCTCGGGAGTCGGTGCCGCAGGCGAAGACCCCTCTCCCGGTTGCTCCGCAACCGACCTCTCCCCAACGGGGAGAGGTGGGAAAACCGCCGACCGCGTCGCCTCGAACAGGTCGGCTCGCGTGGCGGCGCGACCCGACATCCACCACAGCCCCAGCAGAGACACCACCAGCACCGGAAAGACCAGCGGCGGGATATACCCCCAACTCAGTTCCCGCAGGTCGGTGCCGGTCTTCGCCTTCACCGCCAGCAGCTCCACCGCACTCGGGTTCAGCAGTTCGCCGCCGACCGACGCGCCGAGCAGCAGACTCGCCCCGATGGCGAGCGGCGAGAACCCGGCCGACCGCATGAGCGGCACCACCACCGTGCCCAGGCACACCGCCGTACTCGTCTGCGACACCACGGGGATGTTCACCACGAACCCGACCAGTACGACCCCAGGCACCATGAGGAACCGCACCCGCCGCACCGGGCCGACGAGCAGGTTCACCAGTTGCCCGTCGCACCCGGTGTGCTTGAGGACGTAGGCGAACCCCATCGCGGCGCACAGCGGGACGACGTACTTCTCGTTGCTGAAGGTTTCCAGAAAGGTTCGGAGTACCGGCCGCAGGTCGCCGGCGACACAACCGATCACACCGGCGGCCGCCAGCAGAACTAGACGCACGTCGAGGCCGCGGACGATTCCGGCCGTCGCGACCGCTACCACCAGCACGATCGACAGCGCGGGCAACGATTCCATCGGGAAGGCCGGGAAAAGGGGAATTGCCGGAAAGGGCGACGGTGGCGCGCCGACGTGGCGGCGAGTTCGGTTTTCCGCCGAAGTTCACCGAAGTCAAGGTGCGTTACGGCGTAGAAATGCCGAGAATGACGGCGAGTGATGGAACGACCGACCACGGAGGGTAGGGTTGCGACGAGGGCCGGGCCATGACCAGCGACGCGAAGCTCGGGCTGTTGGCCGGGGTGGCGGCGGTCCTGCTGATCGCCGTCGTGTATCACCGCAAGCCCCAACCCGCCGGCTCCCCGCCGGGCAGCTTGCCCGCTCCGAAGTCCGCGGCCGCCCTCGCGCCACCGCCGGTGTCCGTGTCCCCGCGGCCGAACGCCGTCCCCGGCTCGGACTTCACCGCCCCCTCGAACTCACCCGACCCGCTGCGGCGCGGGCCCGCCGACTGAACCCGCCTGGGCGACGGCGCGTCCCTCCGCTACCGTGACCGTACCGGAGGGGTGGCAGAGCGGTTTAATGCACCGGTCTTGAAAACCGGAGTCGGGCCAGTCCCGGCCGTGGGTTCGAATCCCTCCCCCTCCGCTTGCTCGGATGTCTTCGCGCTTCCTCGTTTGCCGTCAAACCCTTGCTCGCGCAGGGTTTTCTTCGTGTCGTGTCGGCCGTGCGAACCGGTACGGGCTCGAGTGATTAGTTCCTCATCCCTCCCCGGCTTTTCTCGCCCGTCCCCCCTGCCTGCTACTCCCGGTGCTACTCCCTTACCGCGACCGACGGACGGCCCGGATAGCCGGGACAGGGCCTCGGCGGTGTCCTTCCGGGTGACGTGGGCGTACCGGTCCATCGTCGACGCGATGGTGCTGTGCCGGGCCAGTTCCTCGGCGTCCTTCGGCTGAACCCCCGCCTCGACCAGCTCGGTGATGAACTTGTGCCGGAGCGCGTGGAAGTCCGCCTTGCCCCCGCTGGCGTCCTCGTAGGCCAGAAAGTCCGATTGCTCTCTGGTCGCGCGGTCCTCGACGTCCGTCGCTTCTGCGATCCAGGCGGCGCGGACGGCGATCGAGTCCCTCTCGAGCATCGCGGCGGCGGTGAACGGACTCGCCCACTTCCCCGGCCACAGCACGGCCGCCCGCCCCTCGCCCACCAGCCAGGGGCCGAGTTTCCCAGCCACTCCAGGGTGGAGTGGAACCGTGTCCTTGCGCTTCCGTTTGGAGTACCCGGCTTCCACGGTGAGGGCGGGCGGGTCGGATGCCAGCGAGACCGACGCGGCTGTCAGGCTGGCCAACTCGGACGCGCGGAGGCCGGTGTACGCGGCCACCGTGCAGAGCGTCATTCGATCCGAGCCGGCGAGTTTGCGGAACCGTTTTCCTGCGGAGGCCGCCATCAACAGTCGGTCGAACTCATCGGCGGTCAGCGGTCGCCGTTCGTGCCGCACGTCCACGGCGACGTTCTGCTTGGCCAGTGGGCGGAACGGGTTCTCGCTCGACCGCCGACTCGCCACCAGCCAGTTGCCGAACGCTTTCCAGCTGGCGACGTAGTGGTTACTCGTCTGCGCGCCGAACCGTGCGGACTCCCGCCGGCGAGAGGCCAGCCACCGGCCGACGACCTCGGCGTCCAGATCGCCGAGCATCGGAAACCCGCACCCGACGAACGTCAATTCGCAGCGACGGACCGTCGGAGTCGTCTGTTCGGATGCGTTCCACTGGTCGGCGCGATAGGTCCGATATTCGGCCAGCAGTGCGGACAGTGGACGGCCTTGGTGGGCGGTGGCCGGGGTGAGGAGGCCGGCCTTCTGCTCCTCGATCTCCTTCGGCAACCTGGCCAGCAGGACGGTCGCGGCGTCCTTGTCCGAGCGGAGCCGAACGGGCTTGCGTTTGCCGTCCGCGCCCCGCACCATCGCGCACCACATCGGCGTCGGTCGCAAGTACCGCGCGCCGTCGGCCGTCAGCGGGAACAGCTCGGTCTGCTTGCCGTCGCGGATGCGGGCGTGCGGCTCGCCGTCCTCGTCCACGATCTCGGCACGAGCCGGCAGGGCGTGCGGCTTGGTCTGGCGGAACAGCGTCGGCATGGTCGGACCCCTTGCGGCGAATCGGGTATGAGGTTACGGCGTGTCGCCGCGGGACGCGATCGCGGCTGGGGGTCGAAGCGCTCCGGCAGCTCGTCCGCGGCCCACGGGGAGAGCCGGTCCCACCGTTCCGCCTTTCCGTTCTCTACCGTGAGTAGCCCGACGTTGCGGGGCAGCTTGGCGGCCGGGTTCAGGTTTCCGTTCGTGCCGAGGAACCGGCCGGTGGCGCAGTCGATGCCGCACCACCGCTTCCTCATCAGCAGCGCCCGCACGCCGGTCGGCAGCACGTCGAGGTCGCGGGCCAACGCCGCCGGCGGGTCGCGGTCGAACACCACGTCCGGCCCGTCGAGGGTCGGGGCGCACCCGGCGGGACGTGTCGGCGTGAAGCCGGACGTTGTTCCCGGTGCCGAACCGCGTCGCGTGCAGCGGGCCGTCGAACATGCGGTTGCCGCCGAGCAGCCGGTCCTTCCACCGGTCGCCGGCCAGCGCCGCGTCGGGGATGTCGTTGCCCACCGCGCCGGCCAGGTCGTCGAGGAGGATCGGCCGTTCGCCTTCGACGGCGGCGGCGGTGATCCGCTTCCGCAGTTCCTCCCGGTCGCCGGTGCAGGTCGTCGCCGAGAACCGCCGGCCGGTCGGGATCAAGGCCACCACGTCGGCGAGCCGGCCGCCACCGGCGCGGCCCGATGGTGCGGCGTCTCGAACGGGAAATCGGCCGGCGGGTCGAGCAGCACTTCCACGGCGGCGGTCGCGCCCGCGCGGGTCGGCGCGTCCGGCACGGCCGTGGTGAGGTCGCGGGGCAGGCGGGCCGGAATCCCGGGCCCCCGGTGGTAGCCGTCCCGATTCGGGATGGTGCCGTCGGGCAGCAGGATCGGATGCGCGACGACGGCGTCGAGCGGGCGGACGTGCGGCCAGCGGCCCCGCGCGTGGACGGCATCCACCGCCCGGCCGGGCCGGACGATGTCCTCGCCGCCGCCGGAAGCGGCGTCCCGTTCGATCGGGCGGACCGGCATCCCCCCGCGCGGGTCGATGTCCGGCTCGCGGGCGAGCGCGGCGACGGCCTCGTCGTTCACCCGGTGCTCGTCGGTGCCGAGGAAGATGTCCACTCGGCGCGAGCGGGGCGAATCCCCGCCGTTACCGCCGGGGTTCGGCACCATCCCTCGCGGGTCGGAATGTACGTCGCGTCGGCGACCCGCGACGCGTTCGGCTCCTCCGGGTCGCACTCCCGGTCGGGGACGTCCGGTGCCGCCGGCGGCGCGCGGTCGGTGGCCGTCCGCTGCCCGACGCGATCGCGACGCCGGGCGATCCGGGCTTGCGAATGCCGGGTCGCGGCGTCCGGCCGCGGGCGGGACGACGACGGTGGGCACCACCGGCTACAGTTACGACGACGCCCGGCGGCTGGTCGGCATCGACCGCAAGAGCGCCGCGAGTACGTCCGCGGGCACCTACTCCTACGCCTACGACGCCACCAGCCAGCTCGCCGACGACAGCGGCACCGGGTTCACCTACGACGCCACCGGCAACCGCACCAACACCGGGTGCGCGACGACGGCCGGGAATCGGCTGGATACGGATGGCGTGTGGACGTACACCGACGACGACGCGGGGGCGGTGACGGGCAAGTCGAAGTCGGGGGAGGCGTGAGCGTACACGTGCGATCCGAACGGGCAGATGACCTCGGCGTCCAAGTCGGCCACCGTCGGCGGGACGGTGACGGACAGCGTCGTGTATACATACGACGCCTGGGGCAACCGGGTGAGTCGCACACAGTCGGGGACGACCAGTTCGACCGAGCGGTACGTGGCGGACGGGTGGGACACGGCGAAGGGCGGGGCGGCCGGCACCGAGAACTTCGACGTGACGCTGGACCCGAACGGGTCGAACGCGGTGACGGGCGGGCGGCTGTTCGGGGCCGGGTTCGACGCGATGCGGGCGGGCGATGAGGACGACGATTCGGGCTGCGGGGATGTGCCGCGAGCAGTGACAAAAGCCGGAACCCCTGTCGCACGGGGGTCGTGTGCCGGCGGCGGCCACCACTCGTCATTTGGCAACACGTTCCGGCGTTCGACACGGCGAATAACCGGGGCAACCATACGGGAGTACGCGACGCTTTTCGAGGTCCGCGGAACCGCCGGTGTCCGACGCCGGGGTTCGGCGTTCGGCGGCCACGCCGTCACCGGCGGCGAGCCGTGCGACCACGACCGACCGGGCGCGAGCCGTGCGGCGGGCGCGAACCCGACACCCG
>JAYTTN010000325.1:0-6254 GCA_043745295.1 Fimbriiglobus sp. | reverse complement strand
CCCCGGCGGGCCGGGTTCGCCAAGATCGTGGCCGCTCTCGGCCCGATTAGCGGATGATGTTGGCCAGCTCTTGCAGCGTCTCGTTCGCCGCCGTCACCGTGCGGGCGTTCACCTGGAACCCCCGCTGGGCGATGATGAGGCGGGAGAACTCGATGGCCACGTCCACGTTCGACCCTTCCAGCGACGCCCCCTGGATGCCCCCGCGGCCGCCCTCCCGCGCGACGCCGACGATCGCCTCGCCCGACGCCGGGCCGGTGCTGAAGTAGTTCTGCCCGGTGCGGAGCAGGCCGCCCTCGTTGTTGAACCCGGCGATGGCCAGCTGCGCCAGGGCGACGGTGCGGCCGTTGCTGAACTGCCCTTGCAGGTTGCCGTTGTTGTCGATGGCCACCGACGTGAGCACGCCGGACGCCAGCCCGTCCTGGGTGACGGCGGCCACCGTGGACACGCCGCCGAACTGCGTCACCCCGGTCGCCTGGCCGACGGTGCCGAAGGAGAGGACGATGTTCTGCGGGTTGGTGCCCGGCAGGCCCGACACGTTGGCCGTGATCGTCGCCGGGTTGAGCAGCACGCCGGAGTTGTCGAACGTGACGTTGGCGGCCGACAGGGTGACGGTGGCGTTCGGCACGCTGGCCGTCACGCCGTACGTGTTGGCCGCCGTCTTGGTGAAGGTGAGGGTGAGCGTCTGGGAGGCGCTCAGGCTGTCGAACACCTGCATGGCGGTGGTGCGGTTCTGGCCGACCAGCAGGGTCGAGCTGATGTTCCCCTGGAAGTTCACGGTCGTCGTCGGGACGCCGGGCGAGCCGGCCCCGAACGGCACCTTGATGCGGGCGTCGCCGGGCACCTGGAACCCCGGCTGGGTCGGCGTCGGGTCGCCGACCAGCCCGTTCCGCTGCACCAGGTAGCCGGTGGCCGGATCGACCAGGAACCCGTTGGCGTCGATGTCGAACGACCCGGCCCGCGAGAACTGCGTGCGGTTGCCGTTGTTCAGCACGAAGTAGCCGGCCCCCTGGATGGCCGCGTCCAGCGACCGGCCGGTCGGCGTCACCACCCCCTGCTGGAACTGGGTGCCGATCTGCCCGACCGTCACCCCGAAGCCGACCTGCGTCGGGTTCGTGCCGCCGGAGTTGGCGGTGCCGGGCGAGCCGGGGCTGAGCGCCTGGTAGACGGCGTCCTGGAACAGCGTCCGCTGGCTCTTGTAGCCGACGGTGTTCAGGTTCGCCAGGTTGTTCCCCACCACGTCGAGCGCGGTGGAGTTGGCTTGCAGGCCGGTCGCGCCGGTGAACAGGGCGGTGATTCCCACGGATGAACCTCGGGGTGAAGACTCGGGGTGCGAACGAGTGCGGACGGACTGGGGTCGGAGTTAGGCGGTCACGAGGGTCACTTGGTCGAGCGGCACGGTCGCGTTGCCGACGGCCAGCACCACGCTGCCGTTCTGCACGGCCACGGCCGACACCCGGCCGGCGGCGGCGGCCCCGTTGGCGGGCGTGTACTCGACCGTCTTGCCGATGAGCGACGTGCCCTGGGTCAACTGCTGGAGCTTGAGCATCTGGGCGAAGCTGGCGGACTGCTTCTGCGTCTCCTGGAGCTGCGAGAACGTCGCCAACTGGCTGATGAACGTCGTGCTGTCGGTCGGGGACAGCGGGTCCTGGTTCTGGAGTTGGGCCACCAGCAGTTGCAGGAACTGGTCCTGGCTCGCGCCGGTGAGCGCGGTAGTCGCGGTCGCCATCGTTCGAACTCCTTCGGAACGGAGGGGGCGGTCGGGTCGTATCAGACGCTCACGTCGATCCGGCCGGTGGCGGACGGGGTCGCGCCCGTCCGGCGGGCGCGGACGGCGGGCACGGGCGGGTCCGCGGGGACCGGCTCCCGCCGGCGGTCGCTCCGGTCGTCGCGGGCGGTGCCGCCGTTCGGGTCGGCGGTCACGACGAACCGCTCCACCTTCACCCCGGCGTCGTCCAGCTTCTGGCGGAGTTCCGGCAACTGGCTCTCCACCACCCGCCGCACGGCCTCGCTACTCACGTGCAGTTCGGCCCGCACGTCCCCGCCGGTTGAGACGATCTTGAGTTTCACCGTGCCCAACTCCGGCGGGTCCAGTCGAATCTGCAATTCGGTCTCACCCGTCGGCCGGACCCGGAGGTGTGCCGAGATCGGGCCACACAACTGGTCTGCTACGGGAAGCGGCGGGGTACTGGCAACAGCGGGCGTCTCGGTCGGTGCCGCCGTCCGACCGGGCGCGAGGGCGAACGGGGCCGCTCCGACCGCCACGACCGTTCCGCGATCCGCCGCGCTCGCGTCGTCGGCCGGCACCAGCGGCGTGGGGAACCCGGACAGCTCGGCGATCCGGCCGAAGTCGATCCGCCCGGCGGACAGGTCGACCGGTTGGGCCGCAGTGATGGCAATGTCCGGGGCGGCGGGCCGGACGGGGGCGGTGACGGCCGGCACCCGGCCGGCGAGGTCGGGCCGCTGCGGTGCGGGGGCGACCTGCTGCGGCGTGGCGTTGGTCGGTTGAAGCGTGGCGGAGGTCGGCGTCGAAACGGCCGCGGGTGGGGTCGCACCGCTCGTCGGGTTGGGGACGGCCGAGACGCCGGGCGGTGCATGACCGGCAGACGGTTTCGAGGCGGCTTCGACCGGGACGGCGAACGGCACGGGCACCGGCCGGGTGACGACGCCTGCGGCAACCTCGGTTGGCACGGGGTCGGCCGGCAGGTTCCCGGTCGGGGTTTCGCGGACGCCGGGCGCGACCGGGGGCAGCCCCTTGACCGCCGTCGGCTCGTTCACCGGCGGCTGGACATCGGCCCCGACGGGAACGACCGCCGGCGGGAGTTGGAAGCCGGGGCCGACGGCGATCGGCGTTTGCAGCACGACGACCGGCGCGCGACCGGCCACCCGGTTGGCGTCGGCGACGGTCGCAATCTGCGGGGCAACGACGGTCGCACTCTCGATCTGGTCCGCCGGTTGCGGCACCGTCGTCGGGGCGACGGTCGCGTTCGTGGGGAGGGACAACGGCGAGACGGACACCGGAGTAGTGGACGTGCCGGTTCGGGTCGGGTTCGCCGTCAAAACCGGCGCGGCGGTTTGACTCGTGACTGTCAGCGTGGCCAACTGTGCGGTGACGGTAGTCGTTTGAACGGCGGCGGTCGGGAGTTGGGTGTCGGCCGGAGTCGGGGTCGCCGCGACCGCCGCGAGTTGCGGGGCGTTCACGCCGAGTGCGGCGAGCAACTGCGACAGCAGCTCCGAGTTGACGGCCGACTTTTTCTCGGCGTCCTTCAGGTCGGCCTCGGTCGCGTTTTCCAGTAGCCCCAGGAGCTTCGCGAGCAGGTCGGTCTTGCCGGTCTCCGGCGAACTCGTGGCCCCGGCGTCGGCGGGCACTTGCGCGGCGGTGGCGGCGGTCGCCCGGGTCACGGCGCTGGCGAGGACCGACTGGAACAGCCCGGCGACGCCGTCGGTTTGACCGGCGGTTCCGCTCGCCGTCGCGTCGGCGGTCGTCGGACCCGTTGGGGCGAGTGCGGCCGTCAGGAAGTTGAGCGCGGTGGCGGCCATGAGGGATGGCGTCCGTTCTATGGTGAAGGAAGGAGTTCGGCGTCCAGGCCGTACGCGCGGCGGAGGCGGGCGGCGCACACGTCGGCGGCCACCGCCGACCGGTGGGCGGACAGCCACTCGTCCCCGCAGGTGGCGGCGAGGCGGACCACTTCGGCCGTGTCGGCCAGGCGATCCCGCAGGGCGTCGCGGGTGTCGGCGTCGGCGGCGGCGAAGATCACCCGAACGCGGCGGGCGTGTTCGGTCAACTGCGGCAACCAGTCGGCCGCCGAGTCTCCCCGCGACAGCCGCGCGGCCACCAATTCGGCCAGCCGGCCGAGTTGGTTCATCGCCGACGACAGTTCTTCTAACACGGGAAACGCCGCCGGGGTGGAAGAGTGAAGGGGAATTCGACGCTTTTTCACTTCGCCTTGCGTTTCGGTCTCAATTGTTCGAGTTGACCCTCAAGTTCCTGCGTTCGGCGGATCTCGCCGAGCTGCCAGAGGGAGCATTCGGTGAGGAACTCGTCCTGCTTGCCGTCCGCGATCTCGCGGTACACCGTGGCGGCTTCGGGGAGCTTGCCCATTCGCCGCAAACAGCATGCCGAAAGGTACTGGGCGAACGTCCGGTCGTCGGGCGACAGGGTGTCCGGCTTCTGCATCGCCAGCGTCCGGTACGCCGCTTCGTACTGGTTCGCCTTGAACAGGTTCTGCGCCCCCCGCAGCGGGTCGAGCGGGACCGTCCCGTCGGCGACCGGGTCCGGCTTCGGCTCGCCTTTCGGCCCCTTCGCGGGCGGCACCTCTTTCGGCTTCGGCGACACCTCCGGCGGCGGCGCGACCGACCGGTTGCCGAGTTCGCCGAGCCGCTTCAGCAGGTCCGCCCGGAGTCGGTCCCGATCCGTCGCGCCCGCCGCGTCCGCGTCCTTGGTGGCCTTCTCGCGGTCCTTGATCAGGGCTTCCAGGTCGTCCTTGAGCTTCTTGGCGTCGGCCGCCGGCACCCGCCCCGCCGGGGGTTGCGCGACCGCCGCCGTCACCGCCACCGCCAACAGTCCGCCGACCACCGCCAGTCGCAGGAAGAACGGTCGCATGGCTGCCCCCAGGTCCGGTATATTCCGCACCGCCGGCGTATACAGTGTACCCGGAGGCGGGGCAAGATGGGGTTCGCCGACATCATCGACGAGGCGGGGGAAGGATTTGCCGAAGAGAAGCAGAACCCGTTTTCCCGGTGGCCGAGACCCGACCCATGCGCGCCTTCGTTTTGGCACTCCTCGCCGCCGTCGCCGCCAGTCCGCCCGTCCGCGCGGACGAGGCGGACGACCTGCTCGCCCGGCAACTGGCGGCCGTGGTCCGCAACACCCGCCTGACCGAGCGGCCGCGGACCGAGGCGGCGCGGGCGCTGGCCCGGATGGGGCCGAAGGCGAGCGCCGCCGTGCCGCAACTCGTGCAGCAACTCGACCGGCTGCGCGGGACCGAGTTCGCCACCCTGCAAGAAGCCGTCATCGACGCGCTCGGCCTGATCGGCCCCGCCGCCCGCCCGGCCCTGCCGGCCCTCGTCCGTACCACCGACCGGAACATCGACCTCGACGTTGCCATCAAGAAGACGACCGCCGCCATCCTGTTCGCCGGCGACGACCGCGACGTGGCCGGGCTGGTCGAGCAGCTGTCCAGCGCCGACGCCAGCCTCCGCCTCCGCGCCGCGAAGGCGCTCGGCGGCTATCGGGCGGGCGCGGCGTCGGCCCTGCCCGATCTGACCATCGCCCTCGCCGACCTGGACGGCGATGTCCGCCGCGCGGTCATCGCCGCCCTGCGGCAAATCCAGCCGAACGCCAAGCCGTCGAAGGAATTGCTCCAGGCCCTGGTGCTGGATTTGCGCGACCCCGACGACGCGATCCGCCTGCAAGCGGTGCGGGCGCTGGGCAAACTCGGCCCGACGGCGGGGTCTGCCGCGCCGGCCCTCGAACCGCTCCTCGCCGACCCGGAGAAGGACATCCGCAAGGCGACCGCCGACGCCCTCGGCCGCATCAGCCCGCCGTGAGTCATGCCGAATCTTGCGAGCCGCGACCGCCAGGGAGTGGCATTCCGACACTATCCAGAGTTGAACCGCCAAGACGCCAAGATCGCCGAGAGACCAGAGATCATCATTTCTCGGTCTTCTTGGTGGACTTGACGTCTTGGCGGTTCAACTCATTTTTTGAGAAGATGCCACTCCCTGGCGGTCGCGGCTCGCAAGATACCGTCCGCACGTCGGGGTTGTAGCGGCCGGGGACTTTGGGAAATACTACCCGCGACTCAATCCGGCCCCCTCCGTATTTCGTCTGGGTAGTGTACACCGGCGTCAGTGTCCTCCATTGGCGCAATCCGCCCCACTCCGGTTCGACACTCCGTTGTGGTGAATCTCGCGCGAAGGCGACCCGGCGGATGGCGGTTCCGGTGCCGATCAAAGCACCCGCAATTTGGACGGGATCACCGGATGAAATCCGGATGAATGCAGAAGACAGCGTCTTGTCTTCCATCCGGATTTCATCCGGTGATCCCGTCCAACCCTCTTCTCCCTTGAGGCTCCTCCCATGCGACTGCGCTCGTGGCTGATGGCGATTCCGGTGGCGGCGGCGGCCGGTCTCGGCCTGTTCGCCGACTCCCTGGTCGGGGCGAACAAGCAGGACGGCGACCCGAAGCCGGCCGTCCGCCTGCCGCTCACCCAAGTCGTGATGTTCAACAGCGGCGTCGGCTACTTCGCCCGCA
>JAYTTN010000324.1:0-1718 GCA_043745295.1 Fimbriiglobus sp. | reverse complement strand
GCCGCGTTCGGAGGATCGGCGTTCGAGCCGTTCCGGCCGGCCGAAGAAGTCCGCCCGACGGTCTACTTCGGCTTCACCCGCGCGCTTCCCGCCGATCTCTTAACCCGGATATTTCATCAATAGTAGCCGATGCAGCGTTTACTTCGGCCCTGATCCATTTCCGCTCTGTTCTCGCTTCCGGATGCTTTCGGGCCGAAGTTCCCCCTTACCCCCACCGCGGTGGGGGCGGCGCATTTCGGATTGTCTCCGCGCTACGAGCTTTCGGCCCGGGGACGGGTTTGCAGGCGTCGGGCCACGAGGGCGAAGAGATCCCGCCCGACGTAACTCATCGAGAGCCGCACCACCAAGCGGCGGGCGCTCTTCACCACCAGGCCGGCGACGCGGAACAGGCGCAGCCGGATCGTGCCCACCTCGGCCTTCTCCAGGTCCGTGCCGACCAAGGCCGTCCGGCGGATGTGTTCGACCAGCACGTAGCCAGCGGCCGCCAGCAGCACCCGGAACGTGTTCGCCAGGAACGCGTGGCAGCTCGTCCGGTCGGCGAAGAGTCCGAGCTGCTGCTCCTTGATCCGGTTCTCGCTGTCACCCCGTTGACAGTACACGTCCTCGTAGATCGCCCGCGCATCGCCGGCCAGGTTCGTCACCACGTAACGCGGGTTCGATTTGCCCTCCCCGGCCCCGCGCAAATGCTCGGCCTTCACGATCACGCGCCGGGGCCGATCCCACGTCTGCGCCGCGTAGCTCAACTCGCCGAACACCCGGTGGCTGCGGCCGTCCAAGCGGTGGGCCTCGGCCACCTGAGCCATCCACTCGGCCGACTCCCGCTCCAGCACGCGGTTCCTCGGCAGGCCGAATACGTAGCGGATGTCGCTGGAATCGCACCAGCGCATCAGCTTCCAGCGGCAGAAGCCGCCGTCGCCGCGGATGAGGATTTTCACCGCGGGCCACCGCTGACGCAGGCGTGTCACCAAGAGCTTGAGGATCGGGGCCGCCCGGTGGTCGGCCCCGATGTTCGAGGGCCGCAGGTGGGCCACGAGCAGCCGCGAGCCGCAGGTGATGTACAGCGGCAGAAAGCAGTGGTGGTCGTAGTATCCGTGGAAGAAGTGCTCCTCCTGGTGGCCGTGGATCGGGTCGTCGGTGGCGTCGACGTCGAGGACGAGTTCGGCGGGCGGCGTCTCGAACGAGGCGAGGAACTGGTCGACCAAGACGGAGGCGATGCGGACGAGGTCGGCGCGGGCGATGCGATTTTCGAGACGGCAGAGCGTCGGGGCCGAGGCGAGTTCGGCGGAGCCGCCGACTTCGGGGTGATCGGCGGCGGCCTGCCAGAGCGGATCGCTCCGCAGGAGGCCGTGGTCGTTGAGGTCCTCGTAGCCGGCGGCGAGCCCGAGGACGCGTTGGGCGAGGAGGGTCCGCTGCGGGTGGACGATGCGTTCGGGCGAGCGGGGATCGGCGATGGCCGCGTCGAGCGCCGCGGTGAGGCCGATGCGGCGGTCGGCCTCCCGGAGGAGCAACAGGCCGGCATCGGACGTGATGTGGCCGGCGGTGAACTCGGCGACGAGTTCCCGGCGGCGGACATTGGAAAACGAGACGGGCGGTGTGGTACGGTGTGTCATCGCGGTGGCTGTCGGCGAGGGATGGAAGTTGTGTGGTAACTCCTTCCCATACCAAACCTTCAGCCACCGCGCCATTCAACTCCGATCAGGACCGGTGAAATATTCGGG
>JAYTTN010000323.1:0-1719 GCA_043745295.1 Fimbriiglobus sp. | reverse complement strand
GTGAGCGACGGGCGAAAGTAGACCGTCGCTCACGCTTCCGGCTCGGAAAGTACCGACGAGGTGCCCTCACATGGCCGAACGGAACATGCGGGTGAAGGTGGGCGGGTTCGTGGTCGCCATGCTGGCCGCGCTCACCGTCCTGATTCTGCTGTTCGGCGGCGCGCCGCGGTTCCTCGCCAATGCGGCCAAGTTCACCGTCCTGTTCCCCGAAGCGCCGGGCGTCAACCCCGGCACGCCGGTGCGGAAGTCGGGCGTCCGCATCGGCCAGGTGACCGCCGTCGAGATCGACGACGACACCGGCCAGGTGCGGGTGCAACTGGAGGTCGGCCGGAAGTACCTGCCCCGCCAGAGCGAGGAGCCGGTCATCGCCCGCGGCCTGCTCAACGGCGACACCAACATCGACTTCATCCCACGCCAGGCGAGGGACGGGGTGACGCTGGTGAAGGCCGAGCGGTACGCCGAAGGGGCCGAGATTCCCGGCATCGCCCCGATCAGCCCGGCCAAGCTCATGACCCAGGCGCAGGGCACCATTCCGGACGCGCAGGGGGCGATCCAGCAGTTCACCGCCACGGTCGCCAAGTTCGAGGGCGTCGGCCCGAAGGCGGAGAAGGCGCTCGACGAGTTCGCCTCGGTGGCCAAGGCGATCAAGGAGTTCCTCCCCGAATTGAAGGAGACGAACAAGCGGGTGCAGGCGTTCCTCGGCGAACCCGACCGCCCCGGCGAGAAGCCCGAACCGCCCGCCACCCTGAAGGAGTTGCTCAAGGAAGTGCAGAAGTTCGTGGCGGCGTATCGGCCCCTGGCGGAGGACGTGCGGAAGCTGATCCGGGAGAACGAGAAGAACCTGACCGACAGCCTGAAGTCCCTCCGCGACCTGACCGACCGCGCCGGCCTGATGCTGTCCGACGAGAACCGCAAGGCGCTCACGAACGCCCTGAAGACCCTGGAGAGCGGCGCGGCGGAGCTGCTCGGCAAGGCGAACAAGGACGCCATCGCGGCCATCCTGAAGAACGTCGGCGAGGCGAGCGGCGACATCGCCAAGACGGTGCGGCTGGTGGGTCTGCTGGCCGACAGCCTGGACGGCACGGTAAAGGAGTTGAACAAGCGGCTGGTGGACGCGAAGTCTGTCCTGGAGAACCTGGACAGGGCCACGAAACCCATCGCCGCGAACGCCGAGCCGGTGATGAAGAACCTGGCCGCCGCCGCCGACAACCTGTCGCGCACGCTGGCCGAGGTGCGGCAGACCATCGCCCTGCTGAACAAGGCGGACGGCACCCTCAGCCGCGTCCTCACCGACCCGCAGGTGTACAACAACGTGGCCGAGGCGACGGCCGCCCTCACCCGGACGATGCACCGGGCCGAGAAGATCGCCAGGGATTTGGAGGTGTTCGCGGACAAGGTCGCCCGCCGGCCGGAGTCCATCGGGCTGGGCGGCATCGTGCGGCCGAACACCGGGTTGAAGGAGTCGCCGTTCGCGCCGCTGCCGTCCTTCCCGGTGCCCGGCACGAACCCCGGCGTGGTGAACCCCGGTGTGCCGGCGGTGGTGCCGCAACCGGGGGGACCGCTCATGCCATTCCCGCCGTCGTCGTCCTTCCGCGGACCGGATGCGGCACTCCAACCGCCGGAGTTGCCCCCGGCCAAGCTGGTGCCGTTCCCGCCGATGCGGTAGCCGATCCTGCGAGCCGCGACCGCCAGGGAGCGGCATCTTCGTAAGGATTCGAG
>JAYTTN010000322.1:0-6275 GCA_043745295.1 Fimbriiglobus sp. | reverse complement strand
CCATCGTCCCCGACGAAGGGCAGACGTTCGGCATGCCGCCCATGTACAACGCCTTCGGCATGTACAGCAGCGTCGGCCAGCTCTACACGCCCGTCGATAAGGGCACGCTGACGGAGTACAAGGAGCGCACGACGGGGCAGATCCTTCAGGAGGGGATCAACGAGGCCGGCAGCATGGCCAGCTGGATCGCCGCCGGCACCGCGTACAGCACGCACGGCGTGAACGCGATCCCGTTCTACATCTACTACTCGATGTTCGGGTTCCAGCGGATCGGCGACCTGGCCTGGGCCGCCGCCGACGCGCGGTGTCGCGGCTTCCTGATGGGCGCGACCGCCGGCCGCACGACCATCAACGGCGAGGGCCTGCAACACGAGGACGGGCACAGCCACCTCGTCGCCGCCACCATCCCCACCTGCCGCTGCTACGACCCGGCGTGGGCCTACGAACTGTCCGTCGTCATCGAGCACGGCATCGACCGCATGTTCGTGCGGAACGTGGACGAGTTCTACTACCTGACGGTGTACAACGAGGCCTACGACATGCCGGCCATGCCCGGCGAGCAGGTCCGCGACGGCATCATCAAGGGGCTGTACCCGTTCCGGACGGTGACGCCGGAGAAGGCGAAAGCCGAGGTGCAACTGCTCGGCAGCGGCGTCATCCTGCGGGAGGTGCTGCGGGCGCAGCAAATCCTGGCCGACAAGTACGGCGTCGCCAGCACGGTCTACAGCGCCACCAGCTACCAGCAGCTCCGCCGCGACGCGCTGGCGTGCGAGCGGTACAACCGCCTGCACCCGGACGCCGAGGCGAAGGTGCCGCACGTGAAGGCGGTGCTGGGCAAGACGGCCGGCCCGATCATCGCCAGCAGCGACTACATGCGGATCTGGGCCGAAGGCGTCGGCCCGTTCCTCGACGGCCGGCTCCTGGCGCTGGGCACCGACGGGTTCGGCCGGAGCGAAACCCGCGCCAACCTGCGGCGGTTCTTCGAGGTGGACGCCGAACACGTGACCGTCGCCGCCCTATACGCCTTGGCCGAACAGGGCAAGCTCGACCGCCTGGTGGTCAAGCAGGCGATCGAGGACCTGGGCGTGAATCCCGACGCGCCGCACCCGTGGACGGTGTGACGAGGTCGGAATGCGGAGTGTGCCGCACCGCCGACTGCATTCCGCGATCCGACAGCCGCGTTTCATTCCGCACTCTGAACTCCGCATTCCGCACTGGTGAACGATGGACTTCCGACTGCCCCTGCTCGGCGAAGGCATCGACTCGGCCACCGTCGTGGCGGTGAAGGTGAAGCCGGGCGATGCCGTCGTCGCCGGGCAAGATGTCATCGATGTGGAGACCGACAAGGCCGCCGTGTCGGTGGCGACGGATGTCGCCGGTACGGTTGCCACCGTGGCCGTGAAGAACGGTGACAAGCTCGCCGTCGGTGCCGTCATCCTCACGCTGACCGGCCCCGCCGCCGCGAAGCCCGCCGCAGTTCCGCCGCCTGCCCCGGTTACCGCTGCCGCGCCGCCGCCTGCCCCGGTTGCCGCACCCGCCGGGCCGACCCGCGTCGAGTTCAAGCTGCCCGACCTCGGCGAGGGGATCGACGCCGCCACGGTGGTGGCCGTGAAGGTGAAGGTCGGCGACACCGTCGCCGTGGGCCAAGACCTGATCGACGTGGAGACGGATAAGGCCGCCGTGTCGGTGCCGTCAGACATCGCCGGCAAGGTCGAGGAAGTGCGGGTGACTGCCGGGCAGAAGATCCCGACGGGCGCGGTGATCGCGGTGATTTCCACGACCTCCGAAGTGAAACTTCCTGCGGGGATCGCGGTCACGACCGCCCCAGCGACGAGCGCCACGCAGGCCGTTCGGCCCTCCGCCGCTCCGGCGGGCGGGACCCACCAGTTGTCCCTTCCCCCCACCTCTCAACCGAGCAGCAACGGCAAGAAAGACCTCACGCCGGCTGGCCCGGCCACCCGCCGCCTCGCCCGCGAACTGGGCGTCGCGCTGAGGGAAGTGTCGGCGTCCGGCCGCGGCGGGCGGGTCACGCTCGACGACGTGAAGGGATTCGTCCGCACGGAGCGAGCCACTGGGCGCGCCGGCGGCGGGTCGTTCGGCGGCAGCGTGGTGAACGCCTTCACGCTCCCGCCGATGCCGGACTTCAGCAAGTACGGCGAGATCGAGAAGAAGCCGGCCAGCGGCATCCGCAAGAAGATCGCCGAGAATTTGACCGTCGCCTGGCGCACCATGCCGATGGTGACGCAGAACGACCTCGCGGACATCACCGACCTGGAAGCCGGCCGCAAGCGGATCGTGGACAGCCTGCCGAAGGGCGCGCCGAAGATCACCTGGACGGTGCTGGCGGTGAAGGCGTGCGTGGCCGCGCTGAAGGAGTTCCCGAACTTCAACAGTAGCTACGACATGAACGCCGGCGAACTGATCCTGAAGAAGTATTTCAGCATCGGCATCGCCGTGGACACCGAACGCGGCCTCGTGGTGCCGGTCATCAAGGACGCCGACAAGAAGAGCGTGCGGGATATCGCCAAGGAAGTACAGACGCTGGCGGAGAAGGCCCGCGGCGGCAAGCTGGCCATCGAGGAGATGCGCGGCGGCACGTTCACCATCACCAACCTGGGCGGCATCGGCGGCACCAGCTTCACGCCCATCGTGAACTACCCGGAAGTGGCCATCCTCGGCCTGTGCCGGTCGAGCTTGCAAGCGGTCGTGAAGGACGGGCAGATCGTCCCGCGCCTGATGCTTCCACTCAGCCTGACCTACGACCACCGCGTCATCGACGGGGCCGACGGCGCGCGGTTCACGTCGCGGCTCGTGCAACTTTTCAGCGACCCCATGCGGCTCTTGATGGAGAGCTAACCGACACCCGCCCGCGAGCCTTCCCATGCGATCCGCTGCCGCCGTCGTCCTGCTGTCCTTCGCCGCGAGCCTCGGACTCGCGGCCGAACCGGACGAGCGAATCAAGAAACTCCTCACCAGCAAGGACTACACGGTGACGTGGGGCGAACCGCGCCGGTTCGACGCCGAGGCGGTGTTGGAACTCGGCGGCAGCGGCGGGCACGGCGGCAACCTACAGTGGATGCGTTTCCTGCCCACGAAGGACGGTGTGGAGGTGCTGGACATCAAGTTGGAACTCGGCCGGAAGCAATACACGACGAAATGGCCCGAAGACCGCGCGCCCGTGACGGTGAAGAGGGCCGTCCTACCCCGCGACAAGTACGCCGCCCTGCTCGCGGACCTCGCCATCGTGGACGCGGCGAAACTGGAGCCGCCGCAACGGGACGGCGCGTGGAGTTCGAGCGGGAATTTTTGGGTTCACGTCCAACTCGCCGCCGGGAAGACGCGACACCTGGACATGAGTTGGGCCGGGTATTCGAGCAGCGCGGAGGAGCCGAAGTACGCCCCGGCGGTGGCGTGTTCCGCCCTGGCGCGCGACGCGGTGGCGAAACTGAAGTCCGAGAACCACGAGCTGACCGACGCCGAGCGGCGGTGGGCGAGCGACAAGTTCGTCCGCCTGTGGAAGTCGAAGGACGACGGCTCAGGGTGGTGGGTGCGGGAGCGGGCGATCATCACCGTCGGGGCGGTCGGGGACGCGACCGTCTTGCCCGTTCTCCGCGATGTCATCGCCGACGGGAAGGACCGGAACGTTTACTACGCCATCAACGCCGTCACGCGGCTGACCGGGAAGGACGTGCGAGAGAAGCCCGTGGAGGAAATGGACTTGGAGAAAGCCCGGCCGAAGGTTCTCCAGATGTTGAAGGAACTGAAGTGACGGACCGGGGCGGCCAACCGCACCCGTTCGACCTCATGCCACTCACCGCCTTGCGCGTCGCGTTCCTCACGCACTGCACCGAGCTGTACGGCGCGAACCTGTCGCTGCTCAACCTGATCGACGGCTTGAGCGGGTACGGCATCCGGTCGCATGTGGTCGCGCCCAAAGATGGCGACCTGCTAGCCGAACTGACGCGGCGCGGGATTCCGGCCGCGCGACTGCCGTTCGACTGATAGGTCTCCGCTCGGCGGCGCGGACGCCCTGGCCGAATGTATGGCCCGGTACGCGGCAGACCCGAACGAGGCGGAATAGCACGGCGACGTTGCCTGGCGACTCGCCCGCGAGCGGCATACGACGGAGGTGTACGCGGCGAGTGTTCACCGCCTGCTTCGCGGCGTGCTCCTCGGGCAGCGGTGATTGCCCGCGAGTGCCGGCACTCGCGGGCGAAGTCGCCGGTCTCTCCATTCAGCTCGGCAGGATGACGGCATCGATCACGTGGATGACGCCGTTCGTGCACTCGATGTCCGTCTTGGTCACGTTGCTGGTGCCGTTCAGTTTCACCCCGCCGGTGGTGCTGATCTTCACGTCCCCGCCCTGCACCGTCTTGGCCGACTTGCCGTCCATCTTCACCACGTCGGCCGCCATCACCTTGCCGGCGACGACGTGGTAGGTCAGGATGGCGGTCAGCTTCGGGATGTCCTTCAGCAGCGCCTCGACGGTGCCGGCCGGCAGCTTGGCGAAGGCGTCGTCGGTCGGGGCGAACACGGTGAACGGGCCGGCCCCCTTCAGCGTGTCCACCAGCCCGGCGGCGGTGACGGCGGCGGCCAACGTCTTGAACGAGCCGGCCGCGACGGCGGTGTCGATGATGTCTTTCATGCGATGCGATTCCCGTAGAGTGTGTGGCCGCCGGCCGGAGTGGCGGCGGCCCCGCGAGGTGTCGGTGGCGACCCGGCCCGGACGTCTCGGGCGGGTGCCACGGGCGACACTCGACCGCACACTGATAGCCGCCCGGCCGACCGGTATCCACGAAAGACTTGCGAATTTCGCCTAGGATTTCCAGGGCGAAATGGCTGTTGTCCGGAGCGGCGAATGGCGGTTTAAAGATTGTATTTACCCCCTCGCCGCCGATTCCCACTTCGCCTCGAACCCGCTCGCATTCGGCCGTATCCTGTAGGGATTCCGCGTCCCGACTTCCGAGTCTCGCCATGTCCACGCTCCGCACCCGCTTCGCCCCGTCGCCGACCGGCTACCTGCACATCGGCGGCGTCCGCACGGCGCTGTTCAACTGGCTGCTCGCCAAGCGGCACGGCGGGCAGTTCATCCTCCGCATCGACGATACCGACGACAGCCGCAACCGCGTCGAAGCGGTGAAGCCGATCATCGACGGCTTCCAGTGGCTGGGCATGACGTGGGACGAGGGGCCGACCGCCGACGCCAGCGGCGAGAGCGTCGGCCCGCACGCGCCGTACTTCCAAGGCCAGCGGAACGACAAGTACGAGGCCGCTGCCCTGAAGTTGCTGGCCGAGGGCAAGGCGTACCCGGATTACACCACCGCCGAGCAGCAGGACGCCGCGCGGAAACAGGCGGACTTGGCGCGGAAGCCCTACGTCCACCGGGGCACCAACCGCGACGTGCCAGCCGAGGAGAACGTCCGCCAGTACGAGGCGACCCCCGCGCCGCTGCTGCTGAAGGTGGAGCCGGGCCAGTCCGTGAAGTTCGTGGACGCGGTGAAGGGCAAGCAGGACGTGAGTACCGACACCATCCGCGACCCGATGCTGCTGCGCGGGCCGAACGCGGATGGCCTGTGTCGCGCGGTGTACAACTTCGCCACGGTCGTGGATGAAATCGACATCGGCATCACGCATGTCGTGCGCGCGATCGAACACTTGAGCAACACGCCGACGCAAATCCTCATGTATCAGGCGATGGGCGTCACCCCGCCGACGTTCGGCCACATCCCGCTCGTGAATTACAACTCCAACAAGATGAGCAAGCGGAACTTGCCCGGCTTGACCGGGGAGGAAATCGGCAAGCTGAAGTCGTGCGGCTGGACGGATGAGGAAATCGCCGGGCGGGACGACCTGAACATTGCCACCGTCGCGTATTATCGCGCCATCGGATACCTGCCGGAGGCGCTGATTAACTACCTGTGCCGGCTGGGGTGGAGCATGGACGGCGAGAGTGAGTTCATCCCGCTGCCGACGCTCATCGCCAACTTCAGCCTGGATCGCGTGACGGACGCGCCCGGCAACTACGACGCCAAGAAGCTGTTCTGGCTGCAAGGCGAGTACATGAAGCTGGTGCCGACGCCGGAGAAGGTGGAGCGGTGCGTGCCGTTCCTGCGGAAGGCCAAGCTGATCGGCGACGTGCTCGACGACCGCACCCGCGCGGTGCTGACGCGGATCATCGACGCCTCCGGCGACCGCATCAAGCTGTTCAGCGACGTGCTGGCGTTCGCCGCGCCGGTGCTGAAGGCCGACATCGAGTACGACGCGAAGGCGCTGGA
>JAYTTN010000321.1:0-1724 GCA_043745295.1 Fimbriiglobus sp. | reverse complement strand
AGACCGAAGCGTACCTGGGCCTCACGGCCTACACCCTCGGCCTGCGCCGCCTGCAAGGGGTCATCGAAGGGCGCTCCGGCGAGAACGGCGTCGCCGTGCTGATGCGGTACACGCTCCGGCTCCTGACGCTCCAGCAGTTCCAGCGGGCGGCGGCGCTCATCTGCGCCTGCGAGGACATCCGCCGCACGGCCCTGGGCCACGGCGACACCCGCTGGGGGAAGACGCCGTTCCGCATCGGCCTGTGGGTCGGCGGCAGCACGACGCCGAACTGGACCAGTGACGCCGACGAAGCGGTGAAGTCGGCCCACGGCGGCAAGCCGAAGTCGGGGGCGGCGTCCCCGCACCAACTGACCAACTGCCCGTGGTGCGGGACGAAGATCGACCCCGGCAAGCACATCAAGGTCGAGAAGTACGGCGAGGGGGCGGGCCGCACGCTCATCTTCTGCGGGGCCAAGTTCGGCCAGTGCAAGTTCTCGATGAAGGAAGCGCCCGGCGAGGGGCTGCCGGTGATGGTGGTGGACGAGGAGATTTACCGCCGCCTGCCGTCGCTGCTCATCACGACGGTGGACAAGTTCGCCCAGATGCCGTGGAACGGCTCGGTCCAGATGCTCTTCGGGCAGGTGGACGGGTACTGCGAGCGGCACGGCTTCCGGTCGCCGGGGTTGGCCGAGGCGTCGGAGGAACTGGAGGTCGGCGGCGTCCACCGGGCGAAGGGGAGTGCGCCGTCGGCCAGGGTGCTGCCGCAGAACCCGCTCCGCCCGCCCGACCTCATCATCCAGGACGAGTTGCATCTCATCAGCGGGCCGCTCGGCACGCTGGTCGGCCTGTACGAGACGGCCATCGACCACCTGTGTACCTGGGACGTGAACGGGACGAGGGTGCGGCCCAAGGTCGTCGCTTCGACGGCGACCATTCGGAATGCGAAGGACCAACTCCACGCCCTGTTCCTGCGGCGGCTGGAGACGTTCCCGCCGAACGGCCTCGACATCCGGGACAACTTCTTCTCCCTCCAACGCCCGTCGAGCGAGACGACGCCGGGCCGGAAGTACGTCGGCGTCTGCGCCCCCGGTCGGCGGCTTAAGGCGGCGCTCATCCGGGTGTACGTCGCCTTGCTGTCCGCCGGGCAGGTGTTGTTCGACAAGTACGGCCTGGACGCCGACCCGTGGATGACGCTCGTGGGCTACTTCAACAGCCTGCGGGAACTCGGCGGCATGAAGCGGCTGGTGGACGACGACGTGCGGACCCGCCTCGGCAAGATGCACGAGCGGGGGCTGGCGAAGCGGAAGTTGTTCACCCCTGATACGGTGAAGGAACTGACCTCCCGGCTGGGATCGACGGCCATCCCCGAAACGCTCGACCTGCTGGAAGGCCGGTTCGACCCGGCGATCCTGGACGGGATCAAGGACCGGAAGAAGGGCGACGAGTACGTCCACCGGCCCCTCGACGTGCTGCTCGCCACGAACATGATCTCGGTCGGGGTGGACGTTCCCCGGCTCGGCCTGATGGTGGTGGGCGGGCAGCCGAAGACGACGGCGGAATACATCCAGGCCAGTAGCCGGGTCGGGCGGAAGTTCCCCGGCCTCGTCGTCACGGTCTTCAATTGGGCGAGGCCACGGGACTTGTCTCACTACGAAACCTTCGAGCATTACCACTCGACCTTCTACAAGCACGTCGAGGCGCTGTCGGTGACGCCGTTCTCGGCGGGGGCGACGGCCCGTGGGCTG
>JAYTTN010000320.1:0-6278 GCA_043745295.1 Fimbriiglobus sp. | reverse complement strand
TTCGCCCGCCGCGCCAGCAAGGGGCCAATCCCTCAGGCGGTTCGCCCCTTGCTGGCGCGGCGGGCGAACACAGACAGCCGCGACTACGCCCGCGACGGCGTGGCGGCCGGGGGGGGCGGCGGGGTGGGGGTGGCACCCGGCGCGGCCTTCTTCGAGTTGTGGTACATCTGCGTCAGCAAGTCCTCGGCGACGTGGCCCACGTCCATCGACACTTGCGTGATGCGGTTGCGGAAGAACGTGTTCAGGGCGATGGCCGGCACCGAGATGGCCACCCCCACCAGCGTCACCGCCAGGGCGTGCGAGATGCCGTTGGCCAGCTTCGACGCCGGCGGGTTCTCGCCCTTGCTCAGTTCCATGAACGAGTCGATCATCCCGTACACCGTGCCGACCAGCCCCAGCAGCGGCCCCAAGGTGGCGATGACGGCCGTGTAGTTGTTCTTCTGGTCCTTGTCGGATTTGATCGTTTCCAGCTTGCTCAGGGCCGCCTCGCGGGCGTCCTCCAGGCCGTACTGCAACCGGCCCATGCCGGCCGTCAAGACCCGGCCGAGGAAGGACGGGTCCTCCTTGGCCATCTCGAACGCCTCCTTGAACTTCCGCTTGTTCACGATGTCGGTGAACTCGTCCACGAACCCCGGCGGGACGGCGGACGTGCCGCGGAGGTCGAGGGCGAGCAGCACCACCAGGGCGACCAGCCACAGGGAGACGGGCAGCAGCACGATCCAGAAGAAGCCGACCGACTTGACGATGTGGATGAAGATCTCGAACGGGCTGTTGCCGCCACTGCTGTTGTCCGCTGCCTTCGCGGCCTCGCCGGCGTCCTGGGCGAACCCGGTCGCCGGAGCGAGCAGGGCCACCGCCGCGGCGACCATCACCGCGAGGCAGACGCGGCCGTTCGACGACCGCCACAAGAGAGAGAAGCTCATAGGGAGTCCGATGGGGGTCCGTCGGGTCATCGCGAGTCCGCCGGTGTCGCCGCGACCAGCGGTGGGCGCGGGTGGACCGGAAGGAGCTGTTACAACACTGTAAAAGGAAAACCGGGAGCCGTCCAACGTCAAGCGGAAAATGTCCCGAACGCCGGTCGGGATATTATCTGGGACGCGGACGCCGGGGGCGAAGTTCCCGCCGGCGGGCGGAATCCGTCGATCACTTCGGCGCGGGCAGCGCGACCCCCATCTTCCGCAGGTCGTCGAGGACGGCGGCGGCGTCCGCCCGGCCGGCCATGCGGCGGGCGAAGTAGTCGGTCAAAGCAGTCGTAGCGAGGTACGGGGCGACCCGCTGCCGGATCGCCCGCGAGTGCGCGGCCGAGTCGTCCGTGACGGCCGCCTTCGCCACCGCCGCAGCGACCGTGGCGTCCGACCCCACGAGGACCGCCCAACTGGACGGCCCGAAGTCGGCCCCGTCCGCCGACGCCTTCTTCAGCATCGCCCGCCACCGCTTCACGTCCTCCAGACCGGATGCGGCGTCGGCCAGCGGCCCGCCGGCGAGCAGCACGTACTCCAGCAGATCCTTGCCGAGGGAGCGCGCCGTCGCGGCGGCGAGCGTGCGGTACTCGGCGTTGACGGCCGCCAGCTTGCCGCGCGCGCGGAAGGCGAGCGCCGTTTGGAGCGTCTGCCGGGAGCCGTCCGACGGAGCGGCCGCGAACGCCTTCTCCGCCAGGGCGACGGCCGCGTCCGCGTCGGCCGGTCCGCCCAGCGCGGCGGCCGCGATGGTGAGGGTCACGACGCGGGTGACGGCGACCGCATAAGTCGCGTCCTTGCGGTCGGCCACGGCCGCCAGTGCTTCCTTCGCCCGCGCCGCCGACTGGACCAACTCCTCTTTCATCTTCACCACCGCCGCGCCCGACAGGTAGTCGAGGTGTTCCTTCTCTTCCAGCAAGCGGTCCAGGTCGGCGGCGGCCGCGCGGTCGGCGACCGCCTTCAGCCCGGCCGCGTCCCGCAGGGCGTACAGCAGCTCGCCCAGCCGCGAGTACGAGTCCGTCCGCTTCGGCGCGAGCAGCATCAGCTTCTCGTAGTACCCGCGGGCCTTGACCGCGCCGGGGTGCGCCCGAATCCTGTCCGCGACGGCCTTGCGGCCGGCCGCGTCGTTCGCCAGGAAGGGCAGCAAATCGAAGGACGCCGACCGCTTGATCGCCTTCAGATCGACGGCCCCGCCGACGGCGTCGCGGACGGCCGCTTCCAGGACGACGGTGGCCGAGTTGTGCAGCAGGATGCTGTCCGACGGCTTGAGGGCGATGGCGCGGTCGAGCTTGTCCGCGCCCACGGCGAACTCCTTCGGGTCGTTCGTCACCTGGGCCAGTTGGAAGTGGACGAGGGCCGAGTTGTTCAGGGTGGCCGCGGTCTCCGGCAGGGTGGCGTACACGGCGATGGCGGCGCGGTAATGGTCGGCGGCGTCCGCGTCCTTGCCGTCCAGCAGCGCCTTGTGTCCGCGGGCGGACGCCAGGCTAGCCTTCACCGTCGGGTCGGCCGGGTCGGCCTTCGCCAGCCACGCGATGTCGTCGTCCAGGTCGGTGAACAGGAGGGAGCGGAAGCGGGCGGCGGCGTGCTTCTTCGGCAGGTCCGTCTCCTGGGCGTGCGCCTCTTCGGCGAGCGCGCGGGCCTCCGTCGTCGCGCCCACCTCGCGGAGCATGCCGGCCACGCCGAGGAGGCAGTCCGTGGACCGGTGGGCGGTTGCCAGCGCGGCGTCGAACTCCTTCTTCCCCTCGGCCGGCTTGCTCAACCAGTAGTAGACCTGGCCGAGCGACAGGCGGAACGTGTCCGACTCGCCGGCGAACGCGCGGATCGACAGGAACGTCTGCTCGGCGGCCGCGAACCGCCCGGTCCGCACCGCCGGGTCGGCCACCGCCTGCCCGAGCTGCAGGTAGACCAGCCCCAAGTCGAGGGCGGCGGGGACCACCCCCGACGAGTCGGCGACGGCCTGCCGGGCGTCGCGGATGGTCGGGTCGTCCTTCGTCGCGGCCAGCACGTGGTCCCGCACCATGGCGTCCTGGTCGGCGACCGCGGCGCGCTTGTAGGCGGCGTAATCGAACCCCGCCGCGGCCCCCTTTTCGAGGGCGTCGAGGACCCGCTTGTTGGCGGCGGTGATCGCCCCGGCGAACCGCGCCTCGGCGTCCCGCAGGGCCGGCAGCTTGGCGTCCACGTAGGGTTTCAGCAGTCTCGCCGCCTCGTCGAACTTGCCCTGCCCGGCGTACAGCCGACCGAGGACCGCCGCCCCCTCGCGGGTGCCCAGCCGGGCGGCGTGCGGGGTCAGCAGCGCCTCGCACTTCGCGCGGTCGCCGGTCGCCTCGTACACGACGGCCAACTTCGATGCGAGGTCGGGGTCGTCGGGCGTCGCCGCCGTCAGCCGTTCGAGCAGCGTCCGCCGGACGGCCAGTGGGGCGGCCGGGTTCGTGGCCAGCGGCGCGACGGCTTCCAGCACCGCCAGCGCGCCCGCCGGGTCGGCCGCCGCCCGCGCCTCGGCCTGTCCGACGCCGGTCGCGTACAGGTCCGGGACGACGCCCCGCGCCGACCGGTTCAGGTCGGCCGCGACGCGGAAAGCGGCCGCCAGCTCCGTGCCCGAGCCGTCCGACAGTTGCAGGAGCGCGGCGAACTTCTGCTTCGCCTCGGCCACCCGCCCGGTCGAGCCGAGGATCACGTCGCGGTAGGTTTCGGCCGCTTTCCCGAACTTTCCGTCGGCGGCGGCGGCCTCCGCGTCGGCGATCTTCACCCCGGCCAGATAGTCGGGCGAGTGGACGTGACTGCGGTACATCAATCCGCCGACCAGGGCGAGGACGGCGAGAAGAAGACCGACGTTCCACCGCTTGGCGAACCGCGACAGCGGCACCCGGCCGACGAAGTACCAGCCGCCGCTGGGGGCGTCGGCGACGCGGTACGCGCCGACGGCGACGAGCGGGACGAACACGACGGCGAACGTCTGGGTGGCGACGTAAGTGCCGGTGTCCGCGTCGAAGTCGCGGCGGCCGTTCAACTGCGTGCCGATGCCGTTGATCGAGGACAGGGACGGCGGCGCGGTGATGGGCGTCATGTCCGGGAATCGGCGGCGGAGTTCGTCGTTCATTCGGACCTCCAGGCGTCGGGGCAGTGCGGGTTCACTGTACGTCAGGTTCGCGGCACGGGCGAGGCGGCGGCGGCGTTCCCCGATACAATTCCCCCACGCCCGCCCCTCCGCCTCTTTCGTCCCGACCCATGACCACCGCCCCCGTCCGCGCCGCGCTGCCGCTCGCCGGTCCGAAGATCGACTACGAGTTGATTCTCGACTGCGTCCACTGCGGCCTCTGTACGGCCGCCTGCCCGACGTATGTGGAGACCGGCAACGAGGCGGCCAGCCCGCGCGGCCGCATCTACCTGATGCGGCAGGTCATCGACGGCAAGCTGGAACTGGACGCCACCGTGAAGGGGCACCTGGACAGTTGCCTGAACTGCCGGGCGTGCGAGACCGCGTGCCCGTCCGGTGTCCAGTACGGCCGGCTCATCGAGCCGTTCCGCGAACACATGGAACACGCCGAGCCGGGCCGCACCACGGCGAGTTTGAGCTGGATTCAGCGGTGGATGCTGTTCAAGATTTTCCCCAGTCGCCGGCGGACCCGGCTGGCGCTGGCCGGTGCCCGGTTCGCCCAGTGGACCGGGCTGGACTGGGTGGCGCGGAACACCGTCGTCAAGCTGCTGCCGAAGCGACTGCGGGCGATGCACGGGATGCTGCCGCCGCTGAAACGGCACTACGGAAGCCTGCCGGAAGTGCTGCCGGCCATCGGCCCGAAGCGGGCGCGGGTGGCGCTGTTCCTGGGGTGCGTGGCCGACGCGCTCTATCCACGGACCAACTACAACACGGCGATGGTGCTGCAAGCGAACGGCTGCGAGGTGCTGATTCCCCGCGCGCAGCAGTGCTGCGGCGCGCTGCACTACCACTCCGGGATGGAGGACACGGCCCGCGCGCTGGCGGCGGGCAACTGCGACGCCTTCGGCGTCGGCGGCCCGGCGTGGAAGGACGTGGACGCGGTCATCACGAACGCGGCCGGGTGCGGGGCCATGCTGAAGGACTACGCGCACATGATGCACGACACGCCGCAGGCGGACGCGGCCGCCGCCCTCAACGCCAAGGTGCGGGACGTGTCCGAGTTCCTGTACGACCTCGGCCTGGTGATGCCGACGCACCCGCTGCCGATCAAGGCGACTTATCACGACGCCTGCCACCTGCGGCACGCACAGCAGATTCAGAAGCAGCCCCGCACGCTGCTCGAGGCGATTCCCGGCCTGGAGCTGGTGCCGCTGAACGAGACGGAGTTGTGCTGCGGCGCGGCCGGCAGCTACAACCTGACGCAGCCGGAGATGGCGGCGAAGCTGGGCGACCGCAAGGCCGAGAACATCCGGGCGACCGGCGCGACGGCCCTGTTCACCGGCAACGTCGGCTGCCTGATGCAGATCTTCAAGCACCTGAAGGCGGTCGCCCCGGACATCTGGTGCGCCCACCCCGTGGACGCGCTGTGGGCCAGCTATTCGGGTACAATGCCGTCGGAAATCCGGGGCCAACTGGGGGACCGCAAGTGAAAACGATCACCGTCACGCTGCCCGCCGAGTATGCCGACTGGCTGGAGACCCGCGTCGCCGCCGGCGACTACACCACGTTGGACGCCGCCGTCCTCGCGGCGGTGGATGCGTTCAAGACCGACTGCGAGGACGAGGAGCCGATCCTGCCGGGGTCGAAGCTGCACGCACTCATCCTGGAAGGGATCGAGTCGGCAGATCGGGGCGAGTGCGTGGATGGCGAGGAGTTCATGGAAGAGTGGATCGGCCGGTTATCGGCGGAACCGGCCCCGGTGGGGGCTGCGAGATGAGCAAAGCCCGACTGACCGCACCTGCGACAGCCGATGTTGACGACCTGCTGACATACTACACCGCACATTCGCGGAAATACGCCCTCAAGCTGGCGGCCGCGTTCCGCCGGACGTTTCGCGTGGTTGGCCGGAATCCGAACTGCGGCCGACCTACGACGTTCCGCCCGTTCGGATTGCGGCAGATCGCCGTGATGAAGCATGTGGTGTTTTTCCGCGACACCACGACCGGCGTCGAGATCATCCGCGTCCTCGACGGCCGACGGCTCATCGACGACTCACTGTTCGACACCCGTTGACAGCCCTCCGAGACCGCCGCCGATGATCGCCTTCACCGTCACCCTGCCGCCGGAGTTGGCCCGGTTCGTCGCCGAGGCGGTGGCGGACGGGTCGTGGGCCACCGCCGACGAGCTGTTCGCCTACGCCCTGTCGCTGGCCCGCACCGCGTCCGTCC
>JAYTTN010000319.1:0-1728 GCA_043745295.1 Fimbriiglobus sp. | reverse complement strand
TCGCGGCGGACCCGGTCGGGGTGGCCCCGGCGGTCCCGGCGGCGGACGCGGCGGGTTCGGCGGGGGGGGCGGTGGTGGGGGCGGCGGTGGTGGCGGCGGGTTCGGCAGTGGCGGCGGCGGACGGGGTGGTCCGCCGCGCGGCGGCCCGGCCAGCAAGGCGCACACCCGGCACAAAGGCCTGCCGATCCCGCCGATCCAGGAGATATTCAAGCGCGGTCAGGAAGTGATCGTGCAGGTCATCAAGGAGGGCATCGGCACCAAGGGGCCGACCCTCAGCACGTTCATCAGCATCGCCGGCCGCTACCTGGTGCTGATGCCGAGTCTGGGCCGCGTCGGGGTGTCCAAGAAGATCGAGGACCGCGACGCGCGGCACCGCCTGCGGGACGTGATGACCAAGCTGAACCCGCCGAAGGGCGTCGGCTTCATCGTCCGCACCGCCGCCATCGACCGCGACGAGACCGAACTCCACAACGACCTGGCGTACCTGCTCCGGCTGTGGCAGGTGGTGGTGCGGCGGATCAAGAAGGTGGCCGCCCCGGTCGAAATCTACCGCGAATCCGACATGATCACGCGGACCATCCGCGACATCTTCACCGCCGACATCGACACCATCTGGGTGGACGAGGAGCGGGCGTTCGCGCACGCCAGCGAGTTCCTCCAGATCGTCATGCCGAAGTACGCCAGCCGCATCCGCTACCACGGCGACACCGAGCCGCTGTTCCACCGCTACGGGGTGGAAGGGGAGATCGCCAAGATCAACCACAAGCGGCTGGACCTGCCCGGCGGCGGATCGATCATCATCGAGCAGACGGAGGCGCTGGTCGCCATCGACGTGAACAGCGGCAACTTCCGCGCCGAAGGAAACATGGAGGAGACGGCGTACCAGATGAACCTGCGGGCGGCCAAGGAGATCGCCCGGCAGCTGCGCCTCCGCGACCTCGGCGGGGTGATCGTCAACGACTTCATCGACATGCGGCACGAGACGCACCGGCGGTCGGTCGAGGACGCCCTCCGCACCGCGCTGAAGCGGGACCGCGCCCGGACGAAGATCCTCCGCATCTCCGAGTTCGGCATCATCGAGATGACCCGCCAGCGGATGCAGCCGTCGCTCAAGAAGCGGGTGTACAGCGACTGCCCGAGCTGCACCGGCAGCGGGTACGTGAAGACGAGCGAGACGATGGGCATCGAGGTCATGCGGGCGCTGCAACTGGCCGCCCACCGGTCGCCGAACCTGAGCCTGGTGGTCGTCAGCGTCCACTCGGACGTGGCCTTCCACGTGCTGAACAAGAAGCGGAAGGAACTGGCCGCGCTGGAGGCGGCGGCCGGGCTGGAGGTGCGGATCGAGGGGCGGTTCGGCGTGTCGCCGGACTTGCAGGAGATCAAGTGCTACGACCAGAACGGGCTGGAGGTGAAGCTGAACGCCGGCCCGCCGCCCCGAGCCGGCCGCACCGGCCCGCCGCCCCGCGGCCGGCACAACGACTGAGCGACGTGTCTGCCTCCGCTGTACGAGACCCGTTTCCGGACTGCTCCGCTTCCAACGCGGGGCAGTTTTTTCTTGCCCTTCTTCGCATCCGGGAGGAGAAACGCCAGAATCGCCGAGGTGGCGGGATGGCTGTCCGCGGATTCGAACTGGGTGTGTCTGGGCAATGTTCCGAACGAGCTGCGACCGCCGGAGAGCGTGTTTTTCCACTGGGAAAGACGCTCCCCGGCGGTCGCGGCTCGTGGGGA
>JAYTTN010000318.1:0-1732 GCA_043745295.1 Fimbriiglobus sp. | reverse complement strand
GCCATCTGGCCGGCCGTCATGTGGTGCCGCCGAGCCTCCCTCTCCAAGGCGAGGAACAGCCGGATCGGAAGGACCAGTTCGGTCTCGACCACGTCGGGCGCGGCGTCCAAATCGGACGCCGACCAGCGAATCGCATCGGGCTTGGGGGACGGCTCCATCGCGGCACCTCCGGCGCGGGAAGGGGATCAGTTGAGCGGCCGCTTGCCCTGCGCGACGCGGAGGACCACCACGACGAGGGCGACCACCAGGAGCAGGTGGATCAGGTTCCCGCCGAACGGGGACACGAACGCCCCGATCAGCCACAGGAGGAGGACGACGAGGAGGACGGATTCGAGGCTGTAGCGGGGCATGGGCGGAAACCTCCGGGGTGGAATGGGCGGCGACGCGTCGGCGGCGGATCGCGCGAGCGTCAGGCGCGGGCTTGGGCGTCGGCGAAGAGCGCCCGCGCCTGGGCCAGCAGCTGGGGTTCGGTGGTGTGGTGCGCGTCCACCACCACCGCCGCGACCACCTTGGCGGCCACGGCCGGGTGGTGATCCTTCAAATCGGCCATCAGTTGGTCCATCGCGCTGCTGCGGCCGGTGCCGCTGCCGAACAGGACGATTCCGCCGGCCCCGGCCAAGGTCTTGGCGACCGCCTCGTAGTAGCTCTTGCGTTCGGGCACCCGCTTGCCGTCGGTTTCCTCGTGGGCCGAGTGCAGGTGTCGGCCGTGGCCGTGCGGGTCGTAGGGGACGATCCGCTCCGTCTCGCCCTCGCGGGTCTCGGTGCGGTACACCTTCGCCTCGTGGTGGTCGATGACCACCACGAGGTTCGGGGCCGCGTCCGCCGGATCGTGCGTCGCCATGAGAGAGACCTCCGCCGGCCTTCGCCGGGATGTTCGCCGAGAGGGCGGTGCGAGCCGGAATCGACCCGCACCGCCCGCCGGAGCCGACTACTTCTTCGAGTGCTCGTGCGCCGCCTTCGTGTGCTTCTCGGCTTCCGTGCTGTGCGCGTGGGCGGAGGCGGAGTGGACCTTCGCTTGGTCGTGTTCGCCCTGGTCATGGTGGTGCGCGGCCTGCCGGTGGTGGTGGGCGGCGGCTTCGTGCGCGGACGCGGCGGCGTGGTGGTGCGTGCTGCCGGCATGCTTGGCGGTCGCGGCCATCGGAAAATCTCCTGAATCGGGAGGGGTGTTCGCGCGCCCGGCGGCCGCGAAGTGCGGCCGTCGCGGGTTGCCGACCCTCCGAACGGAGAGCGGCAGGATTGTCTCAGCACGTTTTGCGCCGTCACCGCCTCGATTTCGCCTCCGCCGACGATCCGGGTCCGGCAAAACTTTCTGGCGCTTCGGGGTCGGGTGGGTCAGACTGGAGATATCCCCGCGCCCCGTCCGAAGTTGCCGCCGACGGAACCGATGCCCGAACTCGACCGCGATGCCGACGTCGCCGCCCTCCGCGCCAGAAGATGGAAGCCGTCCTCGACCGGGTCGCCGACGCCATCAACGCCGCCCACGGGCACGTCATCTCCGGCAGCGTTCGAGGCCGGAATCCAGATGCGGACCGACGCGGCGGAGGCCGCTTTTTCCCCCTCCGCGGGACGCCGCGACGGGGAAACGCCTGCGGAATAAGGGCCGCCAGGAGTACACCGTGCTCACCCTCAACGGGCGACTGACCATCGCCCGCATCCGCTGGCACGGCCCGACCGTCGGCAGTCGCACCGTCCTCGACGGGTACCTCGACCGGGCCGAGCGGACCGTCTCGGT
>JAYTTN010000317.1:0-6311 GCA_043745295.1 Fimbriiglobus sp. | reverse complement strand
CAGGACGCTCATGGGAACTCGCGGTGTTGGGTGGGATGTGGCGGAAGGATAAGATAGCGAGGGTCGTGTTCGCCCGCCGCGCCAGCAAGGGGCCAACCCCTTCTGCGGTTCGCCCCTTGCTGGCGCGGCGGGCGAACACGACCCTCGCTATCTTATCCTTCCGCCACATCCCACCCAACACCGCGAGTTCCCATGAGCGTCCTGGAGCGCTTCAAATTGACCGGCCGGACGGCTTTCATCACCGGCGGCAGCCGGGGACTGGGCGGGGCCGTCGCGCGGGCGTTCGCCGAGGCCGAGGCCGACCTGATCCTCGTCGGCCGCGACGCCGATTCGCTCGCCGCAGCCGCCACCGACCTCGCCCCGCTCGGCCGCCGGGTTCACACCATCGTGGCCGACGTGAGTACCCCCGACGGGGCCGCCGCCGCGTGTGACACCGCGTTGTCACTCGGCCGGGACATCGACATCCTCGTGAACAACGTCGGCGGGCGGCGGATGGACGTGGCCGTCGAGGACACCCCACCCGCCGACTGGCGGGCGATGATCGACTTGAACCTGACTTCGGCCCTGGTCTGCTGTCAGAAGCTGGGCAAGCCGATGCTGGCACGCCGGCGCGGGAGCGTCCTCAACATCACGAGTGTCGCCGGGCCGATCGCCATCAAGGGGATTCGCGGCCGGCACTACGAGACGGCGAAGGCGGCACTCTCGGCGCTGACGCGGAGCCTCGCGGCGGACTGGGCGGATCGCGGGGTGCGGGTGAACGCCCTCGCGCCGGGCGTGTTCGCCACCGACCCGAACAAGCGGTGGTTCGGCGAGAAGCCGGAATTCGAAGAGCTGTTCCTCGACCACATCCCGATGGGTCGCCTCGGCGAACCCGACGAGCTGGCCCCCGCCGCCGTCTTCCTCGCCTCCGACGCCGCCAGCTACATCACCGGTGCCACACTGGTCGTCGATGGCGGATTCGTCCTGTGGTGAGTGGCATTCCCGCTACAATACCGGATTAGCACCCGCGCACCCGGTTCGGCACCGCCATGAAACTCCCCGTCGTCGCCATCGTCGGCCGGCCGAACGTCGGCAAGTCGTCGCTCTTCAACCTCCTCGCTGGGCGGCGGATCAGCATCGTCGAGCCGACCGCCGGCGTCACCCGCGACCGCATCACCACCACCCTCGAAATCTCCGAGCGGTACTTCGACCTGATGGACACGGGCGGGATGGGCATCCAGGACCACGACAACCTGACGGAGGACGTGGAACACCAGATTCAAATCGCCATCGAACAGGCGGCCGTGGTGGTGTTCCTGGTCAGCGTCCGCGACGGCGTGACGCCGCTCGACCAGACCGTCGCCGAACGGCTGCGGGTGCTGAACAAGCCGGTGGTGTTCGTGGCGAACAAGGCGGACGAATACACCCGCGACTACGACGCCGGCGACCTGTACCGCCTGGGGTACGGCCCGCCGCTGCTGGTGAGTGCCAACAGCGGGCGGGGCAAGGACGACCTGGTGCAGGCCATCTTCGAACTGCTGCCGACCGACACGCCGACGGTCGCCCCGCCCGCCACCGACCTGAAGGTCGCCATCGTCGGCCGGCGGAACGTCGGCAAGAGCACGTTCATCAACAGCCTGGCCGAGGCCGACCGGGTGATCGTGTCGGAGATTCCGGGCACCACCCGCGACAGCATCGACGTGCGGTTCGAGCGGGACGGCAAGACGTTCCTGGCCATCGACACGGCCGGCGTGCGGAAGCGGAAGAGCATCGCCAACAGCATCGAGTTCTACGGCCTGCACCGGGCCGAGCGGAGCATCCGCCGGGCGGACGTGGTGCTGCACTTCTTCGACCCGCGGATGAAGGTCAGCCGGGTGGACAAGCAGCTGGCCGAGTACATCCTGGAGCACCACAAGCCGGCCGTCTTCGTGGTCAACAAGTGGGACCTGGCCAGCGACATGATGCCGACGCAGAAGTGGTCGGACTACCTGCGGAAGATGTTCCCGATGCTGGACTACGTGCCCATCGCGTTCATCACCGCGAAGAACGGGCGGAACGTGTTCCGCCTGCTGAACCTGTGCCAGGAGTTGCAGAAGCAGTCCGGCATGCGGGCGACGACGGGCGAGCTGAACCGGCTGCTCAAGCAGGCGATGCTGGCGAACGGCCCGCCGGTGCGGCTCAACCGCGTGCCGAAGCTGTACTACGCCGCGCAGGTGGCCACCCACCCGCCGACGGTGGTGATGGTGACGAACGCGCCCGACCTGTTCGACGACCCCTACGTCCGCTACCTGACGAAGGCCATCCGCGACGGGTTCGGCTACTCCGAGGTGCCGCTCAAGCTGATGCTGAAGACGAAGGGCGAAACGTCGGCGCGGTCGGATCGCGGGCCGGAGGCGGGGGAGGAACTCGACGAACTGCCGTTGACCCCCGCCGACGGCGAGGTGTTGCCGGCGCTGGCGAGCAAGGACCGGCTCATCCTGGACACGCTCGCCGACGAGGACGAGAGCGAACCGGCCCCCGCGACGCAGCGGCCCAAGGCCCCGGCGGTGCTGACGGCGGCCCAACCGCCCGTCCGCCGGAAGAAGAAGCGGAAGCCGCCGGAGACGTGGAACGTGTAGTCACGGCGCGGACGGCGCGGACGAGCGTACTCGACAGGAGATGCGCTCGCTCCGCTCGCGGCGACGATTCGTCTGCGGTCTCTCACCCCGCCAGCCGGCGGTACAGCGCCTCGTACTCGCCGGCGCTGCGGTGCCAGCCCCAGTCCTGCGCCATCGCCGTGCGGACCACCGACCGGAAGTCGGCCGGCTCCTCGCGGTAAAGCTTCAGCGCCCACTTTACGGTGTCGAAAAGGGCGTGCGGGGTGTACTCGCCGAAGCTGAACCCGGTGCCCCGGCAGCCGGCGATGTTCTCGGCGGTGGCGTTCACCACCGTGTCGGCCAGCCCGCCCGTCGCCCGCACCACCGGCGGCGTGCCGTACTTCATCGAATAAAGCTGGTTCAACCCGCTCGGCTCGTACCGGCTGGGCATCAGGAACAGGTCGCTGCCGGCCTCCACCAAATGCGCCAGCGGTTCGTGGAAACCCAGATACACGCCCACTTGGTCCGGGTGCTTCTGGCGGAACCCCGTCAACTGGTCGTGGTACTCGCGGTCGCCGTCGCCCAGGAACACCAACTGGCAGCCCATGTCCAGGAAGCCGGGGGCGGCGCTCAGCACCAGATCGACCCCCTTCTGGCTGACCAGCCGCGCGACCAGCCCCAGCACCGGCGCGGCGCTGTCCACCGGCAGGTGGAACTTCCGCTGAAGTTCGGCCTTGTTCACCGGCTTTTTGTCGAACACCGTGTCGGCGTCGTACCGCTCCGGGATGTGCGGGTCGATGGCCGGATCCCAGACGCCGTAGTCCACGCCGTTGCAGATGCCGGACAGCTTGGACTGCACCTGCTGCAACAGCCCTTCCATGCCGCAGCCGTAGGCGGCCGTCTGGATTTCCCGCGCGTAGGTCGGGCTGACGGTGTTCACGGCGTCGGCGAACACGATGCCGGACTTCAGGAAGTTGAACTGGCCGTGGAACTCGAGCTGGCTGTGGTTGAACAGCCAGCCGGGCAGGTTGGTCAGCCGCATCACGTCCGCGCCGAACATGCCCTGGTAGGCGATGTTGTGGATGGTGTACACGCTCCGCGTGCGGGCGAACTCCGGCCGCTCGCGGAACACCTCGTTCAGGTACACCGGCACCAGCCCCGTCTGCCAGTCGTTGGCGTGGACGATGTCCGGCGCGAAGCCGACGGCCGACGCCACTTCCAGCGCGGCCCGGCTGAAGAAGGTGAACCGCTCGGCGTTGTTCGGGTAGTCGGCCTTGTACCCGCCGGGCATCGTCTGCTGGTACAGGCCGCGGCCGTGGTACCCGTCGTCGGTGTCGAAGTACTCCGGCGCGTCGATGAAGTAGATCGGCACGGCGGAGTTCGGCAGCGTCGCGCGGAACAGCTTGCACGCCAGCGTCCGCGACCCGACGGGCACGGTGATGACTTGCGGCAGCGGCTCCGGCACGATCTTGCCGAACTTGACCGACCGGTAGAAGGGCATGACCACGGCGACCGAATGCCCGCGCTCGGCGAGGGCGCGGGGCAGCGACCCGGCGACATCGGCCAGCCCGCCCGTCTTGGCGAACCCGACCACCTCGGACGCCACCATCAGGATGCGAAGTTTCGGCACGTCGGCGGTTCCTCATGCGGGGGGCAGATGGGCGGCGGGCGGCACGGCCGGCGGCTTCGGAGCGAGGTACTTCGGCTCGAGCGGGTCATGCGCCTCGGCGGCAAGCGGGTTGTCGCCGTCATTCAACTTCGCCACCCCCCCACCCGGTAGCAGTCGCACCTTGTACACCGGCTCGCCGAGTTCCTCCATGCCGAAGGACTCGCCGCCGGGGGCCGGGGGCACGGAGTGATTGCGGCGGTGTGGCATCAGAAAATCCTCAATACTGTCGCAGGTTTCGGGCATCGATCTTCGCACCGGAGGTGCGAGTGCCTGTAGCCAGGGGTGACGGAGCGAAGCGACCGAACCCCTGGTCGGCGGTTGAAAATCTCCTCAGCCCCGGAGGGGCGGCGGAATCCGTCGTCCCTCCGGGACTCCATGCAATGACCCATTGCTTTCCAGGGGTTCCGCGAGCTGCGCTCGCGTATCACCCCTGGCTACCGGCACCCGCACCTCCGGTGCGAAGATTTCCCAGGGCGTAAGCCCTGGGCTATTGGATGCCGCCCCGTCGGGGCTGAGAGTCGCTCACTTCCCCTCGATCTTCTTAGTCACCGTCAGCCCTTTCAGCACCCGCTCCACGTCCGCCCGCAGCGCCTTGTCGCCGGCCGGCAGCTTGGCGGCCAGCAGCACCCCGCCGTCGGCGGTGGCGGCGAGGCCGTACTCCAACCGCACCGCCGCCTTGTTCACCTCGGCGTCGAACCCGAACCGGTCCACGCGAACCGGCGCGTCCGCCACCCGCTTCGGCCCGTCGGTCAGGGTCGCGGCGGTCTTCTCCTTGGCGAACGACGCGCGGACTTCCTTCAAATACTGGTCGGCGGTGGGCAACCGCGCGATCGGCTCGACGGTCAGCAGGATGCCGCCGCCGGCCGGTTCCTCCAGGGCGATCTGCCGGCCGCGCACCAGGCCCAACCGCCAGCGCCGCGGGTAGAGGAATTTCACGCCCAGGTCGGCGTTCGTGTACAGCAGCAGCGAGTTGTCCGCCGTCGGCGTCAGTTCCAACCCCTTCAGGGCGTCGGCGGTCAGGTCGGCGAACTTCGGCGACGCCTGTCGGGTCATCACGAACGTGCCGTCCAGTCGCCCCACCACCTTGCCGTCTTTGCCAATGAGTTCGTGCGTGCCGGACAGCTTCAGGTAGCTCAACCGCTCGGCTTCCAGGTCGAAGTACGCCGTGCCGTCGAGCTTCTGCCGCGTCGGGCCGTCGTCGTTCTGGCCGCGCACGGTCCCGGCTACGCTCAGTTTCGCGTGCCGCCGGTTGTCGATCTTCACCACCGACACGAACTCGACCGTCAGCCCGCCCTCGTCGATGCTGTCGAGGTCGGTCAGGTCGGTCACGGCGGCGGCGGCGGCCGCCCACTTGTCGCCCGGCTTCACCGCGTTCGTGGGCAGCAGCCCCGGCACCAGCACCGCCGGGAAGATGTCGTTGCGCACGACATCGATCTCGTTCAGCGTCAGCGGGCCGTCCGGCGAGAACGGGGCCTTCTTGCCTTTCTCGGATCGCAGCACCACCATGCGGCGAACGGCGTCACGGATGTCGGCCTTCTGCTCGCGGTCGCCGACGGTGCGGTTCACCTCCACGGTCCGGTAGGCGCGGATCGCCCGCGCCGACTTGTCGTCGAGGGGCAGGGGACGTTCGTCGTAGACGAACCGGCTGCCGCCGACCACCGCCACCTCCTCGGCCGGCTTGTCCTTCTCCGCCGCCGGGACACTCAGTTTCCCCGCCAGGGTCGTCTTCAGTTCGACCCGGTACGGGGCCTGGTCGTCGAACTTCTCCGCCAGCCGGATCGCGGCCGGTTGCGCGACCGCCGTGACGGGAACCAGCAGCAGAACGAGGGGGACGAGTCGGGCGGTCATGGCGGGTGGGTCCGAGAAGCGAACGGTCGGGGACCAGAGGACACAACCATTTTACGCCGCGACCGCGCCGGATTCCGAAATGTCGGACGGTCGCCACGAGATGACGTGTTCGGCGGTGCGACGTGTTGCCGGCGGTTCGCTCTCAGCCGGCTGTTCGGTTTCGTCGGCAGGTGGGGGAGTCGCGTTGTGGGATTCGGCACGCGGGTCCGTACTCGCAACCATTTGAACCGGCGGCGTCG
>JAYTTN010000316.1:0-6315 GCA_043745295.1 Fimbriiglobus sp. | reverse complement strand
GCGCACTCGGTTCGACCTCTCTCCAGCGGGGAGAGGTGGGGCGGGGTTGCGGAACCCCACTGGATTCTCGGACCCGCCGAAAATGCCGCTCCCTTGCTGTCGCGGCTCGTCGGGTCAACCTCAGCGGCGGGGCAACTTCATGCCCAGTGCCATGCCCTTCTCCTTCAACTTCTGGGCCACCTCTTTCAGGGTGGTCTCGCCGAAGTTGCGGACCTCCAGCAGCTCGTCCTCGGTGCGGATGACGAGGTCGCGGACGGTGGCGATGCCCTCGGATTCCAGGCAGTTCGTCGCCCGGACGGACAGCTCCAACTCGGCCAGGCTCATGTTCAGCTTCCGCTCCAGTTCCGTGTCGATCACGGCCAACTGCGGGCCGGCGATCTCGATCGGCTCGTCCAGCGGCACTTCCGGGCCGGGTTCGCTGTACTGCACGAAGGCGTTCAGGTGCTTGCGGAGGATCTTGGCCGCCTCCACCAGGGCCATCTGCGGGCTGATGGTGCCGTTCGTCCAGATGTCCATCAGCAGGCGGTCGTAGTTCGTCTTCTGGCCGACCCGCGTCTCCTCGATGTCGTACTTCACCCGCACCACCGGGGAGAAGCTGCTGTCCACCGGGATGATGCCGACCTCCCGCTCCTTGCCGGCGTTCTCCTCGGACGTCTTGTACCCGCGGCCGTTCTCCACCGTCATCTCCATGACGAACGGCACGTCGGCCGTCAGGGTGGCGATGCGGTGTTCCGGGTTGACGATGGTGAGCATCTCGTCGTGTTCGATGTCCGCCGCCAGGACTTCGCGCTTGTCGCGGGAGCCGTGGACGTTGATGCGAATGGTCTTCGGCTGGTCGGACAGGTTCTTCACCACCAGCGCCTTGACGTTCAGGATGATGTCCGTCACGTCTTCGACGACGCCGGGGATGGTGCTGATCTCGTGCTCGACGCCCTTGATCTTGACGCGGGTGACGGCGCTCCCTTCGAGAGAGCTGAGCAGGATGCGGCGGAGGCTGTTGCCCACGGTCATCCCGAACCCGCGCTCGAACGGCTCGCACAGGAAGCGGCCGTACATGTCGGTCAGCGAGCCGCGCTCGGCAACCACGCGATTGGGCAATTCCAGGCCACGCCAGCGGATGCGCATCGGAAGTCCTCGCGGCCGGTCGGTCGGCTTGCCGCTCGTCGGGCCGGGGGGCGCGACCCCTCCGGGTGATCCGACGGCGAGCCAGACGCGCCAGCCAAGAGCCAGGGGGAAACGGGCAAACCCACCCGGTCGCGTGGCGGGTGGGGTGATTCGGTCATCCGAGCCGGAAGCGTGAGCGACGGGGTTTTGAAGACCGTCGCTCACGCTTCCGGCTCGGACGGGATTACCGGGTGGCGATTTCGATGATGAGTTGCTCGCGGATGGCGGCGATCCGCGGGTCCACGTCCTGCCGGGTGGGCAGGCGGGTCATCAGCCCTTCCGGCTCGTCGTTGTTGGTGATGGTCAGGAAGTCGGGCACCTGCGGCGGCATCGTTTGCAGCGACATGCGGGCCAGACCGAGGCTGCGCGGCTTGGCCTTCACCTTGATGATGTCGCCGGCCTTGATCAGCATACTGGGGATGTCGCACTTGCGGCCGTTCACCAGCACGTGGCCGTGGGCGACGACCTGGCGGGCGGCGGCGCGGGACGGGGCGAAGCCGAGGCGGTGGACGACGTTGTCGAGGCGGCGCTCGAGGATCGAGAGCAGGCCCTCGCCGGTGTTCGTCGTGCTGCGCCCGGCCAGCTCGAAGTACCGCTCGAACTGCCGTTCGAGGACGCCGTAGAAGAACTTCAGCTTCTGCTTCTCGCGGAGGCGGATGCCGTATTCGGACACCTTGCTCCGGCGGGTGCCGTGCATACCGGGCGGCGGGGCCTCCCGGTCGATGGGGCACTTCGAGGTGTAGCAGCGGCTGCCCTTGAGGTACAGCTTGGTCTGCTCGCGGCGGCACCGCTTGCAGACCGGGTCGGTGAAACGAGCCATTTGTCCCAGGAGTCAGGAGACTGGGGTCAGGGGGCAAGGCAGGAGTCGAACCGCGGCGGGCGAACCGGCGAACCCCAGGGTCGTGACGGAACGGCACCGCAAACGGGCGAAGTCGGAAGCCGGCGGCCGTCCGCCGACTCCCGACTTCTGACTCCTACCGCCTGGATCACACCCGGCGCTTCTTCGGCGGCCGGCAGCCGTTGTGCGGCAGCGGGGTCACGTCTTCGATGGTCTTGACGTTCAGCCCGGCCTGCTGGAGGGCGGTGACGGCCGACTCGCGGCCGGCCCCCGGCCCCTTCACCTTCACGTCCAGCTCGCGGACGCCGAACTTGGACGCCTTGCTGGCGCACTCCTCGGCCGCCCGCTGGGCGGCGAAGGGGGTCGATTTCCGGCTGCCCTTGAACCCGACCGCCCCGCCACTGGACTGGCAGAGGGTGTCCCCGTTCGCGTCCGAGATGGTCACGATGGTGTTGTTGAACGTGGACTGGATGTGGGCGATGCCCTTGGCCACGTTCCGACGGGCTTTCTTCTTTTTCGTTTTGGCCATGGTCGCGGTGCTTTAGTGAGTTTCAGGTTTCAAGTTTCAGAGTTACAAGCGGATTCAAACCTCAGTGTCTGGAGAGCGGCGGTCTCAACGGCCGTTGGCGTCCTCTCCTGAAACTCTGAAACTTGAAACCTGTCACCGCGACGTTACTTGTCGGCCTTCTTCTTGTTGGCGACCGTCTTGCGGGGGCCTTTCCGGGTGCGGGCGTTCGTCTTCGACCGCTGGCCGCGAACCGGCAGTTTGCGGCGGTGGCGGTCGCCGCGGTAGCTCTTCACTTCCATCAACTGGCCGATGTTGCCGTTGTCGAACCGGCGGAGCGACCCCTCGACCAGGTAATCCCGGTCGATGGTCATGGCGAGTTTGGCGATCTCGTCGTCGGTCAGGCTGCTGGCCTTCCGCTGCGGGTCGATGCCGACCTTGATGCACAACTCGATGGCCGTGGTCGGGCCGATCCCGCGGAGGTACCGCAGGGAGATGTGGGCCGGTTTGCCGGCCGGGATGTCGACGCCTTGGATACGGGGCATGGTCGTTCGTTCCCGGTAGTTAGCCTTGACGCTGTTTGTGGCGGGGGTCTTCGCAGATGATGCGGACGACGCCCTTCCGCTTGATCAGCTTGCACTTGTCGCAGATGCGTTTGATGCTCGACCGCACTTTCATGACGGCACCGGCGGTAAAAGACGACACCGCCTGGGGTAGGCGGGTAAACGAAAATAGTATCGCGGCCGGCGGAACCGGCAACCCCACCCGGCCGAAAATGGGCCCGCCGACCGATTCCGGCGGTTCCTGGTGATCGCGGCTCGTTTCTTCAGCGGTTCCGGAAGCGTGGCTGCAAGCATCGGGTGTCCTCGCCGTCTGAAGGAGAATGCCCGGACGTGGGGTGGCAGGTCCGGCATTTCACCGATTTTCGATGACGCGGATTTCAGCCGCTTCGAGAAGCAGTTCCGTGTCACTTGGCCACGGTTTCAGTTTCACTTCGACTCGAGCGTTCAGGAGCGGCACGGCTCCTTCGACCCACCGATTCGTGTACAACTTGGCTCCTTTCCCAACCTCAAAGGTGGTCCTCACTGCTTCCCCGTTTGCTTTCCGCGTGTCGAGCGAAACCTTGAACTTGCTTGTCACGTCGGAAACCGCAGCAGAGATGGCACCTTCCGCCAGTTCGACTCGAACGGGTAGGCTCATGACCTTCCGCTCGGCCTGCTGCTGCTCGACCACCAGTTTCGCCTTCTGAGCGAGCAAGGGCGCGACGTCGGGCCGTGATTGTTTTATTGTGTTGTCCAGTTCCCACAGGCGTAGCGTCAACTCGTGCAACTCGCCGGAACCGTCTTCCCTTGTCCGCTTGATGTGTTGGACAAGATAGGTTTGTGTAAATGCCGTCAGGAGTTCATTCAGTTGATTCGGGTCCGGCCCGATCATCGAAACCGTGAGGAGGTTCGGCGATACCCACTCCATCCCAAGCAACTGATCGATTGCGCGAGCCTTGTCATCCGCGAGAGCCACGATCGGCAGGCGGGCAACCGCGTGTTGCTCCGCGACGGAAGACAGGAACGTGCGCGTCCTCATCCAGGCGACTTCGCTCGCCTTGAACTTCTCGAACTCATCGAGGTCGCTCCCGCCATCCGGTTCCCCGGCTGGGGTTGGCTTCATCCGGATGAGTGCCTGCGCTTGGTACTGACCGGTTGGTGTAACCAGCGGGTCGCCGTCAACGTGAAACACGGTCCCGGAGACCGTCAGTCCTTCCGGCTTGAATCCCTGGTTCGGGTGGGCATCCGAGCCGGAACCCGTCATCAGGGCGTAAGTCACGAGCGCCCCCGCGCCGAACGCGGTCAGGATGGCTGCAACCAGCGTCGCCGTTTTCCGGTTGAGTTTTGGCATGGCGTCCGGCGCTCCTGCGGGTCGGTCTGTCGGTGGAGGAATGGAACGGCAGGGAAGGCCACCGGCGGCTTGATTCCCAGGTCGAGTTTCGTCATGCTAACACAGTACGACGCCCGCCGTTCCGCTTCTCCCAGAACTTCCCACCATGACCCGACACCTCCTCTCCGCGCTCGCCGCAGGTGCCGGACATCTTCCACGCCCTGACATGCCGGGGTGACGGGGCGAAGTTGCTCTTCGGCGAGGGGACGCCCGAGGCGACCGTCCACGCGGACCGCGGGCGGGAATTGCTGCGGGCCGACGGCTGCGCCGGGGGTCGGGACTCGGGTCGGCGAGCTGCTCGCGGCCGGGCCGACGGGCGACGGCGCGAGCTCGGGCGGGGTGTTGAATTGCCTGGAGGGCCGCGAGGGGTGATCGGACTACGCGTCGCGTCCGAAGCGGGGCCAATCGACCGGCACCGGCATGGTCGAGGGGGCCGCTAAGAATCTCGTCGGCGAACGGCTCACAGCCGACACCGCCCGTCGGCGGGTCGAGAACGTCGGGAAAATGGCCGGCCTCTGTTCCGCGACTGCCGGGACTACTTCCGGATGGCGGCCCGAACAGGGAATCCCAACCTCCAAGAATGGTTGCTACACCCCGGCCCGGCGGCCCGCCGGGTGCGCCAAAGTTCCCTGGCACTTTTAGGCGGGATGGGGACAACGGTGCTTTCCCTCTGGCAGGACGCCTCCATAGACCACCTCCCCGGAACCGCTCGCCGACTTCCAGCGCCTCGTCGTCGAACGGGCTCTCGCCCTGGCCCGCGAGGTCGAATCGACCGCCGGGGCTGCCCCGCACGGCCGCGTCCTCGACCGCCTCGAGACCGTCCTGCTCGCCCGCGGGCGGGACTTCCTCGCCGGCGTCCTCCAGTCGATGGCCCCGCACACCGCCGACGAACGACCGAACTCAGTGGCCCGCCCGCTCTGGGGCGGGTCCACTGCAGTGACTGGTTCGGCGCTACGCCACTACGCCGGGGTGAGCGACTATGACCCCAGGCAGCTCCTGGAACGCCTCGGACGGCCCCTCGACATCCCAGATGGCCACGCAGCACCCGCAGCCCGTGTTCTCGGACACGGCGGCGAGTCGGCCGCGCCACCGGTCGAACCACTCGGCGACGGCCCGCACCTCGTCGGGCTGATCGACAGCCACGATGATCTGGGCCTTCGCCACACGGCCGCCCTCCGCCGCCGAACGACCCAGCTCAGCAGCCGGCGGGGCCGAGGAGTCTACGCATCTGGAAAAGCCGTCATGCCCCGCCGGTCTGCTGCAGCGCCTGGTTCGGCGTCTGGGAAGATACCATTGACCCAGCCCCGCACAACTCCGTGGGACGGTTCCCAAGCCTGCCACACCGATGCCGCCCACCGTCGCACGGCCTCGCGGTGTTCGCCGGGGCCGGCAGCCGCGTACACATCGGCCACCGTGACCTCGCCGAGGCTCCCCGGCAAGGGCAGCGGGACGAACCGCGATTTATGCGCGGCGATCGTCACCATCACGGCGTTGGCTCGGTTCGCGTCGAGACCCCGCTCCAGCAACAGACACAGCCGACACAGGTGGAACCCGACCGACCGCGTGTTCTCGGCGGATGGGCTGTGCGGATGCTGGGCCGCGTACGCATCGACGGTCAATCGGTGGATGCCGCTGAAGCCGGCGTAATCGGCGTACTCGCGGGCCAACACCTCTCCGTAGGCGGACCAGCAGCCGGGCGACGACAACATGTAGGGATGCGTCGGGCCAACGGTCTCCGGGAACAGCCCGACACATCCGCAGCAGGGGATCACGCTCCGACAACCGCCGGGTTTGTGCCGCCGAACGACCTAGCTCACCTGCCCGGCCCGCTTTGGGGCCGGGTCAGGTGCAGCGCCTTGTTCGGCCTGATTGACAG
>JAYTTN010000315.1:0-23875 GCA_043745295.1 Fimbriiglobus sp. | reverse complement strand
CGAACCGTCGCTCACGCTTCCGGCTCGGAACGACCCGAAGAAGCCACTCCCTGGCGGTCGCGGCTCGCAAGATCGGTCAGCACCGCGCCGACTTGCGCTTCACCCCAACCCGCTTCATCGCTTCCACCTTGGCGATGAACGCGGCGGCGAGCGGCACCTTGCAGTCGGTGTCGCCCGCGTCCACGGCCACCGCCCCCATCGCCGCCGCCGCCTTCTTCGCCTCGACCAGCAGCGGCTTCACATAACAACCGACGGAAATGACGAACCCGTTCATCGTGTAGCGGGTGCGGTTGGCGGCGGCGTGAACGTCGTCCCGGCAGTGCGACAGCAGATCCTTCAAGCGGTCGAAGTCGAGGTCGGCGTCCGGGGTGATGGCGACGTACAGCGAGTACGTCGTCCACCCGACGGTGGCGAGCGCCTCCTTCGGCGAGGCGATCCACTCCTCGGCCAGCTCCACGGCGAACGGCGACTCGGCGGCGACGCCGGCGACGGTCGTCTCGCGGATCATGTGCCACGGCGCGGCCTTCGCCCACTTCTTCAGTTGGGCCTTGGTCATCGTCGCGGGGTCGGCCAGCATCCCGGCCAGGTACATGGCGTCCGAGTTGCCGGTGTCGTACAGCGCGAGGACGAGCGCGGGGTCGCCCTCGAGCGCCTTCAGCAGCGGCTTCATGTCGCCGATCCGCACGCCGAACAGCGGCTCGGTGGCCCCGTGCCGCAGCAGCGTCTTCTTGGTCTGCTCGGTGCCGAGGGCCTTCAGCTCGGCGAGGACTTCATCGGCCGTCATGGGCGGGGCGCTCGGGGAAGGGGGTTACAGATCGACGACCGGCCACGGCGTCACGTTGCCCCACCCGATCGGGTCGGTGGCCCACGGCGGCAGGCGTTCAAAGTCGCGGAGTAGAATCCGGCTCACGAGCAATCGGTCTTCCTCGTCGGACAGGTCGAACAGCACTTGAATCAGCGCCGCGCGGCCGGCCGGGAGGCGGCACCAGAGGGCGGACTCGTAACCGGCCGGGTGCGGGAACACCGCCGGTTGCGAGCACGTGGCGTGGTTCGCGGAGACGCGGGCGAGTTGCTCCAACACGGCCGGTCGAAGGACGACCGACACTTCCGCCAGATCGGCTTCGGCGCGCGCTTCGAGCTTGTACGGAAGCGAGTTCACCAGCCTCTCTCCTCGCGGATCTGCTCGAGTGTCTTGCCCGCGTCGGCGGACAGGTTGCGCTCGGTGACGGCTGCGGAGCCGGGCGTCTCGCCGGTGAGCCGCGCGTACTCCGCGCCGAAGTGGTCGAACAACTCCTCGGCCGAAATCTCCTCGCCGTCGGCCGCGCGCCGCGCCCACACGGCTTCCGCACGCGCCTTCGCGCGGAGGCTCGCCAGCGGATACCGCCCGAAGTGTTCCCACACTTGCTCCACCGACTTCCGATCCCGCTTGGACAGCACGGGCGCGTCGATCTTCGAGATCGGTTCTTCCCCGTGCCCCCACGCGAACGCGGCGATGGCGGGAATCCGCGGGCCGTCGGCGCCGGCGCGGATCGCCTCCGAGAACAGCGCGCGGCCGAACCACGCCCAGTGCCACCCCTGGCAGTAGAAGAGGGTCAGGTGCAACCGCTCCGGCACCATGCCGACGCTCACGGCGTCGCGGGTGGCGAGGTGAACGAGATGTCCGGCGACGGCGCGCGCGCTCATGGCGGTTCCTCGTGCGTGTGTCATTCCCATCCTACCCCACCGCGTCTTCGCTTACAATGAGCGCATGAGCGTGATCGACCTGGATTCCAACGCGACGACGCCGATCCTGCCGGCCGCGTGGGAGGCGATGCGCGGGGCGGCCGACGCCTACGGCAACCCGTCGTCGGCGCACGCCATCGGCCGCGCCGCGCGGCGGCACCTGGAGGACGCCCGCGACAGCGTGGCGGCGCTGCTGGGGGCAACGTCCGAAGAGGTGATCTTCACCAGCGGCGCGACCGAAGCGAACAACCTGGCGCTGTTCGGGCTTGTGCCGCCGGGGGGCGGAGCCGTCTTGTCAACTGCGATCGAACACCCGTGCGTGATCGGCCCGGTGAGCGCCCTGGAAAAGCAAGGGCTCGCGGTCGATTGGTTGCCGGTCACGGCGTCGGGCGTCGTGGACCAGAAGGCGGTTCTCGACCGCGTGACCGCCGACACTCGGCTCGTGTCGCTGATGATGGTGAACCACGAGACGGGCGCGATTCAGCCCGTTCGCCACGTCGCCAAGACGGTGCCCAAGCACGTCCTCGTTCACACCGACGCGGCCCAGGCGGTGGGCAAGCTGCCGGTCCACTTCCGCGACCTCGGCGTCACGGCACTGACCGCCTCGGCGCACAAGTTCCGCGGGCCGAAGGGGGTCGGGCTGCTGCTGCTGAAGGCGGGGACGAAGCTGGTGCCGCAGATGCACGGCGGGCACCAGCAGCGCGGCCACCGGCCCGGCACGGAAGCGGTGCCGCTGGCGGTCGGGCTGGCGGCGGCGCTGGAACACGCGGTGACGAACCTGGCCGAGAACGTCGCGCGGGTGACGGCGGCCCGCGACGCCTTCCTGCTCGCGCTCCGCGCGTCCGGGGTGTCCTTCGTCGTGAACACGCCGGCCGACGCGGTGCCGCACGCAATGAACCTGTCATTCCCCGGCTGTCGGTCGGAACTGCTGCTGATGGCGCTGGACTTGGCGGGGGTGGCGTGCAGCACGGGGTCGGCGTGCAGTAGCGGGTCGCTGCTGCCGTCGCCGGTGCTGCGGGCGATGGGGGTGCCGGACGACGTGCTGGAATCGGCGATGCGGTTCAGCTTCGGCACCACCCTGAGCGAGGCCGACGCCGCCGACGCCGCCCGCCGGGTGGCCGACTGCGTGACGCGCTTGCGGGGTCAGGCCGAAGTCGATTGATGCGCGGCCCCGTCGCATCGTCCTCGGCCCCGGCCGGCCGGCGGTCTCACTTGTCGCGCGGGGCGAACCGCTTCAGCAGCTCGTCGCGGAAGCGGTGGCGGAGGTCGAACTTGGTCGGCGGGCCGGGCTTGCGGTCCAGGGTCAGGGCGTCGGCGTCGGTGTGCCCGCGAGGGGTGTAGAACTCGTCCGGCTTGGTGGCCGTTTCCGCCAGCTTGAACTCGACGCGGCCGACCGTCTCCCCGTTCAACTGCTTCGCCAGCACCGCCCGCCGCACCACCTTCGTCGTCGGGTCGAGGAACAGTTCCACGTCGTCCAGCCGGATGACCCCGCCGGGGGCCGGCGTTCGCGCGCGGGCGGCGACGTGGATCTCCTCCCCCGGCCGGCCGCCGTCCCGCCGCGCCAGTTCGTGTTTCTCCAGCAGCTCGCCGAGCGTGGACGCCAGCCGCAGGCTCATCAGCTCGCAGAAGCGGGTCAGCGGTTCGGCCAACTCGTCCGCCTCGAACACCAGCACCCGCTTGCGGGTCGGTGCGATCCACACCCGCCCGCCGGCGTCCTGCCCCCACGCCCACTCGCCGCCGTCTACGAATTTCGACTGCACGACGAACTGGTCGCCCCGCGTCCAAACGGTCGCCTCGCGGGAGATGGGGCGGAACGGGAACCGCTTCTGGAACGGCGTCACCTCCCACTCGGCCGACACCGCGTACTGGCGGTCCGTCGGCGCGGCTTCTTGAACCGACTTCGCTTGGCGGACGACCTCCGCCGCCGACGCCAGCGCGGTCCGCTCGACCGGCGGGCCACCGACCAGGAACAGCCCGACGCCAGCCGCCACGGCGAGGCCGGCCCCGACGCCGGCCGCCGCCAGCCACCGCCGGCGGGTGGGCGTGCGCGGCGACACCGGCCGGACGCGGGCCAGCAGCGCACGGGCGTCCACGGCCGCCGCCTCGCGGTCCAGGTGCGCGCGGACGAGGGCGTCGAGGCGGTCGGGGTCGTGAGGAGTGGTCACGAGTCGTCCTCCCCGCCGAGGAACGGGGCCAGGTGTCGGGCCAGCGCCTGCCGGCCGCGGTGAAGGAGAACCCCGGCGTTCGTCGGCGTGACGCCGAGGATGTCGGCGATGTCCTGCTGCGAGTGCCCGAGGCTTTTCAGTTCGACGGCGGCCCGCTGCTGCGGGGGAAGCCGTTTCAGCGCGACGGCGACGGCCGCGCTCAACTCGCCGGCGATGGCCAGTTCGTCCGGCGCGTCGGCGTCAGGATCGACCGGATCGTCGGCTTCAAAGTCGCCGGTCGCGCCGTCCCGCCGCACCAGCCCGAACACCGGCTTGCGGCGGGTCCGCAAGTTGATGGTGGCGTTGGTGATGGCGGTGAGCAGCAGCTTCAGCCCGTCGCGGGGCAGGTCGTAGGTGCCCGCCTTGGCCAGGAGCCGGCAGTAGCAGTCCTGCACGACGTCCTCGGCCTGGTGCGGGTCGCGGAGGAGGGAGCGGGCGTAGGCGACCGCCCGCGGGGCGGTGGCCAGCACCCAGCGGTCCAGGTCCTCGGCCGACCCGCCCACCACGGCGACCTCCGCGCGGCGGCACGCACTGAAGGGGAAAACACGGAAGGGACCGACGCATTACACCGAACCCGCCGCCCGGTTGTCACTTCTTGTACTTCTTCACCATCCGCTGCTTGTGCTTGCGGGCTTTCCGCAGCCGCTTGCTGGCCGTCCGCAGTGCCTTGCTCTTGTGCTGGAAGCCGCCCATGTCGTCCTCGGGTTCGGGGTGCAATCGAAACGGGGATTATAGCGGCCGGATGCGGACTGGCGAGGCGAGACGGGCGGAAGTCGGTGCGCCGGCCGGTTCGCCAAGAAACTTCGGCACACCCGGCGGTCGCGGCTCGTCACTTCGCGACGCGGGCGGCCGGCGTCGGCGCTGCGGCTGGCGGCGTGGGGGCTGATGCGGAGCAAGAGCGACCCAGGCGCGTACCTGCGGCGGCGGCGGAGCCGGCTGGGTGCGCCGAAGGCGATCACGGCGGCGGCGGCGCACGAGCTGGCGCGGATCATCTATAACATGATGCGGTACGGGGTGGCATACATGAAGCGGGACGAGGAGGCGTATGCCGAGCAGGTGCGGGAGAAGTTGGAGAAGCAGTTCCGGCGTCGGGCGAAGGAGTTGGGGTACGAGGTGACGAAGATCGAAGTGCCGTCGGCGGACGCGGAGTTGGCGGCGAGTGACACCCCGCTGTCAGTCTAGCGGCGGGGTGGCGGACGGGGCGAGTCGGGGCGGGGATCGGCAGACCGGTGGCGACGGCACCGTCGAGGGGCGGACGGGGTGTCCGAGCGCCGCGCGGCGAAAACGGGGGCGATCCGTCACCGACCGTCAACCGTCACCGGGGCAACTTCCTGGGGCGGCGTCTGGGCGCTACACTCGGCCTGGGCGAATCAACGCCCGGACACCATGCACGATCGCGGCCCCGCCGACCGCCGCCATTGGGACAAGGGCCGTTGCCGCGCCCCCGGTCACGCCGTACTCGGCGACCCCGAAGACGCAGCCCGCAGCGATCACCACGCCCAGCAGTACGAACCCGACGGCCGCCCATCGAGGCGTCGGGGGAGAATACTGGGTGCCGCACGCGACGCACTGGCGGTCCGAGCCGACCGCGATCCACCGCGTGCCCTTACAAGTCTTGTACGAGCAGCCCCCGCACGTTGGGCAGGCGGTGCCGACCGGCCGCTCGGACGGCGGTAGCAGGTGCTCTCGACGGCCCGCGTCGGCGGTAGACGGGAGGCGAAGTGGCTGGCCGCATTTGTCGCAGGCACCCGCCGATCGCATGTAGTCGGAAGCGGTGCCACATTTCGCGCACGCCACACGCATTGCTCCGCCTCCTGCCGCCGAACGACCCAGCTCAGCTGCCGGGGCCGCCGAGCGACAATGACACTCGAAAAGCGAACATGCGGCACCGCCCGCCTCCGCGCCGAGGTGCGAGCCAGTTACCTGAGCAGCCCGCTGCAAGAGGAACAAGCCAGCCGCGTCGTGGGGAGGTGACGGCAAGGGGAGGGCGAATGCGGACGGATCGTTGGGCGGCCGAACTTGTGTTCAAGCGACCGCCGCCCCCAAGCGCCTGATCTCGACGGCACCGCCTGGCACGGCCTCGACCCACAATCCACAGCCGGCCAGAAGCGACATGCCCAGCAGCACCTCGTCCCCGACGGCCGAGACGACCACACCGATCCACGCCCCGCCCCACATCACTTCGGCGGCGAACGTGTCGAACCGCCGCACCGACCCGTCGGCCAACACCGCCCGGCCGCCGGCCTGTCGTACCAGCCCGAGCGCCGACGCGGTGCCGGCGGGGAGGGTGAGCGACCCGGTGTACCCCGTATCGATCACGGCGGTGACCTCGATCTCATTGCCCGCCGGCCCTCGCAGCCGCACTCGCACTTCGGCTTCCAGTTGCGCGTTGACCGCGCCTCGGTCGGTCACGGCTGGCCCGCCGCGACACCCCGGAGCCGGTACGCGGCCGACGGCCCGGTGCGCATCAGCCACAGTCGGGCACCCGGACGGCGGGCCAACAGACGGCGGGTGGCGGCGAAATCGTCGGCATCGACCTCGAAATCGCCCGTTTCAAATGCGACGGCGACGTACTTCCCCTCGTCCTCGGGACGGAGAGTTGGCCGGATGACGCGATCGTAGACCTCTTCGGCAAGTCGCTCGTCATCAGCGAGTTGGCGATCGGTGGTCGCTGGCACGGGGTTCCTCCGCGGGGTGGGCCTTTCAAACACTTTACACCCCACCGCGCCCTTCCACAACCACTCTCGCCGGCGGAGCAGTGACGGTGGACGTGGAAGGGGCGAAGGCCGGCACCGCCCGCCTCCGCGCGTGAAGGCGAGCTACCTGAGCCAGCCGCTGCAAGAAGAACAAGCTAGCCGGGTGGTGGAGAAGTGATAGCCGATGATGCCGCACCTCCGCTGCCGAACGACTCAGCTCAGCAGCCGGGGCCGCTGAGTGAGCTTGAAGTCCCAGAACCGCAAAGGCGGCCCCGGTCTGCTGCAGCGCCTGGTTCGGCGTGCCTTTGCTACCCGTCCGCCTCGACGCCCTCCCTCCACGCGACCAGAGCCGCCGGGAACTCAGCGAGCGACGCCGCCTCCTGCCGTAGCTCGCCCTCCTCGTGGTGGAACATCCCCGACCGCCTCCGACCCGCTTGCAAGGTTGTGGTAGAACCAGTTCTGGCCCCGCTCGCTGCCGATGACGAAGTAGTGAGCCGACCACGGCCCGTCGTCGAAAAACTCGCCCGGCCCGGCACCCCGGACATCTTGGTTGAAGCGGATGACCCGCTCGGCGCATCCGCCAACTCCCACCGCTCCACGTCCGACGACTGACCGGGTTGAAGAAAGGTGATGGCAGGCAGAGGGAGGAGTAACTCCCAGCGGCCGAAGTCGTGTCAGCATTCACCGGCCGCTATCGCCCAACGCCGCCCTGAAGGCCCATTCTGCGTTCGAACTCCCGCTTCTGATCCTCACGGTAGTTCTTCTCCTGTTCCGCCTCTTTGCTCGCGTTGCCTTTCAGAAATTCTACGAGGACTTTCGACAGAGCCTCGGAGCGCGCGAGTCGTTGCTCCGGCGTCAGCTCGGCGGCTTTGAGCGACGAATACCTCTTTTCCTCCTCAGACCAGCGGATCTTGTCTGCGTGCGTCACTCTCTTGTTGGCTTTTAATGACTCGAGTAACTGATCGGCCGACTTCGCCTTGGCCACCTCTGCGAACCCAGTTCGGAGCACTTCTAGCTCTTTGAGCTTTTTTTCACGCTCAACCAGGAGTACTTTTGACAGATCGCTTGCCTTGGAAAAATACTCGGATGTTTTTAGCTTGGCTACTTCCTCGGTATTGATTTGCTCAAACGACTTCCAGGGCCCGTCCGAGACCGGGGGCGCTGCCACGCCCCCCGGACGCGTAGCGGGCGTCGGTTGCTTAGATGGGGCTTCATATGTCATTGTACCCATTCCCACCTGGAGCATCCCGGCATCCACCATCCGGGGGTCAATCGTTCGATACAACACTTCCAGCTTCTTCCCGTCTTTTTTAGCCACGAAGACTAGGTACCTCGCATGGCCGCCAGACGTGAAGTATCCAGTCTCGAAAGAGAAGTCACCGTCCACTTCTGCGGGCACCTTGCCTCTGACCACGATGGTGTCGTCGAAATACGCCAGGGACCAGACCTTTGCTTGGAAAAGGTCACCTTTTCGGTGCGTGATTTCCATAAGCCAGATTTTGTATTTTGAAGGCTTGCCTTGGAACAAGTCAACGCGAGTCCCCCGCCACTTGGATCCCACAGCGAACCGCTCATCTGCCTTGAACGGAGCGGAAGTGGATGGTGGCTTCGGCTCCGCCGTAAGCGACTGAGCGGAAGTGGACGGTGGCTTCGGCTCGGCCGCAGGTGGTTGGTTAGTCGGGGCTCCGTTGACGGTATGGGCACTACTTGGCGCGGGCCCCACCGACTCTGAAACCTCCCGCTGGCGGGCGGTGCCACTGCCTTTTGACTCGCTCCGGGCGCAGCCCGTGACGAGGACCAAGAGGGCGACGTAAGTAACGAGTCGGTAAGTCATCGAAGTTCCTCGCTTGAAGGAAATGCTGAACAGCGGGTTGACCTCTGGCTCGCGGACCTCCATCACCCCACCTCTGCCAAGAGGTACTCGACGACTGCAAGGTGGCCGCGGCCCGCCGCCTCGTTCAGCGGGGTGCCGCCAAACGTACCCCTCGTGCGTTCACATCTGCGCCGGCCCCGACCAAGAATCGGGCGAGTACCAGCCGGCCGAAGCAGGACGCCACATGCAACCACGTCCCGAATGGAGTCGAGGCCCGCAGCTGTGTCGGGTCGGCGGCGATCAGGCCTTGTGCGGTCGCATCGTCACCCGCTTTGATGGCGTCGCGGATGCGCTTCTGCGTCGGCACGTCTCCCACCCACAAGCCCTCCGCCGCCGAACAGATACTTATCCCAATCGCAGGGATTGAGATAAATCGCCACGCTGATTGGGATAGTACCGCCCGCCGAAACCGGGGGTCAAGTTTTTTCTTGCGTTTGGGCAACGATTCGCGGAAAATGGCACTAACAGGCTTCCGGCTTATGCCATCTGGGAATTGATCCCATGAAACGGCCCGACCACTTCGTCGCCGCCTGCCGGACCATGAATTACGCGAAGACGACGGAGGAGCGCTACACGACCTGGGTCGTCGATTTCCTCCGCTACCACCGGGACCAGGCGGGGTGGTGGATTCACCCGGACCACCTCCGCGAATCGGCCGCGATGATCGTCAAGCACGTCCTGAATCGCTGGCCGGCCGGGGTGGTCAGCCCACCGGATCGGCTGTGAGCCGAAACGCCCGGCTCTATCATGCCCCCGTCTTGCCCTCCCTCGCCCCGGTCGCCCCCAAGCCCGTGCTTCTGTTCGACATCGACGGCACCCTGGTTCGCACCGGCGAGGTTGGGAACCCTTTCGGATGTTCGTCAAGAATCTGACCGGCCTACTTCCCGTCCGGGCCGACAAGTAGGTCAGCCGCACCGTTGACGCCCGGCCGCTTCGGTCGCAACTTCAGCAGCGTCTCGGACTCGCGACCGGGGTCGGCGAACGCCTCCTTTCGGGAGAGGGGTCGGGGTGAGGGCCGGACCAACTCGCGGGTGGAATTCCACCTGCCGCACGCCTGGGCGGAACGGCTCGTCCGGCGGATCACTTCCCGGAACCGGCCGCCTTGCCGGCGTCCAGCAGGGTGTCGCGGTCGGCCTCCTCGGCCGTCAGCACCCGACGGCCGACGGCCGCGTTGACGTGGTTCAGTGCCTGCCAGTAGTCGGTCAGGTTCCCCAGAGTGTTCCGCAGCCGGTCGCGGTAGGCCCGCTCGGCGTCGAGAGCGTCGAGCAAGTCCTTGTCGCCTTTCTTGTAGGCGGCCAGTGTCTCGTCCCGCACTTCGCGGGCCGCTTTCAAGGACGCCACGTCCTCGCCCGTCACCCCGCTCACCGCCTCCGTGTACTCGGCCACCGCCTGCTCGACCTCGGCGCGGGCGTCGGCCGTCGCCGCCCCCAGGGTGGCCGTCGCCGCCCGCGTGCCGGCCCGCGCGGCCAGCACCCGCCCCTGGTTGCGGTCGGTGATCGGCAGGGTGGCGTTCAGCGCGACTGTCCAGAGCCAGGCGTTGCGGAAGCCGGTGATCCGCTGCTGGTCCTGGTAGTCCACGCCGGACGTGACGGACACCTGCGGGAAGCCCCGCCGCCGCTCCCGCTCGACCGCCGCCTCGTTGGCGGCCACCGCCCGCCGCCCGGCGATCAGGTCCGGCCGGTTCCGCTCGGCCAGCGCCCACGCCTGCGCGACGGTCAGGGCCGGGGCGGTGGCGCGGACGGCGAGCGTCCCCCGCACCACGAACTCCGGCGTGTCGGGCGGCCGGCCCATGTTCGCCTGCAACTTGGATTTGGTCGTCTCCGCCGCCGCCCGCCGCTTGCGGATCTCCCGCTGGATGTCCAGCACCGCCAGCCGCACCCGCCGCTGTTCCAGGGAGGTTTTGTCGTCCCCGCCCTTGGCGCGGGCGGCCGCGGCGGCTTCCAGCGCCTCGAGCGCGGCCAAGTCCTGCTCGGCCAGCTTCACGGCGAGGTCCGCCTCCAGCGCGTCGTAGAAGCTGTCCACCGTCGCCGCCACTTGTCGCCGGAGTTGGTCGGCGAAGTCGGCGCGGGCCACGTCCACGTTCAGTTGGGCGGCGGCGCGGGCGGCCACCCGCTTGCCGAACAGGAACCAATCGACGGGCATCGTCACCAGCGCGTCGTACTGCGGCGGGCCGGCCTGGTTGTCGAAGCTGATCGAGGTGAGCGGCAAGAGTTGGGCATCGACGAACAGTTGCGGGTTCGGGATGAGCGATTCGGTCACGTAGTCCGCCTGCGCGAGGCTCACCTTTTCCTCGGCGGCTTTCAGCTTGAGGTTGTTCAGCACGCACTCGCGGACGGCGTCCGGCAGCGTCACGACGGGCCGTTCGGCGGCGGGCACGGGGGTCGGTTCGACGACCGCCGGTGTCGGCTCCGCCTCCGCCGGCGGGTCGGTGAGGAACCGCGGCAGGTCCGCGCCGGCATACGGGGTCGGCGTCCGGCAGCCGGCCACGAGGCCGATGGCCAACAGGATGATTGATCGCATCACGCCCCCCTCGACCGACGCGAGCCACCCCCTGTAGTGTGCCCAATCCGGTGAGGCGCAATAGCGTTCGGCACGGGAATCGCAAGGAAAAACCGCCGAATCCGCGCGGGCACCGGCCGCGTCACTTCCCGGCCGGGCCGATGAGCAGGTCGGCCGCGCCGTTCACGCCCGGCCGCTTCGGCCGCAACTTCAACAGCGTCTCGGACTCGCGGCCGGGGTCGGCGAACGCCTCCTTCATGAACGTCGCCGTGAACGGGTCGAGCGCGAACCCCTGCCCGTCCGCCGGCAGGGTGGTCGGCATCAACGGCAGGTGCGACACGGTCGGCGGTTGCGGCTTCGCGGCTTCCAGTCGGCACTCGAACCGCTTGCGGCCGAGGCGGTACGTCTGCGTGAACGTGCGGGACAGTTCCCACGCCGCCGGGTCACCGGCCACGCCGCCGGTGATGCGGAGGCGCGGCGGCTGTTCTAACGCCGGCAGTTCCACCCGCTTGACCGGCACGCCGGTGGCGTCGAACAGCCCGATGCGGATGTCGCCGCGGTTGCGGTGTTGCAGATGCCAACAGACGTGGATGCCTTCCTCGACGTTCAACTCGCCGGTGGAGCTGTCGCCGCCGACCCACGCCACCGCTTCGCCGGTCGGGGCCGTCTTCTCCAGGTGTTCGACGACTTCCCACAGAAGCCGCGACCGCGCGGCGAGTTTGTCCTGCCGGCCGACGCTGGCGACGACCGTGATGAGCAACCCGACCGCGAGGCCGGCCCACGCCACCCGCGTGACGCGACCGTCGGGGATGGCCAGGAACCGCGTCAGCAGCAGGGCGAGGAGGATGTCCGCGCCCCACACCGCCGGCATGGTGTACCGGGGTGACATGATGTCCATCGGCAAGTATACGGCGAACCCGGCCAGGAGCAGGGCGAGGGCGGCAACTGCTGGAGTGCTTGCGAGCCGCGACCGCAAGGGAGTGGCTTCGCCGGTCGGCAAGATGCCACTCCCTTGCGGCCGCGGCCCGCAAGTCCCAGTTCCCCCAGTGGAGAGGGGAACCCGCAAATACCATACGCAGCCCAGCACCAGCGCCGCGCCGACCCCCAGGAAGTCCGCGCCGGCCGCGCCCTTCATCCACAGCCAGAAGCGACCCACTTGCGCCCACGTCGGGCCGGCCATCTCGTAGTTGCCGGGCTTCCAGTTCATCTTGAAGTAGATGAAGTGCGCCACGGGCAGCACCACCGGCAGCAGGTACACGGCCGCCCGCCACCGGAAGCCGTTGGACCAGCGCAGCACGGCCATCGCCGGCAGCAGCGCGACGAACACGTTCTTGCAGCCCAGCGCGAAGAGCAGCCCCAGGATCGCCAGCGCGTCCCACCGCCACGGCCGGCGGCTGTCGGCGGCCTTGCGCGAAGCGATCAGCGCCAGCATCGCGTAGGGCATGGCCACGCCCTCGGCCAGCGTCAGGCTGGTCCAGATTTCGTTGCGGTACGGGTTCCACATGGCCGCCGCCGCCGCGACCAGCGCCGCCACCGGGTGCGCCTTCAGCTCGCGGAGCAGCCAGAGCAGCATGACCGCCGCCAGCGCGCACCACGCCAGCCGCACGGCCCGCCACGCCAGCGGGTCGGCGTCCAGCAGGTTCGACTGGACTTGCCAGTGCGCCAGCAGCACCGGGCGGAACGGGCCGAGGTGATCGACGTTCGCCACCACCCGGTCCCACCAGACCCGCACCTGCCCGGACAGCGACGGTTCGGGGACGGGATAGACGAGGTTGCCGTCGTCGATGAAGTCGAACGGCGCGGCCAGCGTCGGCAAGTAGACGACGGACAGCAATGTGCCGCCGGCGACAATCCACCACGGGAACCGCGTCGTCGGAATCGGTGTGTCGGCGGACATGCGGCAGCTCCGTGGCGAACCGGGACTGGGAGTCCGGCGAATCTAGCACGAACCGCCCGCGGCGGGGTAGGTCAACCGCGCGGTACACTGCCCGCTCCACACCATCCCTACTCCCGTCACCGGAGATGCTCGTGCGCGCCTGTTCCCTGCTCGTCGCCGTCGCCCTCGTTTCGGCCGGGGCCTGTTCCCCCGAACCCGAGACCAAATCCACCGACGGCCGGGTGATGAAAGCCGATCCTCCGTACCGTGAACCGCCGCTGAAGCCGTGCCATCCGGGGTGCTTCCCCGCCGGCACCTTGGTGGCCACTCCCACCGGACCCCGCGCCATCGACACCCTCCACGCCGGCGACACCGTGCTGCGGATCACCCCGGACGGCACGGCGGTCGTCGATGTCGTCCATTCGACCTTCGACACCACGAACGTGCTGGTGGAACTGCGGACCAATGCCGGTGTACTGAACTGCACGCCGATTCAACCGCTGTGCCTCGCCGGGGGCGGGTTCCGGCGGGCGGGCGAACTGAAGCCCGGCGACCGCATTCGGACCTGGGTCGATGACAAGGCGGGCGAGGCCGACGTGAACGAGGTCATCGAGACGGGCCGCGTCGTGCCCGTGTTCAACCTGGTCGTCGGCGATTCGGCGGTGTTCGTCGCCGGCGGCTTCCTGGCGAAAGGCAAGCCGCCCCTGGATTGACGGCGAACCCGCGACCGAGGTTGACATTCCGCCGCCGCGCCGCCACCATTCCAACACCCGTGGCGGGACGACGCGCCCGAGCCAGTCGTCCGCCTTCGGGCGGTCGGCTCTCTGGGGCTACCCCAGGGCAGGTCAACGGTCGGGACGGTTGCCGCGTGGCGAGACGTGCGCTTCACGCACCCCGCGCCACGCACGACGGGACGGTCGGGCCGTCCCCCGCCACGGGTATTTCCCACGACGACTTCACTGGAGGGCGATGCCGTGACCACGACCAAGCCGTTCCTCCCGCCCCGACGAATCGAAGGCGGTGCGATTCCGCTCGACCCCCTCGACATCGCGGCCCGCCTCGCCGAGTTCAAACGCCTGAAAGTCGGTTGGCTGGACGGCAAGGGTGTGCCGCCACCGCACGGTGGCCTCGACTGGCTTGCCGAGACGTTCGCCGCGTCCGACGTTTCCCGTCCGTACCTGTTCCCAACCCCGGACGGCCGGGTGCTGGCCGAGTGGTCGCTGCCGCCGTGGGCACCGTCCGTCGAAATCGACCTCGCCGGGAAGTCGGGCGAGTGGCACGCGGTGAATCTGGAGACGGATGTCGAAGAAACCCGAACGCTCGACCTGACGAACTCGTTGGACTGGGAGTGGCTGGCGGAGCGGATTCGGCTCTTCGCGGCGGGGAGCGCATGACCGGAACCACACTCCTGCTCCGCCAAGTTCACCCCACGTTCGTGCAGAGCGGCTTTGCCACTTCGCAGGCCTTTCGCCCGACGCCGAAGGGCGAGTCCGCACTGTCCGTGTATGACGGCAACCTGATTACCGCCGAGGCGGCTTGGGTTCACTACACGACGACTCTGGGGCAGGGTTCGGTTGGCACGGTGGCCGTGACGGTGGACGAGTGCGCCGCCGAGAACCTTCCGACCCGACCGGACCCCGCCCCCTTCCCCGAACACGCGGTCATCGACTTCACCGGCCTGTCGGACGGACAGTGCAAGACGAAAGGCAAGAAACTCCAAGCCAAAGCGTTGGGCCGCGGCTGGTTGCACCAAGCCGCAGCGAGTTGACCCGCTCCAAGCTCCTACTGCCTGGCCCGCCACGGACTTCGTCATGTTCGTCGCACTCCGGCTGTTCACGAGCAACTTCGCCGCCGCGCTGCTGAGCGGCGAGTGGGCGTTGAAGCCCGCACTGGCCCGCGCGCGGCTGTCCGCGCCGAAGCGGGCGCGGTGGGTGAAGCCGCTGGTCGAACGGGTGTTCGCCACGTTCCCGATACTGCCGCCCTCGAAGCGGTTGCTGGCATTCCTGAACGCGGACACGGCGTTCGCCGAACTGCTGCCGACCATCGACCCGACGCCGCAGCGGTACTTCGGATTACCGAAGCGGATGGAGCCGTCGGTGGTGCCGCTGCTCGGCGACCGGCCGGAGCTGCCCACCCTCGCCGCACTCACCGAATGGCTGAAACTCACGCCCGCGCAACTCGACTGGTACGCCGACCGCCGCGGCCTCAACACCATCCCCCGTGCCGACCGCTTTCGCCTGTACCGCTGTCGCTGGCTGCCGAAGGCCGGCCCGAACCCGGCGCGGAAGTTCCGCCTGCTGGAAGTGCCGCTGTCCGGATTGATGCGCGTCCAGCGGACGATCGCCCGCGAGTTGCTGAACTTGGTTCCCCCGCATGACGCCGCGCACGGGTTCCGCCCCGGTCGGTCGATCCTCACCAATGCCCACCCGCACTGCGGCCGGCGGGTGGTGCTGCGGTTCGACTTGCGCGACTTCTTCCCGTCCGTGAGCGCGGCCAAGGTGCGGGCGGTGTTCGCGGCCGTGGGATACCCCGAAGAAGTGGCCGAGGCGCTGACCGGGCTTTGCACCACGCGGTTGCCGACCGCCGAATGGGACGCCCGCCCGCACCCGACCCCGGATGGCAGCGATCACGCTACCGGCGTCCGCCTGCGCCAGCGGCACCTGCCGCAAGGGGCACCGACTTCGCCGGCGCTGGCGAATCTGTGCGCCTTCGGCCTGGACGTGCGGCTGGCGGCGCTGGCGGCCGAACTGGACGCGACGTACACCCGGTACGCCGACGACCTGACCCTTTCCGGCAACGACGATCTCAGCCGATCCGCGCTGCGGGTGCGCCGCCTCGTCACCGAGATCGCGGCAGAGGAAGGGTTCTCGGTGAACCCGCACAAGACGCGCGTCCTCCGGCAATCGCAGCGGCAGATGGTGGCCGGCGTGGTGGTGAACGTGCGGCCGAACGGCACGCGCTCCGACTTCGACGAGTTGAAAGCGATTCTGACGAACTGCGTCCGCCACGGCCCGGCGGCGCAGAACCGCGCCGGCGTCTCCGACTTCCGCGCCCACCTGGCCGGCCGCGTGTCCCACGTCGCCGCGCTGAACCCGACGCGCGGCCGGAAGCTGTGGGCGCTCCTCGACCGGGTGCCGTGGGGGTGACGACGGGGGCGCGTCCTGGGCCACGCACACACCGTGGCGGGCGCGGCGGGTTCCCCGAAAATCCCGACTCCCGGACGCCCCGCCGGGCACTGGTAGGCGTCATGCCCGCACCGTTCACACGCCTGGCCGTCCGCCTCGCCCCGTCGCAATCCGACGGCGACCTGCTCGCGCGGTTCGCCAAGGATCGCGACGAGGCCGCGTTCGCCGTGCTGGTCCACCGCCACGGGCCGACGGTGTACGGCGTCTGTCGCCGCATCCTCGGCAACGCGGCCGACGCCGACGACGCCTTCCAAACGGTGTTCCTCGTCCTCGTGAACCGGGCCGACGCGCTCGCCGGCCGTGCCGCCCTCGGCGACTGGTTGCAAGGCGTCGCCGTGCGGGTGGCGCTGAAGGCCCGCACCGCCTTCGCCCGCCTGCGGAAGCACGAGCGCCGCGCGGCCCAACGGCGCGGCGAATCGGCGACCGACCCGCTGCCGGACGAGCCGTCGGAATGGCTCGACCGCGAACTCGCCGAACTGCCGGCGCGGTTCCGCGAGCCGGTGCTGCTGTGCCTGATTCAGGAGCGGCCCCGCGCGGAGGTGGCGGCCGAACTCGGCATCCCCGAAGGCACGCTGGCCAGCCGGCTGGACACCGCCCGCAAGCGGTTGGCCGGTCGGCTGGCGCGGCACCGGCTGCCGCTGGCGTTCACGGGATTGCTGGTGCCGGTGCCGGCGGCGCTCGCTTCGGCCACGGTGAACCGGGCGACGGACGGGGCGGGCGCGGCCATCCATCAACTCGCACTCGAGGTGACAACGGCCATGATTACCAAGACGAAATGGGCCGCGCTGGCGGCGGTCGGGGTGCTGACGGCGTTCGTCGGCGGGCTGATGTTGGCGGCGGGTCCGGCCGAGCGGCCGGCAGCCAGGCGGAACGCCCCGGTGCCGGAGAAGCCGGTGCCGAAGTGGAAGCAGGAGTTCGACAAAATCTACACGCTCAAGGCCGACGAGGTGGTGAAGGTGATCCCCCGCGAACAGCAACCGGAGAGCCGACACGACTTCACCCGCACTCATGTGGCGGAACACTTCAAAGTCGAAGCGGAGGTGTTGGAACGAGAGGCCAAGCGGCGCGACGGCGAGATCAGCTATATCGTCGTGGTCGATGCGAAGGGCAAGCGGCTCTGGACGCTCGAAGTCGGCGGCCTCACGCGGCGGAACCTGATGCCGATGGGTTCGACCGAGTACCTCGGCGTCTCGATCCTCGGCTTCCCCTCGTACCTCGGCCGCTTCCATCCGTTCGAGGTGGACATCGACACGAACGTGTACGACGTGCAGCTCATGAACAACCCGGACTTCGTCGTCCGGGTAGACGCGCCGCGCGACAAGTTGATTCCCGCGCTGGACAAAGCCCTCCGCGAGCAACTCAAAGTCGAGTTCAAACTCGAACTCAAGGAGGTCGAGCGGGAGGTGTGGGTGGGCAGCGGCAAGGTGGCGTTCGCGCCGCGGAAGTGGCGGAAGGCCGGACAGGTGGACGTGTACTCGGACGAGGCGAACGTGAACAAGGAGACGTTCTCCCACGCCCACAACCTGACGCCGGGGTTCGAGACCCGCACCGTCGCGGAGTTCATGGGCGACCTGCGAGACATGACGCAAACGTGGGTGGTGTGGACAGACGGCGCACCGCCGAAGGAGCCGAAGGTCGAGTGGACGCGGCACTTCCGCAAGCAATCGACGGTGGAGGAGATGAAGGCCGACCAGGATCCGGAGAAGGTGCTGAAGAACGTGGCCGAGCAGACGGGACTGACATTCAAGAAGGAGAAGCGGAAGGTGCCGGTGCTGTTCGTCCGCCCGCTCAAGTGACGGGGTGTTGTCGGTCGCGGTCGAGCCGGCCGAAGGTCGGGGAGGCCCGACGGCGTGGGCACGGGTGATCGACTGGCGCGCCCGGTTAGCCGCCACCCCGCGCCCAGCACGCGAATGACGCATTGCCCGCCGAACTCATGGCGCGGATCACCGGCTCGTTATCGAACCCCGGCAATTCCTGGAGGCGGGCGAGCAACTCGTCGCCGCCGGCCGCTCCCTGCGGCACCCGGCAGACGCTCGCCCCGCCGCGGAGGACGAAGAACACGTCCTCGGCAAATGGGCCGGCGTCGGGCGAAGGAGTTGGGGTACGAGGTGACGAAGGTCGAAGTGCCGTCGGCGGACGCGGAGTTGGCGGCGAGTGACACCCCGCTGTCAGCCTGACGGCGGGGTGGTGGACGGGGCGAGTCGAGGCGGGGTGTGAAACCGGAACCCGGAAGGCCACCGCCGTGGGGCGGACGGCGTGTCCGCGCGCCGCGCGGCGAAAACGAGGGCGATCCGTCACCGACCGTCAACCGTCACTGGGCCAAGTTCCTGGGGCGGCGTGCCTTTGCTACCAGAACCGCCACCACGGCTTGCCCGGCGGAACCTGATCCAATGGCCGCTCGCCGCTGGCCAGAGCGGGGTGCGACTGCGAGGAGCCGCCCTCCGGGTGCAGCGTGAGGTAATAACCGCCCTGCCCGCGGAAGGCCGCGTTGTTGCTCTCCATGAGCCGAAGCTCGGCGTCAACCATGTCGGCGAACGTGGCCGCCACCTGCCGCGGCTCCCGCTCCGTCTCGGTCCACTGCATCGGCGGGCCGTCGAACCCGCCGCCTGCCAGCAGGTACACGAACGTGTACCCCTGGTGCGACAAGAACACCACCGCCTCGGGCGGCAGAGAAAGCTGCGGGTCAGTCTCGGCGAGCAACTCCAAGGCATCGGCCCGGAACTGCGGAAACTCCGCGATGCCGGCCATGCGACTGCCCCGGAACAGGTCGCCGGGCGACTTGGCCATCGCCAGCAGATATTCGCGGAACACCGCCGGGAAGCGGACACCTAGGCTCGCCTCGGCCGCAGCCACCTCCGGCTCGGAATACCCGGCGAACGTGGTCAGCCGGCGGTGGTGTTGCTCGATCAGGTGCCGGGGCGTGTCGCGGAACACGTACTCCGGTGTCTCGGCCAACGCGACCAGCCGCCGCTGCCAGTCTGCGATGATCGAAGCCGCGTCCACCCGGATGCCCTCCTCCGCCGAACCAGTGATTGAGCCACACTGCGCATCACAATATTTTACCTCCGCCTTCGCGGCAAGAGAAACTCCCTCCTTATATGGCACTTCCCCTGCTGCCGGTGCCGCTTTTCCTTGCCGCTCCTCGCGCCGCGCGTCATAACTCCGATTACTCCAACGCGGCGCGAGGTATCGCAACGAAACTCCCGGACCAACTCCGCGACAGCATCTGCCGCAAGCACCGATCCCCCGCCACCGAGCAGGCTCACGTCGGCTGGTGCCAGCGGTTCCTCTCGTTCATCGACAGGCGGCACCCGAAGGACATGGGCGAGGTCGAGATCCACGCCTTCCCGACCGATCCGGCCGTGGCGCGGTGAGCGAAGCCTTCCTTCCGGTTGCCCCGCACCCGATCCCCCCTCAACGGAGAGGTGAAAAGAACCGGGTGACTGGCCGCGGTGACAAGAGCGTTTCGCACGTCCTACAGTCGCACGACGCCGGCCACACCGCCCCGAAACCGACTCGCACACCGGCGGACTGGTATACTTTACCTCTTTCCGCCCGTCCCCCGCGAGACGCCCGATGCCCCTGGACTGGTCCCCGCTGGTCGCCCTCCTCCGCCGGCACCACACCATTTTGCTGATGACGCACATCCGCCCGGACGCGGACGGCCTCGGCTCGCAACTGGCGCTGGCCGACGCCCTCGTCCGCATGGGCAAGCGGCCCCGCGTGGCCATCGCCAGCAAGCTGCCCCCTCGCTACGCCTTCCTCGACCCGCAGCGGAAAGTCATCGAGGACTTCCGCGCCCCCGGCGACGACTTCCGCGACGCCGACCTGATCGTGGTGATGGACACCGGCACCTGGAACCAGCTCGGCGACTTCGCCGACTTCCTGCCCGGCATGGACGTGCCGAAGGCGGTCGTCGATCACCACCGCACGCAGGACGACCTGGGCGCGACGCCGTTCGTGGACGTGACCGCCGAGGCGACCGGCCGGCTGACCTACGAGATCATCCGCGCCCTCGGCGCGCCGCTGTCCCAGTACGCCGCGCAGAACCTGTTCATGGCCCTGGCCCTGGACACCGGCTGGTTCCGCCACCCGAACACCACCGCCGAATCCTTCGCGCTGGCCGACGAACTGGTCCGCGCCGGGGCCAACCCGCCGCCGCTGTACGAGCAGCTTTTCGAGTGCGCGCCGGTCGCGCGGCTGAAGCTGCTCGGCATCGCCCTGGACCGCCTGCAAGTGACGTGCGGCGGGCAGGTGGCTTATACGGAGGTCCACGTGAAGGATTACGTCGGCTGCGGGGCCGTGCCGGGCGACACCGAGGACATCATCAACTACCCCCGCAGCGTGGACGGGGCCGAGGTGGCGCTGGTGTTCATGGAGCAGCCGGACGGCGGGACGAAGGTGAGCTTCCGCGCGCGGTCGCGGGTGGACGTGTCGAAGGTGGCCGAGCAGTTCGGCGGCGGCGGCCACAAGCTGGCGTCCGGCGCGCGGATCGACGCCGACCTGCCCACCGCCCGCGATGCCGTGCTGAAGGCCATCGAGGCGGCGCTGAAGGCGGGGTGAGGGTTTGCGGGAGGGCAAGGCTCCCGCCGAGCCGCCCTTGGTCCGAGCCGGAAGCGTGAGCGTCGGTTCTCCCCTCAACCCGTCGCTCACGCTTCCGGCTCGGATGGACCGCCGACCACTCACGCGGCTCGGCGGGAGCCTCGCCCTCCCGAACAGTTACGACGCCAGCAAGTCCCGGACGACGGCCGACATGCTGAAGCTGACGGGGGGGCGAATGACGTTCGCCCCTCTCGAAGTCGCACCGGCCGGCCTCACTTGGGCGGGCCGACCGGCTTCGCCGGCAGATCGACCTTCTCGATGACGGCCTCAATGATCTCCAGGAGTTTCGCGTCCGCGAGGACGACGATGAGGCTGTTCGAGGTCTTCTCGGCGACGATGCGCGTCTTGTCCCCTTTGAACAACTGCGTCAGCAGCGAAGCCAGGTCGCTCGCCGCCGTGTGCTTCAGCCGGATCACGCGGTACTGCTCGTCCGTGGGAGCGGCCGCTCCCGGCGGCATCGGCAGGCCGCCCGGCCCACCCTCCCTCCCAGAGCCGGCCATGCCGGGGGTGAACGGTAGCGTTGCCGGCCCGCCCCCCGGCATCATCATCCCGCCGGGCGCACCCGGCATCCCCATGCCTCGGCCGCTCAGCCCCGCCGCGGCGGGCTTCGCCGCGACCGGCCGCTTGAACGCCAGCTTCAGGTAACCGCCCGCCGCGCCGCTCTCACCTACCTGTCCGGCGAACTCCCACCCCTCGGCCGTCCGCTTGTTGAACAGGTCCGTGAGCTTCTTCTCGGAGTTGGGCAGATCGACGAGGACGTGCTCGACTCGCGGCTGCGGCAGTGCCCCAGGCACACCCGCCATCGAGCCACCTCCGCCGAAATCCCCCCCGCCTGGCATCCCCGACCCGCCGGGGCGACCCGGTCCCGCCGGCCCCGCGCCGGGCGGGAGCGGCGGCCCCTTTCCAGCCCGGCCATCCCCGCCCGGAGGCAGCCCGCCGGGGCCGGGCTGCGCGTCGGCGGTGGCGAACCACCCGCCCGCGCCGAGCGTCAGGGCCGTGGCGGTCAGCACCGCGGCGGCCAGCAGTTTCACCTTCATCAGCGTTCCCTCCAGTACGGATGTCGCGAGTGTCAGGACGGCGGACGGGATCGCCCCGCCCGCCGCCAGTGTCAGTACGGTGTCGGCGAGAGCCGGCGGCGCGGCGGCGGACGCGCCGCCGAGTGCCACCGCCCCGGCGACGGCGCTGGGGGCCAACCCCCGCGCCGTCAGCCGCTTCAACAACTGCTGCCGGGCACGGGCCAGCCGGCCCGTCAGCGTGCCGATCTTCCAGCCGAGTCGCGCCGCCGCGTCGTGCTGGCGGACGCCTTGCAGGTCGCACAGCACCAGCGCCACCCGGTGCGCGGCGGGCAGCTTCTCGACCTCTTCGTGAACGGCCGCGTGCAGGTCGTCCCACGCCAGTTCGCCGGGGAAGACGCCTTCGCTCTTGGCCGCCCGCTCCTCCCGCTTTCGCCGACGGGCCACGGAGCGGCGGGACTTCAAGCAGACCTTCACCGCGACACCGTGCAGCCACCCGCCGAGCGCCTTCGCCCCGAGCGCCGCCCGCGCCGACCGCACCAGCGCGAGGAACGTCGCCTGGAACGCATCCTCGGCGTCGGCCTCCGACGGCAGCATCTGCCGGCAGACGCCCCACACCAGCCCGCCGTGCCGCCGCACCAGCACCGCGAACGCCGGCGGGTCGCCGTCCGCGACGAACCGGCGGAGCAACGCCGCGTCGTCGCCGACATCCGCGCAGGTGGAAGTCAGTTGGCGGAGAACGGATTGGAGGAGGGAGGTCAAGCGGAAGTCCTCGATGTCTCTTGCGAGCCGCGACCGCCGGGGAGTGGCATTCTGTCCGAGCCGGAAGATGCCACTCCCTGGCAGTCGCGGCTCGCAAGAACCGTCGCCCGTCACGGGGATGTTCCCGCTCGCGGGGAATGCCTACAAGTATTTTGCCACACCCTACCCCGCGATGCGCCATGCCCATTCCGACCACGCTCGTCACCGGCTTCCTCGGCGTCGGCAAGACGACGGCCATCCTGGACCTGCTCCGCCGCAAATCGCCGGCCGAGAAGTGGGCCGTGCTGGTGAACGAGTACGGGTCGGTGGCCATCGACGACGCCTTCATCGAGGGCGAAACGTCGCCCGACGGCGTGTCGGTGCGATCCGTGGCCGGCGGCTGCTTCTGCTGCACCACCGCGCCGCTGCTGCCGGTCGCGCTGCACTTCCTCCTCCAGGATGTAACCCCGGATCGGCTACTGATCGAAACGTCCGGCCTCGGCCACCCGGCCCGGTTGCTCGACAACATCCGCACCAACTACGCCGGCCGGCTCACCCTCCGCGCGACGCTGGGCGTCGTCACCCCGTCCGACTTCACCGCGCCGGGGATGATCGACTCGAACCCGGTCTTCCGCGATCAAGTGCAGATGTCGGACATTCTCGTATTGAACAAGGCCGACACCGCCACGCCCGCCGTTCTCGCCGACTTCCAGCGGTGGGCGAACGGGCTGTTCCCGCCGAAGTTGCTGGTCGTCGCCACCACCGACGGCCGGCTCGACCCGGCGTGGCTGGACCTGGATTCCGACGCCGAACGGATGCCGCTGTTCCCCGACCTGCACGCCGAACACCATCTCGAAGAAACCGTCGCCCTCGGCGGCGCGCGGCCGGGCAAGCCGGTGCGGTACGCCACTCCGGACGGCGTCCGCCCGGCGTGCGGCTGGGTGTTCGACGCCGCCGACGTGTTCGACGAGGACGCGCTGCTGGCGGTGCTGGCGAACCCGGCGTTCGCGCGGCTGAAGGGCGTGTTCCGCTGCGAGAACGAGTGGCTCGCCGTCAACCGCACCGCTGACGGCACCAGCGTGAAGCCGACCGCCTACCGCCGCGACAGCCGGGTGGAGGTGTTCGCCACCGACGTACCGGGCGGCTGGGCGGGTGTGGAAGCCGCGCTGGTGGGGTGCCTGCGGCCGGCGTAAGTGGCCGACGGGACATTTTTGTGAGGGGCGTTGGCGGGCGTCGGGCATTACACTGGGGCGAAGACCCCGACGCCCCACTTCCGGAGGTTCCCATGCTTCGCATCGCGCTGTTGGCCGTGGCCGTTCTCGTCGCGTCGTCGGTCGGCGTGGCCGCCGACCCCAAGCCGACGCCGGCGGAACTGACGGACATCAAGCAGTTGTCCGAGGACATCTTCGGCCTGGCCACCCGCAAGCAGGCGTGCGCGAAGCTGGGCGACTACGGCCCGAAGGC
>JAYTTN010000314.1:0-1743 GCA_043745295.1 Fimbriiglobus sp. | reverse complement strand
ATGTTCCCGGAAATGTCGGGAACATCCGCCGAATCGCGTCGTTATACTGACCGTCGTCCGACTCCGCGCCGCCTCCGGAAGGTCGTCATGCCCCGCCCCGCCCCGTGGCTTCTGGCCCCAACCCTGTTCGCCGCGCTCGTGGCGGTCGTCTCCGTCGCGCGGCCGGCCGACCCGAAGGAGGGCCGCCAGGTCGCCATCCTCGTCGGCGTCGGGGCGTACAAGCACCACAAGAAGGAGAACCAGCTCGGCGCGGCCCCGGTGAACGACGTGACCGCGATGGCCAAACTGCTGGCGGCGAACGGCTACCGGATCGTCGTCCTGACCGACGCCGACGCCACCCGCGAGGCGGTGCTGGAACAGTACCAACTGGCGCTCGACGGCAAGACCGAGCCGACGGACAAGAAGAACGCCCTGGGCAACCGGGACACGCTGCTGGTGATGCTGTGCGGGCACGGCATCCAGGTGGAGGCCACCATCCCGAACGACCCGAACGACCCGAACGACCCGGAGCGGAAGGACAAGCAACTCCAGCCGTTCTTCCAGACGCACGACAGCAAGCCGACGAGTACGGACACGATGGTGCCGTTCAACCAGCTCGTGCGAATGGCCGGGGAGAACGCGGTGCGGACGATGTTCCTCGTGGACGCCTGCCGCGCGAACACCGACCCGAACCAGCGGGTGGGGCGGGTCGGCATCACGCACGGCAAGGCCGAACTGCCGACCGGCGTGTCCGTGCTGTACAGTTGCCAGCAGGCGGAGGAGGCGAACCAGGACAAGCCGGGCGACGCGGCCGGGCACGGGCTGTTCACGCGGAGCGTGCTGCGGGCGCTGCGCGGCGAGTCCGGGCTGAAGGACGACGTGAGTTGGTCCGAACTGGTGGCGGCGGTGAACAAGGACTTCCGCACCTCGCCCGACATCCGGGCGAAGATCCCGGTGGGCCGGACGCAGACGCCGGACGCCCCGCAAGGTCCGGGGTCGGTCGATGTGGTGCTGGTGAAACTCGGCGTCGCCCCGCCGTCGGGCGAGCCGAAGGCCGGGGAGGAGCGGGAGTTCGCCATCGCCGACGGGGTGAAGATGAAGTTCTGCTACATCCCGAAAGGGAAGGCGACGTTGGGTTCGCCGAAGGACGAGAAGGACCGGAGCGAGGACGAGAAGGAACACGAGTACGAGGAGAAGGCGGGGTTCTGGCTGGGGAAGTACGCGGTGACGCAGGCGGAGTGGACGGGGGTGATGGGGACGACGCCGTTCGCGTTCCACAAGGACGGGACGGACGCGGATTACGTGAAGCGGGTGGCGGGATTGGACACGAGCCGTTTCCCGGCGGAGCGGGTGAGTTGGGATGACGCGCGGGAGTTTTTGGGGAAGGTGAACCAGCGGGCGGGGATCGCGGCGGCGTTCGGGACGGGTGCGAAGCTGGTGCTGCCGCACGAGGATCGCTGGGAGTATGCGTATCGGGGCGGGAAGGGGAACAAGCAGGCGTTCTATTGGGGCGATACGTTGAATGGGGACAAGGCGAACTGCGACGGAAACAATCCGTACGGAACGACGACGGTGGGCGAGTACCTGAAGCTGCCGAGCGTGGTGGGGAGTTACGAGAAGGCGGCCCCGCACCCGTGGGGGTTGTGCGACATGAGCGGGAACGTGTGGCAGTGGTGCGAGAACAAGTATGACGGCGGCTCGGACCGGGTGTACCGGGGCGGGAGCTGGAACTTCAACGCCGGGAGCTGCCGCGCGGCGTACCGG
>JAYTTN010000313.1:0-6343 GCA_043745295.1 Fimbriiglobus sp. | reverse complement strand
TGAAGAAGCCACTCCCTTGCGGTCGCGGCTCGCAAGCGATGTCCGCTACGGCCCCGAGTCCATCCGCGCGTTCGCGGTCGGCAACCCGTCGGAGGCGTTCGGCGTGCCGTACCGGGTGTTCGACCGCGACCGCGTCATCGCCCGGCTGCCCGGCCCGCCGTACCAATTCCTCGACCGCGTGATGTCCGTCGTCGGCGAGCCGTTCGTCTTGAAGGAGGGCGCGGCGTGCGTGGCCGAGTACGACGTGCCGGCCGACGAGTGGTACTTCGCCGCCAACCGCTGTCCGCGGATGCCGTCCAGCATCCTGCTCGAAGTCGCATTGCAGCCGTGCGGGTGGCTGGCCGCGTACTGCGGGTCGGCCCTCACCAGCGAGTCGGACCTGTCGTTCCGCAACCTGGGCGGACAGGGGACGCAGCTCGCCGAGGTCGGGCCGGACATCGGCACCCTGACCACCGCCGTGACGATGACGAAAGTCGCCAAGTCCGCCGGCATGATTATTCAGCACTACGACATGAACGTGACAGCCCGCGACGGCCGGGCGGTATATGAGGGGACGACGTACTTCGGGTTCTTCGCCAAGGACGCCCTGCGGAATCAGGTCGGCATCGCCGGGGCGAAGGTGCCGTATCTGGACGCTGACCAGTTGGCGTTCGCCGAAACCGGGACGCTGCCGGCCGACGCGCCGTTCCCCGCCCCGATGCTGCGGATGGTGGACGGCATCGACGGTTACTTGCCGCGCGGCGGCAAGGCCGGACTAGGATTGATTCAGGGACGGATCGCCGTCGATCCGGGCTTCTGGTTCTTCCGGGCGCATTTCCACCAAGACCCGGTGTGGCCGGGTTCCCTGGGGGTGGAATCGTTCCTGCAACTGTTGAAGTACGTCGCCTGGAAGAAGTGGCGGATAGTGCCTACAGATGGATGGCAGGTGGTGGCGGTGAACCAGCCGCACCAGTGGACGTACCGCGGGCAGGTGCTGCCGACCGACCGCGAAGTCGTGGTCGTGCTGGAGGTTACGGCCGTGGACGAGGCCGCCCGCAAACTCACCGCGGGCGGTTTTCTCACCGTGGACGGCCGCGTCATCTACCAGATGGCGAATTTTGTTCTACAGTGAGCGAAGGTTCCGCCGCGAATTCGCCGTGGCGGACATCTTTCGGCTCGCACGTCGCTTGTATCACCGGAGTCTACCGCGCTCGGGGCGGAGCCAGGAAGCCATGCGCTATTCCCGCGTCTACCTCAACTCGATCGGTTACGAACTGGCCCCGGTGGTCGTCTCGACGAACGACTTGGAACGGCGACTGACGCCGTTCCTGGAGGCCAACGGGTTCCCCCCGCCCCGGCTGGAACTGCTGACCGGCATCGCCGAGCGCCGCTGGTGGGAGCCGAACGACCGGCTCAGCCGCGGGGCGACGGCCGCCGCCGTTCACGCCCTCTCGAAGTCGCACGTCCGCCCGGATCAGATCGACACCGTCATCTACGCCGGGGTCTGCCGCGAGCAGTACGAGCCGGCGACCGCCTGCGCCGTCGCCGACAACCTGGGCATCAAGCCGAACTCGCTGATGGACTTGAGCAACGCCTGCTTGGGCGTCCTGAACGGCGTGGTGGCGGTTGCCAACCAGATCGAACTCGGCCAGTGCCGGGCGGGGCTGGTGGTGTCGTGCGAGTCGGCCCGCGAGATCAACGACGCCACCATCGACCGGCTGAACGCCTCGGCCGGGCATCTGAGTCGGCCGGACGCCGAAGCCCTGTACCGCGAGTGCCTGGCCACCCTGACCGGCGGCAGCGGGGCGGTTGCGGTGCTGGTCACGTCCGACGACTTGTCCCCGGACGGCCGTCGGCGGCTGATCGGCGGCCACTCGTTGAGCGCCCCGGAACACAACGGCCTGTGTAGCTGGGGCCTGCAATCGGCCCAGGAAAGCGCCGTCGGCCGGTTCCTCCTGAGCAAGGTGCCGACGGCCCTCGGCGCGGTGGTCGGCAAGCAGGCGGCGGGGCTGATGCAGTGGGGCCTCGACGTCGGCCTCCGGACGATGGAACACGGTGCCCGCACCATCGACGGCGGTCTGCGACACCTGAAGATTCCGTTCATGAGTACGCACGCCGGCGAGGTGCTGCGGCACGGCGTCGAGCTGGCCCTGCGGACGTGGCGGCTGTTCCTGGAGAAGGTCGGCATCAGCTCGCACCAGATCGACAAGGTGATCTGCCACCAAGTCGGGTCGAGCAACCGCGACACCATCCTGCGGACGCTGGGCATCCCGATGGAGAAGGACTACTCTACTTTTGAACACTTGGGCAACATCGGCACCGTCAGCTTGCCGTTGACTCTGGCGCTGGCGGCCGAGCGGGAGTTCCTCGAACCCGGCCAGCGGGTCGGGCTGCTCGGCATCGGCAGCGGCCTGAACTGCATGATGCTCGGCGTCGAGTGGTGACGGCCGACGAACGGCGCGACGTGACCCGGGCGAACGACGCGACGTGAGTCCGCCGGTTCTTTCAATTCTTCGCACCTCCGGTGCGGTTCTTCACGCCGGAGAGTGACGGACTGTAGCCAGGGGCGAAACCCCTGGTGGGCTGTCTTCAATTCCTCGCACCCCTCCGGGGCGCGTGTCATTTGCCGGACGTTCCAAGGGGTTGCTCACTCCGCTCGCTCACCCCTAGCTACAGTCCGCCACGCCTCCGGCGCGAAACAGCGCGGCGACGGCGGGTGACTCCTCGTGCGACCTCTCCGCCAGGTGGAAAATTCTTACTCTGATCGTGTCCCGCACCGCCGCGCCGTGCGGCTCACTCTCCTTCATCGGGTCTTCGACATGGCCAAGAAGCAGCTCCGCGTCGGCATGGTCGGGTACGGGTTCATGGGCCGCGCGCACACGAACGCCTACAAGCAGGTCGGCCAGTTCTTCCCGTCGGACTACGAGGTCGTGTTGCAGGCGTGCTGTGCCCGCGACGCCGCGAAGATCAAGACGTTCGCCGACCAGTGGGGGTACGCCCACACCGAGACCGACTGGAAGGCGCTGGTCGCCCGGCCGGACATCGACGTGGTGGACATCTGCGTGCCGAACAACCTGCACGCCGAGATCGCCATCGCCGCCGCCGCCGCCGGCAAAGCCATCTTGTGCGAGAAGCCGCTGGCGATGGACGCCGCCGAGGGCCGCACGATGATCGCCGCCGTGGAAGCGGCCGGCGTGCCGAACATGGTGTGGTACAACTACCGCCGCATCCCGGCCGTCTCGCTCGCCAAGCGGCTCATCGACTCCGGCCGGTTGGGTCGCATCTTCCACTACCGCGCCAAGTTCCTTCAAGATTGGACGATCAAGTCCGACCTGCCGCAGGGCGGGCAGGGGCTGTGGCGGCTGGACGCCGCCGCCGCCGGCGCGGGCGTGTCGGGCGACCTGCTGGCCCACTGCATCGACACCGCCCTCTGGTTCAACGGCGGCCTCGACAGCGTGTGCGCGATGACCGAGACGTTCGTGAAGGAGCGGATGCACACCCTCACCGGCAAGATGGAGCAGGTGAGCATCGACGACGCCTGCATCTTCTTCGGCAAGTTCGCCAACGGGTCGCTTGCCAACTTCGAGAGCACCCGGTACGCGCGAGGCCATAAGGCGCAGTACACGCTGGAGATCAACGGCGAGAACATGAGCATCTTCTGGGACCTGCACGACCTGCACCGGCTGTCCATCTTCGACTACACGGACGAGAGCGCGACGCGGGGCTGGAAGTCGGTGCATGTGACCGACAACAGCCCGGACCACCCGTACATGGCGAACTGGTGGGTGCCGGGGCTGTCCGTCGGGTACGACACCAGCTTCACGCACCAGGTGGCCGATTTCATCGACGGGCTGAGTACCGGCAAACCGGCCGGCCCGACCTTCCGCGACGCGCTCGAAACGCAGCTGGTGCTGGACGCCATCCTCGCCTCGGCCAAGAAGCAGCAGTGGGTGACGGTCGGCAAGGCGTAGAATGGCGGCAACCACCGGGAGGGGCACGCATGGCGACCGTGGCGACCAAGCCGATGACGGCCGAGGAGTTCTTCCTCACCGAGGAACCCGAACCGGGGCGGTACGAACTCGTCAAAGGGGAGATCGTCTTCATGCCGCCGCCCGGATTGCGACACGGCGAAGTGCAGATGAATGTGGGTTTCGCCATCAGAACGTACCTGATGGCGAACCGCATCGGCCGGGTCGTCACCGAGAGCGGGGCGATCATCGAGCGCGACCCGGACACGGTGCGCGGCCCGGACGTGAGTTACTACAGTCGGGAACGCATGCCGTTGGATTTGGAAGTGATCGCGTACCACGACAACCCGCCGGATCTCGTCGCCGAGGTGGTGTCGCCGTACGACACGAAGAAGGAGCTGAAGGCGAAGGTGAAGGAGTACCTCGCGGCCGGCGTGCGGGTCGTGTGGGTCGTCCACCCGAGGGACCGGACGGTGACGGTCTTCACCGCACCGAGGAAATCGACGGTGCTGGAAGCCGATGCGATACTCACCGCCGAGGACGTGCTGCCGGGCTTCCGTTGTCCGGTCGCCGACTTCTTCGCCTGACGCGGTTCGCCTCGACAGCCCCCGGTGCGGTCCCGTAAACTTCCCGCTCACCCGGATTCCCCACGCGACACGGACGTTGCGGCCATGCACGTTGTCCACCTGACGGCTAGCACCTTCTTCGGCGGCCCGGAGCGGCAGATGCTCGGCCTGGCCGAACACCTCGGCCGGCCGTTCCGCACGTCGTTCGCGTCCTTCCCCGAAGGCGGGCGGTGCGCAGAATTCCTGGGGAGCGTCCGCTCTGCCGGATTTGACGCGACGCAACTCCCGGCCGACACGCCGAACGTCCGCGCCGCCGTCGGCGAGCTGTGCGACCACCTCCGCCGCGTCCGCGCCGATGTCCTCGTGACGCACACCTACAAGCCGAACATCCTCGGCCGCGTGGCCGCCCGGCGGGTGGGCATCCCGTGCGTGGCGGTGTCGCGGGGGTGGACGTGGGAGAACTTGAAGGTCCGCGCCTACGAGGCGATGGACCGGCTCAACCTGCGGTTCGTGGACCGCGTGGTGGCCGTGTCCGACGGGCAGGCGGCGCGGGTGCGGAAGGCCGGCGTGCCGTCGAGCCGGCTGGCGGTCATCCGCAACGCCGCCCGACTGAACGCCTTCGCCAAGCCGGACCCGGAATCTCGCGCGAAACTGCACGGCCACTTTCCCACTGACACCCAGGTGTCACAGCTCGTCGTCGCGGCCGGCCGGCTGAGTCCGGAGAAGGGGTTCGCGGTGCTGGTGGAGGCGGCGGCGGACGTGTTGAAGACGAACCCGCGAAGCGGGTTCGTGCTGTTCGGCGAAGGCGCGGAGCGGGCGAAGTTGGAGGCGCGGGTCGCCGAACTCGGTATCGCCGACCGGTTCCGCATGCCCGGCTTCACGGCGGACCTCGACAAGTTCCTGCCGTTCGCCGACGCGGTCGTGCTGCCGTCGTTCACCGAGGGGCTTCCGAACGTGGCTCTCGAAGCCAGCGCCGCCGGGATTCCCGTCGTGGCCACGGCCGTCGGCGGTACGCCCGAAGTCATCGCCGACGGGCAGAACGGATTCCTGGTGCCGAGCGGCCGGCCGGCCGCCGTCGCCGAGAAACTGCGTCTTCTCCTCGACTCGTCGGAACTGCGGACGCGGATGGGCACCGCCGGGCGGGAGCGGATGCGGGTCGAATTCACCTTCGCCGCGCAGGCCGAGCGGTACGCGGAACTGTTCCACTCCTTGACCGCCCGGAGGGCCGCCGCGTGACGCACGAGTACCACCCCGCCTCCCCCGTCCGCGTGTCGTTCGTCATCGACAACTTGGGCCGCGCGGGTACGGAGTCGCAACTGCTCGCCCTGCTGCGCGCCCTCGACCGGCGGGTCGTGCAGCCGTCGCTGGTACTGCTCGACGGCGAAGCGGATTCGTCGCGCGAGTTGGAACCCGTCGGCGTGCCGATTGTGCGCCTCGGGCTGCGGAAGCTGTTCAGTGTCGGCGCGGTGTCGGCGGCGACGCGGCTGCGGACATTCTGGCGCGAACACCGGCCGGACGTGGCGCAGATTTACTTCCTCGATTCGGCCTACTTCGCGGTGCCGGTGGCGAAGGCGTGCGGCGTGCGGAAAGTCGTTCGCGTGCGGAACAACCTCGGCTATTGGCTGTCGGCCAAGCACAAGCTGCTGGGGCGATTGATCCGCCCGTGGGTGGACGTGACGCTGACGAACTCGGAGACGGGCCGGGACGTGCTTGTGACGGGAGAAGGCCTGTCGGCGCGGCGGGTGGCGGTCATTGAGAACGGGGTGGATTTGGAACGGCATCCGTCGTCGCCGCGAGCTTGCGAGCGGGTCGGCACGCCCGCTCGCAAGT
>JAYTTN010000312.1:0-6343 GCA_043745295.1 Fimbriiglobus sp. | reverse complement strand
ACCGTCGCTCGCGCTTCCGGCTCGGATCAAATCTTCCACTTGGCGCGGGGTTCGCGGGTCAGTTCGGCGTTCGCCTTGGCGTCGTCCACGAACACCTCCTTCGCCGGATCCCACTTCAGCTTGCGGTGCAGCCGGTAGCCGATATTCCCCAGGTGACAGATGGTCGCGCTGCGGTGGCCGGTCTCGGCGGTGCAGATCGTCTCTTTCCCCGTCTTGACGCAGTCCAGCCAGTTCGCGTGGTGGTTGCTGCTCGGGTAGACCCGCTTCTCCTTCTCGCCGATGGGGTCTTTCAGGATCGTGTCCGGCAGGCTGCTGATGCCGCCGCGGCCCACCAGGATGACGCCCTTGTCGCCCTCGAACACGCAGTCGGCCTTGATCTCCTTGCCGTCGGTCCCCTTCTCGAACTGGTTGTGGATCATCTCGACGCCGCTGGCGTAAAGGAACCGCAACCCCTTCACCGCCTTCGGGTCTTCCGGCGGGATCACTTCCACCGGGCCGCTGCCGTCCATGCCCATCGCCCACTGCGCGATGTCGAAGTGGTGCGCGCCCATGTCGGCGATCTGCCCGCCGGCGTACTCCTGGTACTTCCGCCACGCCGGGAAGCCCTGGTGGACGCCCTTCGGACACAGGTCCGAGTGGTACGGCCGTTCCGGGGCCGGCCCGAGCCAGAAGTCCCAGTCGGTGCCGTCGGGGATGTCCTGCGTCGGCAGGTCGCACGGCACCGCCCCCTCGCCGACGCCGATGCGGATCCGCTTCAACTTCCCGATGCGGCCGTTCCAGACGTACTCGACGGCCTTGCGGAAGTGCCCGCCGAACTCGCTCCGCTGCTGGCTGCCGGTCTGGAACACGACCTTCGCCTTCTTCACGGCCTCGACGATGGCGCGGCCCTCGGCGACGTTGTGCGTGAGCGGCTTCTCGCAGTAGATGTGCTTGCCGGCGGCGGCGGCCTGGAGGCAGAGGATCGCATGCCAGTGGTCCGGCGTGGCGATGACGACGGCGTCGAGGCCGGGCACCTTCAGCAGGTCGCGGAAGTCGCCGAACTTCTTCACCCCGGCGTAGGTGCCGGCCTTGGTGCGGTCGGCGTACCGTTTGGTGACGGTGTCGGCGGCGCTGTCAAGTCGCTCCTTCACCACGTCGCACACCGCGACCACCTCAACATTGGCGCGGCCGAGGAAGCCGCCCAGGTGCCCGCGGCCCATCGTGCCGACGCCGATGAACCCGAGGGTGAGTTTGTCGCCGGACGCGGCGAGCGAGGTGTGGGACCAGACCAGCGGCGCGGCCGACGCGACAGCAGCGGACTTCAAGAACCGACGGCGGGAGAGCATGGGATCACCGGGGGAGAGAGGCAGGAGCCGACGGGGAAATCATAGCCGAAGTGGCAAGCCGATGCGAGAGGCTGGAATTGGGAAGAGTTTGACCGGCTGAACCACGAGGAGCCTCATGAATTCAGCGACGTTCACGGTAGCGATCCAATTCTTGGCACCACCTTCTTTTGAAATTTTCAGGATTTCGAGCTCTGCTGGCTCGTGTGGCGTATATAAAGACAGCATCGGAAGGGGTGGCGGCCCCAACCGATGCCGTGCGAGCAACCCGTTTGCCGCGGGTGCCTTCAACTTAACAACGGTATCGTACCGTTCTGGCTTCTGCATGGCAAGGCTTCCGTCACGGAGGGATCAGCAATGGCGGTGCAGCTCATCACCTACGACCTGCGGCGACCCGGCCAGGATTACGCCGGACTGTACGTCGCCATCCAGTCGCTGGGAACCTGGTGGCACGGCGTGGAATCCGTGTGGCTCGTCGAGACCAACTCGTCGAGCGCTCAGATTCGCAACGCGCTCAACGCCCACATCAACGCGAACGACTCGCTCTTGGTGGCCAATCTGGGTGGGGACTGGGCCACGCTCGGTCTCGTCAAGGACTACACCGAGTGGCTCCGCAAGAAGTTGGCGTGATGGAGGAAGACGAGTGGGATAGTGTCTGTGAGTGCTAACCCCTCGGGTTACACGCTCAATGTGTAACCCGAGACCCTTCCGCGAAGACGACTTCGTGGCCGAATTGAAGTACGGTTGCGATTCACTTGTTGGCCTCTGGCCCAACATGCTCTCCACGGTGGCAACATCGTGGCCGATTTGACAGGGTCGCCTGCACCTTTTGGCGTTTCCACACTCGGTGATCCACAACCCAAGTCGCCTTCTCCGCCCAGCCAGAGACGCCAAAAATTGGGGGATCACGCCGCCTCCGGAATGCTATCAATCGCATTTGACTGTTCGCCTTCCAGCGCCACCACCTGCCCCTGAAGTTGCTCCACCAGCCGCGACAGGATGGCCACCTGTTCGTACAGGTGTTGCGAAGAGGCGGCACCGACTACGCGGCTTCCGCACGGAGCCGCAGGGCCTTGCCGCGGGTGTGCAGGGGAATGAGTTGATCGGCCCGGAGCGCGTGCAACCCGTAAGTCATTCCGGACGGGTCGCAGAACTCGACTTCGAACGCCTCGCCCTGCCCGAGGACTTCCACGACCGCGCCGACCTCGCCCGCCGTCAGCCCGTGGGCCGGGATGTCCGCCGCCACCGCGACCGTGTCGAGCAACTCGATGTGGACTCTCATGGGTGACTCAACTCGTGAGGATGTAACAGGTGGTGAGCCGGGTGAAGTCCTCGTCCGCGCGGACGATCCAGGCGGAACGAACCGTCGCGGTCCCGACCGCCGTGGACACCTCGAAATCGACAGCGAATCGCTGCCCGTATTCGTCGGCCGCACCGGGGACGGCTTGTCCCGACACCGCCGCCCGGAGGAGTTGGTCTCGAAGCTCGCCGGCGTCGGAGGCCGTCGACCCGAGGGCTGCTCGGAAGACGGCCGCCTTGTGCTTGCCGATCGGGTGCGCCGGCGACAGGCAGTACTCGGCGAGTTTGCGGGGATCGACCTTGGCCCGCTCCGCGTTCGGAAGTCCCATGCCCGCATTGTCCGCGACAAGGTTTGAGGGGCCGCGATCCGCCGCCCGGAAAGGAGCGCTCGTGAGAAATCATACCCGATGGACGTGCGACGGGCGAGATGCCAGGAACAGAGCTGTTCAGTGATGTCAGCCGGGAAAAGTTTTTCACCACGAAGGACGCCAAGAGCACGAAGGGAAAACGAGAAATCCTCGGCGTACCCGCTCCCGGTTTCCCGACCGCGCGCGCAAAAAAAATCCGGGCAGCCTTGCGACTGCCCGGACTACCAAGCGTACTTTCGGGTCCCGTCCATCCCTCCGGTAGCCTGGCCGCTCTAACCGTTCCCCCCTCGGAACGGAGAAAGCACTCGTGAAGAGTGCCCCGCCGCTGGTGGTCGCGGCGGGTGAGCACGGTTCGCCGTCGGCACGAACCGGGGTCCGTTCGCTCGTCGGCCGGTTCGACCCCGGCCGCGTCTCGCGGACACCACTATCTAGATCACGACCGGGGGCGGTGCAAGCGGAGCCGGGAAAATACCGGCGGTTGCGGCGTCACGGCTGGTTTCGGCCCCGCGCCGAGCCGGCCCGCCACTCGGCCGGGATCGGCCGTCGGGACGGGTCGCCGGCCGGCCGCCAGAACCGCACCTCGTCCTCGCCCAGCCGCCAGCTGAACGCCGCCGGCTGGCCGTTGATCTTGGTCGGGAACTCGACCGCGCCGGCGTCGGCGTCCACGAGGGCGACGCCCAGTTCGGACAGCTCGCCGACGGCGGTGGCGTAGGTGGACTCGGCGCGGGCCGCCTCCTCCGTCACCGTGTACCGGCGACTGCGGGACGCCCACGTCAGCTCGCGGCGGAAGCTGTCCAAGGTGTCCCGTTCGGCCGTCAACTCGGCCAGCACCTTCTTGGTGCCGACGATGTCGCGGACGATGGCCTCCACCAGCGGCAGCTTGCGGCGGGCGCTGGTCAGGTCGGCGGCGGTCGCCGGGAGCGGGATCGCCTGGTACGGGGTGGGGTCCGGCGTGCGGGCGGTGGGGCGGCTCATGGCGGTTCTCGGCGGGAAGCGGTGCGGGCATCGACCGCTATTGACACATTGTACCGGACGGAGCAAGGCCCCTTAACAGACACAGTTGTCGGCCGCGGAATTCAGTCCGGGCCGCAATCCGGGGGCGCGCGGGAACGGCGTTGGATGCGCGGCCAACCTCGTTCTATAGTCCGCCAATCGGTTCGGCGCGCCCACGCCAGCGATCTCCCGCACGAAAACGTCACCCCCGTCATGGTTTCGCTCCCCGCCACCGCCGCCCTCGACGCCGCCGCCCTGGCGGACGGCCTCGCCGCCGCGCTCGTCCTGGAAGCGGATCGGTTGCAGTCCGCCCTGGCGGACTTCACGGCGGCGAACGATGCCGCCGACGGCGCGGCGTTCGCCGAGTACCTCGCCCGGCAAGGCTTGCTGACGCCGTACCAGGCGCGCACGGCCGCCGCCGGGGACGCCGAGCGGCTGAGCGTCGGGCCGTACCTGCTCCAGGACCCGCTCGGCGCGAACGACCTGGGCACCATCTACCGGGCCGTTCACCGCACCGACCGCACCCGGTTCGCCGTGCGGGCGATGCCCCTGCGGAGCCTGTGGAAGTCCCGCGAGGCGAAGCGGCACGTGGCCCGGCTAGCCGCCTTGCCGCCGCACCCGGCGCTCGTCCCCCTGGCCGACGTGGACACGGCCGGCGGCGTCCATTACCTGGCGTGGCCGTTCGTCGATGGGGAACCGCTCCCCCGCGCCATTTCCCGCGACCCGCTGCCGGCCGCGTTCGCCGCCCGACTGTTCGCCGACCTGGCCGACGGACTGGCCGCGTGCCACGCCGCCAGTGTGGTCCACGGGCTGATCCGGCCGTCGGCGGTGCTGATTGGCAAGGACCACCGGCCGCGCCTGCTCGACCTCGGCCTGGGCGACATCCTGGCCGACACCGACGACGACTCCATGTTCGACACCATCTCCACCTCGCACGCGGCGGTGGGGCGGATGGACTTCACCCCGCCGGAGACGGTGGCCGACCCGGCCGTCCGCTCGCCGGCGGCCGACGCCTACTCGCTGGGGGCGGTGCTGTACCTGGCCGTCACCGGCGAGCCGCCGTTCCCGGACGGGTCGGTGGTGGACAAGATGATCGCCCACCAGACCCGCGACCCGCTGCCGGTGCGGATGCGAAACCCCCGCGTGCCGACGGCCGTCGCCGGGCTGATCGAGCGACTGCTGGCGAAAGCGCCGGGCGACCGGCCGCCGCTGACGCAGGTGCGGGACGAACTGCGGGCGGAAGCGGAGGCGACGCCGGAGCCGCTGCCCCTGTCCGTCTCGGCCGGCACCCTCCGCGACGCGATGGCGCTGTCGCAGACGTTTCAGGTGCGGAAGCGGTCGATGGTCGAGCGCGACACGGAAGGGGCGATCGATTTCGACCTGCCGGTGGTCGCCACGCCGGTGCCCGCGCCGGTCCCGTCGCCGCCGCCGGTGCGGAAGGCCGTCTCGGCCGCCGTGCCGACCGCCCCGGCGCGGATGATCGTGCTGCCCACGGCCGTCGTCCCCCCGCCCGTCCCCGCCGCCGTCCCACTCCGGCTGGCGACGGCCAGCGCCGTCCTGCCCCGCCCGGCCGACCTGCCCCGCCCGGTCGGGTGGGACACCACCGGCCCGAAGAGCGACGGCGACGGCATGACCCGGCCGCCGGTCGTCGTCCCGCCGGCCCCCCGCCGCGCCATCGGCGGGCTGGTGCGCGGCCTGGCGTTCTGGCGCGCCCCGGCCGACGCCGTGCAACTGAGCGTGTTCGGCCCGCCGGAGATCGCCCCCGGCCAGCGGGTCAAGTTCATCGCCTACGCCCACCTGCCGGACGTGTCCGACAACGTCATCACCCTGTGCCGGGCGATGAACAAGGGGGTCGAACTGCTCGGGGCCGGGCACGCCGACGAGCCGGTGACGCGCGGGGCCGAGGTCGCCCTGCACCTCACCCTGGCGAGCGCCGGCGTGGCCAAGTCGCTGGTCCAATTCACCTGGGCCGGGCAGCCGAAGCCGAAGACGTTCGACGTGTTCGTGCCGTGGGAAAGCCCGCCCGGACTGGCCGCCGGCACCCTCACCGCCGGCATCGCCGACGTGCTGACCGCGACCGTCGCCGTCCACTTCGTCGTCCTCCCGCGCGGCCGCTGACCGGCGGCTCGCGGACCGCCGCCATCCCTGGCCGGCCCATTTCCCGCCGGCTACATCAGATTGACCCGCCCGCCCGCCGCCCGGGGGTGCGGCAGCGGATTTTGGCGAGCGGGGGGCGTCAGCCCCCAGGGCTACTCAGCGGTTGAGGTTGGCGGAGTCGGGCGACTGAGGTATCGGGTTGTCTCCGCACCCGGAGGCCGCCCATGCCCGCCCTGTCCCTGCTCGACCGCCTGGCCGAACTGA
>JAYTTN010000311.1:0-1754 GCA_043745295.1 Fimbriiglobus sp. | reverse complement strand
CAGACGGTTCTTCCCAAAGACCGTCGCTCACGCTTCCGGGTCGGACCAGACGGTTCTTCCCAAAGACCGTCGCTCACGCTTCCGGGTCGGACCAGATGCCACTCCCTGGCGGTCGCGGCTCGCAAGATCACGATTCCCGCTCCGGAACAGGGTGGGGGCTTCGCTCGGCTTTCCGTTGTGTGGGCCACAACCCGTCGCTCATTTTCAGAAATATGGACCCAATTCCACATTTTAATTTGACAAACCCCAAAACGGAGCGCATAAGCTATTGTACACACTTCGCCGACGCTTTTCCCGACCACGCCCCCCCGGTCGTCGCTCGAATCACCTTGAGAATCGCCCGCCGGCGGCGTACCTTTCCAGAATCACCACCGCCGCCGCCCACGGCTCCGGAGGGTTCCCCATGCCCGACGCCGACTCGCCCGACGACCGCGCCCTCGCCAACCGCTACCAGGCCGGCGACGACGACGCCGCCAAGAAGCTGTTCGACCGCTACTGCGAGCAACTGATGCGGCTGGCCAAGCGGCGGATCGGCCAGCGGATGGTCAGCCGGTTCGACCCGGAGGACGTGATCCAGTCGGCCTTCCGCACCTTCTTCGTCCACCTGAAGGACGGCGACTTCTCGTTCGAGCAGGAGGACGACCTGTTCAAGCTGCTGGTGCGATTAACCGTCCGCAAGACGCTGCGGCGGATTCAATACCACCTGGCGGACAAGCGCAACCCGAACGCCGAGGTCGCCGGCGGCGGGGACGACAACGACCCGTTCGACCGGGTGGCCGGAAACGAGCCGACGCCGGACGTGGCGGTGGCGATGGTGGACGAGCTGGAGGACTTCATGAAGCGGCTGAAGCCGTTCGAGCGGAGCGTGCTGGAACTGAAGATTCAGGGGTACACGTCCGCCGAGATCGCCGGGAAGCTGAACACTTACGACCGCAAGGTGCGGCGGGTGATCGAGCGGGTGGAGAAGGTGGCCAAGGGCGTCGAGGTGGCCGACGAGGACGAGTGACCGGCGTCCGCTGCCGCCGGCGGAATCGCATACCCCAGGTGAACCCGCTTCCCCAGGTGACGCCATGCCCGCCCGCGCCTTCCACGCCCTCGCCGTCGCCGCCCTGCTGACTGCCCCCGCCGCTGCCCAGGATCAACTGGACCGCCGGTCGCGGGAGCAGCCGGAGGTGGTGCCCCGCGCCGGCGACGGCCGCCACGGGTCGTGCGATGAGCTGCGGTTCACGGCCGCCGGCGACGTGCTGTTCGCGGCCGGCGACGACAAGGTTCTCACCGGCTGGCGGCACGGCGAAGCCGGACTGGACGCCGACCCGGCGAAGGCCGAAGTCCTCCGCTGGCCGGCGTGGCGGGAGCAACTCGGCGGGGTGAAGGCGTTCGACCTGTCCGCCGACGGCAAGCGGGTGGCGGTCGGCGGGTTCGGCCTGCGACCGAGCAGCGTCGTCATCCTGGAGCGCGGCCGGCTCGACGGGGCGACGAAGCAACTGCTGACGTGGCCGTCCGCGCCGCCGGACGCCCCCAGTTTCGGCACCGTGCAAGCGGTCGCCTTCTCCGCCGACGGCAAGACGGTCGCGTTCGGCACTCAGGACGGCAGCATCTGGCTGTGGCAGCCGGAGGAGTTGAAGGCCGCCGACGCCGTCGGCCGCTGGTGCCAGCCGCCGAAGTGGGTGGGCACTGGCATCCGCCCCGTGGCCGTTCCGGGCAAGGACAAACCGCAGCCGGACCTGCCAGTTCTCGTCTTCTTTGGGACCACC